>CAISPV010000053.1 GCA_903887485.1 uncultured Desulfobulbaceae bacterium | reverse complement strand
TTAATAATTACCGTTCTGCTCCCGATTGCGCATGAACACTATACTTTTAGCCTGAACAGGATTGGCTGGTGTGGAAAATGTCAAACCTGCACAGGCTGGAAGTTAGATCGATAATTACTGAGAATTGAGCAGAGCCATTAAAAAATTGACATTCCCATGAATAAAAACGTTTAATTAAATTAGGAGCGATGAGACATGTCGCGGTTATTTTTATTATTTTTGCTCTTGTCTCGACGTTCAGATGCTCAAGAATGCCCCTAACACAACAAAAGACCCTGAGTGGGACGGCTTGACTGTTCGACGGTCGCTGCATTGTTCTTAAAATTCTATCCTCGGAATATTATTAGCTATATGCTTGTGGTAAAATTTTTCGCACGCCTTGAGCTTGAACGAAAGTCCTAATGTTTCAAGGTACCCTCAAAAAAACTTCACCCATTAGGAGGATGAGAGAAAAAAGTATAACCTGATTAGTAAGGCGTTGGGAAACGCAAAATCAAAAAAATCACACAAGGAGGATCCTTATGAAACTATTCAATCAATTCTCTAACTTTTTTCTCGTCATTCTGCTGTTTTCTCTTCTGGGATGCGCATCGACGGCAAAGAAAGAGGGAACCGGAGAGTATGTTGACGACTCCGTCATTACCACCAAAGTAAAGGCGGAAATTCTCAACGACAATTCGCTGAAGTCAAGCGAGATCAACGTCGAAACTTTCAAAGGCGTGGTTCAGTTGAGCGGCTTCGTCAATTCTCAGGCCGACATCAACAAGGCGGTCGAGGTTGCACGCAGCGTCAAAGGGGTGACGTCGGTCAAGAATGACATGCGCCTTAAAGGGAAGCGCTAAATCGGCTCACCGTCAGTCACTCCCCCCGGACATCTGGTCCGGGAAGTGAATGACGGCATATATAATAAGACGATACTATCTGGCCTCTGATTACCGGCAGAAGCCTTTTCCAACAAGGAGAAATCTATGAAAAAGACTGCGGGTTTGTGGATTGACCATCGTAAGGCCGTAATAGTGGTGGTTTCGAACAAAGGGGAAAAAACAGAAGTGATCGAATCAAAGGTGGTAAAGCAGAGCGCACTGTCTGCTGATGGACGTTCGACATCCCCCTATGAATCACATATGGTTCCAGCGGATGATACCCTTCAGAGAAAGTTTACGGACCAAATCAACGCCTACTACGATGAGGTTATTTCGCTTATTCGTGACGCCGAAGCGATTTTGATATTTGGTCCGGGCGAGGCAAAGGGCGAGCTGAAAAAACGTCTCGAGAGAGACAAACTCGGTGCACTCATCGAGGCGGTGGAAACAGTTGACGACATGACAGATCGCCAGATTGCCACGAAAGTCCGGGAGTATTTTCAAAAGTAGATTGTGCAAAAAAAACATTTCAGTATAAAAAATTGTGACAGCGGCGCAGCAGGATTTCATAATCTCCGACTTCACCGACAGACAAAAAAAGGAGGATCATATGTTGTGGACAATTGCCGTGATACTGATAATTCTGTGGGCGTTGGGACTGGTCAGCAGTTACACGATGGGAGGGTTCATTCATATCCTGTTGGTCATTGCTGTTATTGTTGTGCTGCTCAACCTCATTCAGGGGCGTCGGCGCGCGTAGCTGGCGGAAAAGAGTATTTATTCAACCAGGTTAACAACAGAAAGGAACGAAATAAGTATAAAGAGAAACTTAAATCTCTGCTCGACAAGTGGAGCGCTCACTTTGACAGATTGAGTTCAAGGTCAAAAAGGCTGGCGCAGATCTGAATGTCGACTACGACAAACAAAAAACAGCGCTCCAGTAAAAGCAAAGACATAGCTTGAGGAGGTTATGCAACATGGCAAGCACAAACGATAAATACAAACCAATAAGCCAGGAAATGCGATACATCATGGACCACGCCCATGCGCTTGTGGACGCTACTTCTGGAGAACTGGACGACAGGATCAAGTCAGCCAGAACCGCCCTGAAGGAACGTCTGGAATCAGCCAAGGGCGAGTACGGCGAGTTTGAAGCGCAACTCCTGGATAAGGTCCAGGCCGCTGATGAGTTCATTCATGTAAAACCATACTCTGCCATCGGCGGCACCTTTGTCGCCGGCCTGCTCCTGGGCTGGTTCATGTCCAGGAAATAGCATGGACAGACTACCATTGTTCATTTCCGGGTTCTCAGGGGCTGCCAGGCGGTTCGGCGGGATAGCCACCCAAATTCTCGAGGATCGTTTGGAACTCCTGGCTTTGGAGCTGCGCGAGGCCAAGATTCGTTTTGTCCAGGCATTGCTCCTGGCCTGCATGGGTGTGGTCTTTTCTCTGCTCGGCCTCCTGTTGCTGGTTCTGGCCGGCTTGTATGTCCTGCCGCCCGAATGGCGGCTTTACGGACTCGCTGGCGCAGCAGTGGCCAGCATACTGGCGGGGACGTCAGTATTTATCGTCCTGTATCGGCTCTTGGGACGAAAATCACTGGCCTTTGACCAGAGCCTGGCCGAACTAAAAAAGGATACGATATGTTTCTCGACCAAGAACTGAAAAAGATTCAGGAGGACAAGAACCGCTTGGCTATATGTTGTGACCTGCGCCGCCGTCTGGTCCATATTGAGGTCCAGGGTATCTGCTGCGTGGTGCGCCGCACGTTTTCGAATCTGACCTTGGGGTTGTCCGTAGCTGAGCAGATTCTCAGTTTTCTGCATGAGCGCAAAGGCAGTCGCCGCTAGCATTTGGTCCGGGAGACAGGTAGCGACCGTCGGGGCCGGAGTGAATTTCAACATTCCAGACACCCTATTTCCGGGTTTCAAGAGGAGATACCTCGGGATGTTTTGGCTCAGCGGGAAGAGAACTTTTGGCCTGTTTGTGATAAACTGTCATGAACAGCGGGAAGTCCATGCGAAAGAAATGGCACAATTACCCCCCAAAAGACTACCTATCTTCTTTTTGTAATCTATTGCTATGATGCAATAAGAAGAGATCGTCGAACGATCAAGCCATCCCAATGGGTGAAAAGACAACTTTTCATGGTGCCCAACAAGTTAAATTAAATTTTTCCTGGTTCTGATAGCCAGACAACAAGATCACTGGTAACTTTAATTGCTGCCTGATTGATTGCCGCTGTGGCGCCGCGGGCATCCAGTGTCGCCGCCGGTATCCTGGCTACTAATTCTTTGCTGGCAACAACCTTTCTGCTCTTGTTGTCAATAAGATGGAAGCGCATCCTGACAACCCCTGTCGAGGAACCATCTTGCCCAAGAAAATGGCCAAATTCCAGAAGGACGCTCTCCACCAGAAAATCAGCCCCGGACACCGATGTGGGCGGGAGCACGGCCCTGAAAAGACCGCTGTTTTCCACGGCCACCTCAAGGACCGTCTGCATCGCTCTGACCGGCGTGTCTCGCCAGCGGCTGTACGCATAGCTATGCTGGGTGTGCCGGGTATCCGTATAGAGGATCTCATTGGTGGTAAAGGCTGCACTGCCACGGACCGGGGCGATCTGGATAAGAGCTGAACCCCTTTTTTCTGTCGGCGCCGGATCATTTTGGCCCCACCCCGGCTCAAGGGCATAGATCTCCACTGGCGGAAGGCTCTGGAAGGTACATCCGGTGATCAAAGTGAAGGCGACAAGGATGGCTAAGACCAGCACCTGTCCGCAGTTATTTTCCTTCATATCCCTCCTCTCCCGGCCCAGGCTGCACTCGGGATCGCTTAAAGATCAGATCGCCGGGACTGTTCTCAATCGCCCGGGTCGTTCTTTGCAGATCTACCACCAGGATGTCCAGTTCAGAAAGCAGTTGATGGAACGACTCCAGATTCCGGCGGGCAAGGTTGGCCAGGTTTCGATCCGGATCCGCGTAATCATGCTCCAGGGTCCCGGCCATCTTCTCCACCCCCACGGCCGCAGACTCAACCTTGACAAAGGCCTGGGTAATTCCCTTCTCCATAACCACGCTGCTGTCAACAAGACGCTGGAAGCCCTGTAATTGCCCCCGGATATCTTTGGTCAGCGCCTTCATTTCAGCAAGGATATCACCAACATTCTGCAGGTTCTGCTCGCTGAGCAGCCGGTCAATCTTATCCAGGGCCCGGGCCAGTTTCTCTGCAAGAATGGTCAAGGACTCGTCAAATCGGGCATAGGTTGAAGGGGCGGCGGGGATGACCGGAATCGTGTCACCTGTCCTGGCAAGCAGCGGGGAATCCTTGCGCCCCCCGGTCAGTTCCACAAAGGACAGCCCGGTTATGCCGAACGACTTGAGCATGGCCCTGGTATCCACCCTGATCTGGGTACCGTGTTTGAGTTTCAACAGGAGCTCCACCTCTTCGGAATCTTTGGGATTCAGCCGCATCTTCTCGACGATACCCACATCCACACCCCGATACTTGACCGAGGCCTCAGCGCTTAATCCGGAAACCGACTCCACCATATAGACATAATAATAGTCATATTCCTGTTTGTATCCATACTTCCCCAGCCAGTAGACAAAGCCGACCAGCCCGGCCAGCAACAGGACCACAAAGACGCCGACGATGGTATAATTAATCCTGCTTTCCATTCTGCACCGCTGTAAAAAATAACATGACCATCTGAATTGGAAAGACGGCATAAGGAACCGCAACGAAATAGCTTGAAATGATTTGGTTATTTCGTAACGGCTCCTAAGCTCCGTATCCTGCCTCGTGCTCCCCCAAAGAAATCTTGGACAATGGGATGGGAATTTTTTCTGACCTCAGCAAGGGTGCCTTCGGCAACCACCTGCTGATCACCCAGCACCGCAAACCGATCGACAATGGTCCAGATGGAATCCAGGTCATGGGTGACCATGACCACGGTCAACCCCAGCAGATCCCGCAGTTTCAGAATCAGGTGATCAAAGGCCTCGGCGCCGACAGGATCGAGGCCGGAAGTCGGCTCATCCAGGAAAAGCAGCTGCGGATCCATGGCCAGGGCTCGCGCCAGGGAGACCCGTTTGACCATGCCGCCGCTGAGTTCGGCAGGATAAAGCTCCGCGGCTTGGGCCGGAAGCCCCACCATGTTGATCTTCATGGCCACGATATCGCCAATCAGGTTTGCGGAGAGATCGGTATATTCCTTGAGCGTTATCCCGATATTCTCGGCCACGGTAAGAGAAGAATAGAGGGCCCCCCCCTGAAAGAGCACCCCCCATTGCCGCCGCAGCGCAGCAGCATCGGCACGGCTGATCGTTGACAGCGCTGTCCCGAGGATCGTGATCTCACCTTCCTGCGGCAAGAGCAGCATCACCATCTCTCTCATCAGAGTGGATTTCCCTGCACCGCTGCCGCCCAGAAGGCCATAGATCTCGGCCTGTCCCACGGTCAGGCTGATGTGGTCATGAATCAGGTTCGGGCCAAACCTGGTCACCACATTGGTGACGGTGATAACAGGCTCACTCAAATGTGCAGCTCCGTAAAAAGAACTGAAAAAAGGGCGTCACAGGCAATCACCAGAAAAATGGCGTTGACCACACTGATCGCGGTATAGCGCCCTATGCTCTCCGTGCTTTTCGAAACCTCGAAGCCTCGAAAGCAGGCGACCGCCGCAATCAGCCAGGCGAAAAACGGCCCTTTGAAAATACCAATCCACACATGCTTGACCTCGAGTGCCACCTGCAACCGCCGCAGGAACTCACCATAAGAGAGGTGTAGATGAATATTGGAGATGAACATCCCGGCCAGGATGCCCACCATATCGGCAAAAAAGATCATCAGCGGCATGACGATCATCAGGGCCACGATCCGCGGCAGCACCAGAAAATGGAGGGGATCAAATCCCATGGTCCGCATGGCGTCGATCTCCTCGGTTATCTTCATCACCCCGAGCTGGGCGGTATAGGAGGAGCCGGTGCGGCCAGCCACAACAATGGCGGTGATCAGGGGCGCAAGCTCACGGGTGACCGAAATGCTGATCATATCAACAATGAAGATATGGGCGCCGAATTTCTCCAACTGCACCGCCCCCTGATAGGCAATCACCACCCCGATCAGAAAGCTGGTCAGGGCAATGATGGGCATGGCCCGCACCCCGGCCTCTTCGATATTTTTAACAATCGCGCCATACCGAATGGACAGGGGATGGCGCAGGGCCAGCAGCAAGATGATAAAGTTCTCGCCGAGAAATGAAAGGAAGGCAACCATATCCATAAAAAAAGAGACGAATCCCTTTCCCAGCTCATGCAATAACCTCAACAAACGGGAGGACAGCGCCGCCCCGACAGCAGGGGGTCCGGCGACATACTGACGCAGCAGCCGATACATCTTGTCAAACTCACCCTTGGCCCCGATAATCTCAAGGGTGCAGTTATTGAGAACAAGCAGGTCATAATACCTGATAAAGAGCATCATCCCTGCCGAATCAACACGCTCAACCCCGGAGACATCCCACTGAACAGGCACCTTGCGGGTCTTGTGAACCAACTGTTCCAGTTTCCTGTCCACATCCCGCAGCCCCTCAATAACCCAGTCCCCACGGCTTGTAATCGTCATCCCGCCCTGGGTATCGATAAACTCTATCCAGCCTTTGTGGGATGAAGTTCCATTCATCAGCTTTTTGCCAAGTTTGAAGGAGAGAAACAGAGAATCAGGGTACCTGCTTTCAGTATATTGATTTCCATTCTGCACGTCAAGGAACCCAATTAAAACCAGGCTCAAGGTGGCCATTGACCATCAGGATTCTCATTGTTCAAACTTCATTCCTGCAGTATCATTTCAGCTATCAGACACAAAGAACTATGATTCAAAGGCTGGCAGACTCAATCATTGGCAGCATTCAACTGGAGATTCTCCATGGAAAATATCAATCTGATCGCCAGACACTGGCACCACCTGCCTATTACCGAGGTCGTCGATCTGCTGGAGGCGAATCAGGAGCAGGGGCTTGACCAGTTTGCGGTCAGGCACCGCCTGGAAACCTTCGGGCCCAATGCCATCACGGCCCAAAAGGGACAGGGGCCATGGCTCCGTTTTCTGCTCCAGTTCCATCAACCCCTGATCTATATCCTGATTGCCTCAGGTCTGGTCACGGCCTTTCTTGGAGAGTGGGTAGATTCCGGCGTTATCTTCGGGGTGGTGCTGATGAATGCCGTTGTCGGCTTTATCCAGGAGGCCAAAGCGGTCGATGCCCTGGCGGCCCTGACCCGGACCATGACCACCGAGGCCACCGTCCTGCGCCAGGGAGAAAAAAGACGGCTGCCGGCCACGGAACTGGTACCGGGCGATATTATTTTCCTGCAAAGCGGCGACAAGGTTCCAGCAGACCTCCGACTTTTTCAGGTGCGCGATCTGCAGATTGCGGAAGCGGCCCTCACCGGCGAGTCAACGCCTGTGACCAAAGACCACAGACTACATGGCCACGGCACCGCCCTGGCCGACCGGAAAAACATGGCCTATGCCTCAACGCTTGTCACCTATGGCCAGGGCGCAGGCATCGTGACTGCCACTGGTGACGCCACTGAGGTCGGGCGCATCTCCCAACTGATCTCAGCCGCCGAGACGCTGGCCACCCCGCTCACCCGCAAGATCAGTGCCTTCAGCAACGTTCTGCTCTATGTGATTCTGATTCTCGCCGCACTGACCATTGTGGTCGGAATGCTGCGGGGCCAAAGCTTTCTTGACATGTTCATGGCGGCAGTGGCCCTGGCCGTTGGCGCCATCCCCGAAGGTCTGCCCGCCGCCGTCACGATTACCCTTGCCATCGGCGTCTCGCGCATGGCCAAAAAACGGGCCATTATCCGCAAACTGCCGGCAGTGGAGACACTCGGCAGCACCACAGTGATCTGCACCGATAAAACCGGCACGCTTACCGAAAACCAGATGACCGTGCAGGAAATCATGGCTGGCGGCCTGCTCTTTACCGTCGACGGCTCCGGCTACAACCCCCTGCATGGCGCCATCAACAGCCCGGACACAACTTTCGAGAGCAAGGAAAGTCCGGCGCTGTTGGAATGCCTGCGGGCCGGACTTCTCTGCAACGACAGCCAGCTTGTGGAAAAGGATGGCGGCTGGCAGGTGCAGGGCGACCCCACCGAAGGGGCGCTTCTGACCTCAGCCCGCAAGGGAGGACTCGGCCCGGAAACGCTGGCCGCATGTCCCCGCCTAGATACAGTGCCCTTCGAGTCGGAACACCAGTACATGGCTACCCTGCACGATACCGGCCCTGATGACACCTTCCGCCTGATCTATTTAAAGGGTGCGGTGGAGGCAGTTCTGAGCCGATGCGCAACGCAAATCGACGCTCAGGGCAACCCGGTTCCCCTGCGGGCCACAGAGATCCATAGAATCGTTGAGGCCATGGCGGCCAAGGGATTGCGGGTGCTGGCCATGGCCCGCAAGAAGACATCTCCAGAAACACGGGATATCAATCACAATGACCTGACCACGGATCTGGTCTTTCTTGGCCTGCAGGGGATGATCGACCCGCCCCGTTCCGAGGCAATTGCCGCGGTCAAGACCTGCCAGGCCGCAGGAATCCGGGTCAAGATGATCACTGGTGATCACCCGGTAACGGCCATGGCCATTGCCGGACAGGTCGGACTGGACAACATCCTTCCCTTATCACAAACCATGCGGGTACTCACCGGCCCGGAGCTTACAAGATTATCCGACAGCGAACTGATCGAGGTGGCCGCAACCACTGCCGTGTTTGCCAGAGTAACCCCTGAGCAAAAACTTCGCCTGGTGGAGGCCCTCCAGGCCAGAGGTCAGGTGGTGGCGATGACCGGCGACGGGGTGAACGACGCCCCGGCCCTGAAGAGAGCGGATATCGGCGTGGCCATGGGCATCACCGGCACCGAGGTGGCCAAGGAAGCGGCGGACATGATCCTCACTGATGACAATTTCAGCTCGATTGAGGCAGCAGTGGAAGAAGGCCGGGGGGTCTTTGACAACTTGATCAAGTTTATTACCTGGACCCTGCCGACCAACCTTGGCGAAGGTCTGGTCATTCTTACCGCCATTTTTCTTGGCGTCACCCTGCCCATCCTGCCGGTGCAGATCCTGTGGATCAACATGACCACCGCCGGATTTCTTGGCCTGGCCCTCGCCTTTGAACCCAAGGAACCGGGTATCATGCTGCGGCCACCCAGAGAGCCGAATTCGCCGATCCTGACCCACAGCCTTATTTTTCGGATTACCCTGGTCAGCTTCCTTATGCTTGGCGCCGCTTTCTGGCTCTTTGCCTGGGAACTGTCCGACGGGGCCACCCTGGCCGAGGCGCGCACAGCCGCCGTCAATGCCTTTGTCATGGTCGAGCTGTTCTACCTCTTCAACTGCCGCTCCCTCGACAAGACCATTTTCCAGCTCGGTTTCTTTTCAAACCCCTGGATACTCGGCGGCGCTGTCACCATGTTTCTGCTACAAATGGCCTACACCTATCTGCCGGTGATGAACCGGTTATTTCAGAGCGCGCCGGTTACCCTGGCCGTATGGGGCCGAACAGGAGCAGCGGGATTTATCGTCTTTCTAATGGTTGAGATCGAGAAATGGCTGTGGAAAAAAGCAGGAAAGAATTGAAGAGGGAACAACGAAGCATAACCATGCAGAATAGTTACGTTCTCATCATGAATCAATAACCTTTTTCATGACCTTGGCCAGACTGGCAAGGGTATAGGGCTTTTGCAGGAACTCCTTGACCCCAAGCCCGAGGATCTCTTCCACCCGGTCATCTTTCCGGAAGCCGGAGGCGAGCAGGACCTTCACGTCAGGATTGATTTTTTTCATCTCCACAAAGGCCTCGCGGCCGGACATCACCGGCATGGCCATATCCAGCAGAACCGCCTTGATGCCGGCTTGATGCTGCTGATACTTCTCCACACCCTCCTTGCCGTTTTCAGCGGTCAGTACCGTGTACCCCACGGTCTCCAGGATATTTTCCGCCATTTCCCTGACTCGTTTATCGTCATCGACCACCAGGACAAGTCCCTCACCACGGATGATAGCCAATGGATTTATAGCAGAAGAAACACTTATCCCCTCACGCACCAGCAAGGGCAGATAGACACTGAAGGTAGAACCATGCCCTGGTTCCGAATAGACATCGATAAAACCCTGCTCTTGTCTGACGATATTATAGACCATGGCCAGTCCGAGGCCCGTACCCTTCCCCTGCTCCTTGGTGGTGAAAAAAGGATCAAAGATCTTGGCCGCCGTCTTCGTATCCATACCGATTCCCGTATCGCTGACCGACACCTTCCAATACAGAGTACCGGTGGCCTCAGGGTGTCTTTTCTGAAAGACCGGATCAACGACAACCTTGTCAATGGCAATAGTCAAGGTGCCGCCCCAGATACCATCGCCCCGCATGATCGTCATGGCATGGATCCCATTGATACAGAGATTCAAAATCACCTGTTCCATCTCGGTGGCATCTGCCAGCACATAGGCCGGACACTCTGCCGGATGCACGACCACCTGCACCGATTTGTCAAAGGTGTTCTCCCCCAGTTTCCGCACATGCTTGACCGAGAGATTCAGATCAACCGGCACCAGATCGATCTGGTGTTTACGGGACAAGGTGAGCAACTGCCGCACCATATCCACGGCCCGCTGTCCTGATGACTCCATGCGTTCCAGATATTCAAGGATCTCGTGAGCAGGAAGACCCTGGGGGGCGCGCAGCCGGTACTGGAGCAAAGACAGATTACCCAGTACCGCAGCCAGGACATTGTTAAAATCATGGGCCAGACCTCCCGCCAGGGTGCCGACAGACTCCATCTTCTGGGCCTGACGCAATTGCTGCTCCTTGAAATCAAGTTCAGTAATATCATCCAGACGAATGGCAATGCCATTAACCCCATTGGCAACCAGGGGGAAAAACGTCACGTTATAGAGATGCTCAGCATCCTGCGTCACCTGTTCCCGATAAAGGGTTATTGGATCATGCTGACGATTTGTGGAATCAACCTGCTCTGAATATTTGCTGAGGAATGGGGCAATATCATAGATTTTCCTGCCAATCGCGGCAGCGGATGAAATACCGGTGAGCCGATAGGCGGCGCTATTCCACTGGGTCACATGAGATTCGGCATCAAGGGTAACCAGCATCGAGGGCATGGACTCGATGATATTATTGAGATAATTCCGCATGCGGACAATTTCCTTTTCCGCATTTTTCTGGGCACTGATATCCCGAATCAGCCCTTCATATTTATGAATGCTGCCATCATCCCCCTTAATCACATGACAGGTCAGGGACACAATGACCGAAGTGCTGTCACTTTTTACCAGGGCCAGTTCATGATCCTTAACAAATCCCTGCTTCGCTATCAGCTCCTTGAATTGACCAAGGGCCTCTTCATTTTCAAAGATATTGGCAAAAAGATTCTGCTTAAACACAATTTCTCGGGAGGCAGCGCTGAGGATCCGTAAGAAAGCGGGGTTCACATCCAGCAACTGCCCCGTGCCATCGGCCACAAAGATGCCTTCAATGGCCCGTTCAAAGAGATGCCGGAACTTTCTCTCAGAGACCTGCAAGGCCAGCTCACGGGTGGCAATGGTGCCGGCCATCGCCCTCAGGGCCTGGCCAAATCTGTCCAGTTCCAATACCCACCGGGCCGAGGGGATCTGCACGTTACAATCTCCCTGGCTGATACTGTCAGCGGCGGCCATGAACCTCTGCACGGGAATGGTCAGATATCTTGCCAGAAAAGAGCCGATACCAACAGCCAGCAACCAGAAACAAAGACCGATGATCACGCCATTGCTCTGGATTTCATGGAGATTGGACAAAAGGTCTCGCATGGACAGGGAAACCCTGGTTTTACCAAGTTCAATCTTGCCGACCACAATGGGCGCAGTGACAATAAGCTGGGCATGTTTAGCGTCAATAACGAGACAAACATCCTCATCCACAGACATACACTTCCCAGCAGGATCCTGGTCCATCATGGCGCCAAGGAGTTTCACCTCGGTAGCGGCCAGAATGACCCCTTCCGCATCACTGATCTGAATCGCCTCTACTCCCGCATCCTTGGCAGCAACCTCCTGGATGAATTTCTGCAGAGGGGCATAGCTTTCCGTGATCAGGTTATCGGCCACTGAAAAGGCGGTGTGGATGGTAATAACCTTGCCACGAGCGGTCAGACTGTCAATGGCATAATTCTTGAAACGGCTGGTGTAGAGAGTGACAATCGCCGCAGTCAGTAACAGCGTAATCAGGGTGCAGTAGACAATGAGATGGGTACGGAGACGAAAGGAGGTCATGGTTGCCTGAAATAGTCGGTGTCTTTGATCTGTTCATAAAAACCGTCATAATCAGCATCAGTGGCCGTAACAATTCTTTCAACCTGCATGGATTCCAGAATTTCAAGCTCTTCCGGGTTGTCTGGAGAAAGGGCAGCAAAAACCTCTTGCATGGCAGCGATGGTGGTTGCGTCCATGCTGATTTTGACGACAAAAGGAAACTGGGGGATCTCGGGGGAACGGGTAATGATCGTGACTTGATCCCGGACTCCGGCAAAGGCAGGCAGATCAAGGGTGTCAATCTTGATCAACCCGGCATCAAACTTCTTGTTGATAACCCCATAAATGACGCTGTCAACCTTGCCGAGAAATTGGAATTCTACGTCCTTGCGTGGATTGATTCCCTTGGCTTCCAGTTGGGGCAGGATAAAACTGTAAGCACAATAGGAATGCTCACCCATAGCCGCCACTTTTTTTCCTTTAAGCTGTTCAATGGTCTTGATCTCACTGTCCTTGCGGACAATGGCCCCGCCATAAAAAGCGGGTATCCCTTTGGCAATCACCTTATAACCGGCAGGCCGCAACTTGTAATAGGCCATGGGGGCGGAAAGCAGGAGGTCACATCCCTGGTTTCTGGCCTTTTCCAGAAAAATTTTGGCATCCGGCGCCGAAGAAATAATAATCTTTTTGCCAAGTTTTTTTTCAAGACGAGCGGCAAGGGGGCCATATATCTCGACAATGGTTTTCGGCGATTGATAGGGAAAGATCCCGAATTTGATAACATTTGGATTGAGCGGTTCGTGGGCCTGGCCCAACAGGGGAACAATCAGGACAGAGAAGGCGCACACCGCGCCCCAAAGGATTGTTGACCGGCAAGGTATTTTGTCCATTTTTCTCCTTTTTCATATTGCAGATGCGACGTATTGTGAATACGGCTTCTTCTTGATTAATATTGTATTTTTGCAGGGGATATGTCAAAGAATATTCCTCTTGCCTCATAAAAATGATGCCCACCTGCAGCTATGAAGATGACTGCTGAAAACTAATAAAAATGAGCTTTTCTTGACAGGATTTTCTCAACAATAAAGGATACTATCGGGCCTCTATCCCGACATTTGGGGCCAAGGCTCTCTCCTTTATCATTGGGACATCGGAGTATCACATGAAATATCTATCCAATAAAATCAGGACCATAGCCCTGGTCACAGTAATCGCCCTGCTCCTGGCAGCCTTCCTGTATGTTGTTGCCCGTTCCGGGCCGCTGGCGCCCATAGCCGTGACCGTAACCACGGTTACGAATCGACCGATCACCCCGGCGCTGTTTGGCATCGGCACGATCCAGGCCCGATACACCTACCGCCTCGGTCCGACCGTTGCCGGCCGGGTGCGGCATGTCAATGTCGAGGTAGGGGACATGGTCAAGGCCGGGCAGATACTGGCCGAGATCGATCCCATTGATCTGAATGAACGGATCACCGGTCAGGATGCTGCCCTGAAACGGGCTGAGGCCTTAACCACAGGGGCAGAGGCGCAAGTCAAAGAAGCAATAGCCGGCGCCGCCTTTGCCGCATCCCAGGCCCGCCGTTACAGCCAACTCTTTGAGGCGCATTCGATAAGCGCAGAGGCCGCTGAGGGCAAACACCAGGAAAACAGAGTGGCTGAGGCAGCGCTTGCCACCGCCCGCGCCAATCTGGACGCCGCTCGTCAGGACCGGGAACGACTCAAGGCCGACCGCGCCGGTCTGATCCAGCAACAGGAGAATCTACGTCTGCTCGCACCAATCGATGGCCTGGTGGTCGCCCGTGATGCCGAACCAGGAGATACGATAGTGGCCGGACAAGCCATAGTGGAGATGATCGATCCTGCCAGCCTGTGGCTCAATGTCCGTTTTGACCAGTCGCGGACCGCAGGCCTGCGCGCGGAACTGCCGGCTGCCATTGCCAGGCGTTCTTCATCCCGGCAACCCATCGCCGGCCGGGTGCTGCGGGTAGAACCGCTGGCCGATGCGGTGACCGAGGAGACCCTGGCCAAGGTTGTTTTTAACCCGCTGCCGGAACCGCTGCCGCCCATTGGCGAACTGGCTGAGATCACGGTGGCCCTGCCGACCTTGCCGGCCGCACCGGTAATCCCCAATGGCGCCCTGAAACGAGCCAATGACAAAAACGGCAGGAACGGGGTCTGGGTTGTGAAAAACAAGTCTCTCACTTTCGCGCCGGTGCAGGTTGGGGCAACTGATCTTGATGGCCAGGTGCAGATCCTGGATGGGATCAAGGAAGGTGATCAGGTTGTCGTCTATAGCCAGCGCGAGCTCACCAAGCGCAGCCGCGTCAAGATCGTCGATCACCTGATCAAGGATACGCCATGATCAGTCTGGCCGGCCGTGACATCCTCAAATCCTGGAGTAATTTCGTTTTCACGGGCATGGGTCTGGGGCTCTTGATTGCCGTGACCTTCACCATGGCCGGGGTCTATCGCGGCCTGGTGGACGATGCCAAGGCACTACTCACCAACAGCGGTGCCGATCTCTGGGTGGTGCAGAAAGACACCCAGGGGCCCTATGCCGAATCGTCCAGCATCTACGACGACGTCTATCGCAACCTCCTCAGCATGCCTGGAGTGGCGCGAGCCGCCAACATCACCTACCTGACCATGCAGGTACTGCGCCAGGGGAAACCGGACGTCCGGGCCATGGTCGTCGGCATCCTGCCGGACAGCCCGGGAGAACCGGGATATCTGATGGCCGGTCGGCAGATAACCCACAGCCACTATGAAGCGGTGGCCGATGTGGCCACAAAATTTAAGCTCGGCGAGCGCATCCAGATCCGCCGCAACGAATATACCGTAGTCGGCCTGACCCGGCGCATGGTCTCCTCCGGCGGCGACCCGATGGTCTTCATCCCCCTGAGGGATGCGCAAGAGGCGCAATTTTTAAAGGACAACGATGCCATCGTCAGCCAGCGGCATCGCACCGCCGCCAACCCGGCCCTCAACCGCCCAGGTGTGCCCGGCCTGCTCGATGCGGTGATCGAATCGCAAAACCACAATCCTTACGTCAATGCGGTGCTGGTGCAGATCAAACCCGGATTCAGCCCGGAAGAGGTCGCCGCCCCCATCCAGCGCTGGAAACACCTGCAGGTCTTCACCCGTGCCCAGATGGAAGAGATCCTGGTGGTCAAACTGGTGGCTACCTCGGCCAAGCAGATCGGCATGTTCCTGGTCATCCTGACCATCGTCAGCACCGCCATCGTCGCCTTCATCATCTACACCATGACCATGGGCAAGATCCGGGAGATTGCGGTGCTGAAGCTGATCGGCACCCGCAACCGCACCATTGCCGCCATGATCATGCAGCAGGCCATCGCCCTCGGCATTATTGGTTTTGTGGTCGGCAAGATCGTCGCCACCTTCTGGGCGCCGATGTTTCCCAAGTATGTCCTGCTGATACCGGGAGATGCGGCACGCGGATTTGCCGTGGTGGTGATCATCTGTATCCTTGCCAGCCTACTGGCCATCCGGGCCGCACTCAAGGTGGATCCAGCCGAGGCGATTGGGGCCTGATATGCCAGTCAAAGGAATCCACATCGAAGGTCTGGCCAAGCGCTATGGTTCAGGGGATACCGCGGTCGATGCCCTCAAGGATGTCAATATGGAGGTGGCAGCCGGGGAGGTCGTCGGCCTTGTCGGCCCATCGGGATCGGGAAAAAGCACCCTGCTCAAGGCCTTAGGGGCGGTGATCGAACCCAGCGCCGGACGGATGACCATCGGCGATACGGTCATTTACGATAACGGCTGGAAGATCAAAGATCTGCGGGCCTTGCGCCGGGACAGCATTGGTTTTATCTTTCAGGCCCCCTACCTCATCCCTTTTCTCGATGTCACCGATAATATCGCCCTGCTTCCCATGCTGGCCGGCCAGTCCAATGCCAGATCCCGCGAACTGGCCATGACCTTGCTCCAGGCGCTTGATATGGCCCATCGCGCCAAGGCCATGCCGGCACAGCTTTCCGGTGGAGAGCAGCAGCGCGTCGCCATTGCCCGGGCGCTGGTCAACCGGCCGCCGGTGGTCCTGGCTGATGAACCGACGGCGCCGCTTGACAGTCAACGAGCCCTTGCCGTTATCCGTATCCTCGGCCAGATGGCCCAGCAGTACGAAACCTCCATTATCGTCGTCACCCATGACGAAAAGATCATCCCTACCTTCAAACGGATCTACCACATCCGTGATGGCGTCACCTACGAAGAAGCCGGCGAGGGACGGGCCTTTACATAAGATGAAAATCCTACCTAATTTTGACCGTCCATGAACCAACATCTTCCTTTTAATATTGTGCTGATTGAACCGGAAATCCCGCCCAACACCGGTTCCATCGCCCGTCTGTGCGGGGCAACAAATACCATTCTCCATCTGGTCAGACCCCTGGGATTTTCCACCGATGACAAGCACCTGAAACGGGCTGGTCTTGATTACTGGCAATTTGTGGACATCAAATACTGGGATAATCTTGATCAGTTCCTGGCCACCCAGCAAGAAACCAGACTTTTTTTCTTTACCACCAAGGTCGCCGCATCGTACACCGAGGCCCGCTTCCAACCAGGGGATTTCCTTATCTTTGGCAAGGAGACAAAAGGACTGCCGGCAGAAGTACTCAAACTCTATCACGACCGCTGTTACACCCTGCCCATGGCCAACCCTAATATCCGCAGCCTGAATCTGGCCATGACCGCGGGAATTGTTCTCTATGAGGCCTTGCGCCAGAATCTTGGGCAATGAAAAGAATAAGCGGAACTTGTTTTTTTGAATTTTCTGTTCATTCTTTTACTCTTCTCTATTCCTTGTTTTTTTATAAAGATGTATCTTGTCGGCAATCAAAATCAGATCTTCCACTTTTAATTTTATTTAAATAATTATTACCACACTATTTCAAGGAGATATCAGCAATGTCTAAACGCGTTTACAACTTTAGTCCAGGGCCGGGAACTCTGCCCTATGAAGTCCTTGAGCAGGCCGCCAAGGATGTGGTCAATTTTCAGGATACCGGCATGGGGCTGATCGAGATGAGCCATCGCTCCAAGGAGTTCATGGCCGTCACGGCGGGCGCCGAACAATTGCTGCGTGAGCTCATGGAGATCCCCGACAACTACAAGGTGCTCTTTCTCCAGGGCGGCGCCTCCAGCCAGTTCTTCATGATCCCTATGAACCTGCTTGGGCCAGGGAAGAAAGCCACCCACCTGAACACCGGGGTCTGGGCCAAGAAAGCGATCAAAGAAGCCAAGCTCTTTGGCGAGATCAATGTTGCCTATTCCAGTGAAGAGCAGAAATTCAACCGGGTGCCCACCGAGGGTGAATATACGGTGCCGGCAGATTCCGAGTATCTCTATCTGGTCTCCAACAACACCATTTATGGCACCCAGTTCCCCACCTTCCCCACCACCGACAAGATGCTGGTCTGTGACATGTCATCCGACATCCTCTCCCGCAAGATCGATGTCAGCAAATTCGGCCTGATCTTTGCCGGAGCCCAGAAAAACATGGGTCCAGCCGGTGTTACCGTGGTGATCATCCGCGAAGATCTGCTGGAACGCACTCCAGCGGGTACCCCGACCATGCTCTGCTACAAGACCCATGCCGATAACGGCTCCATGTTCAACACCCCACCCTGTTTTTCCATCTATGTGGTGGGTGAGGTCTTGAAATGGTTGAAGAAACTGGGCGGGGTTGCGGCCATTGAAAAAATTAACCAGGAAAAAGCGGCCCTGCTCTATGCCGCCATCGATGCTACCCCATACTATCGCGGCCATGCCGAACCAGCCTCTCGTTCGCTGATGAATATCTCCTTTAACCTGCCGACCCCGGAACTGGAGGCAAAGTTCATTGCCGAGGCCACTAAGGCCGGTCTGAACGGCCTCAAGGGCCACCGCTCCATCGGCGGCTGCCGGGCCTCAATCTACAATGCCTTCCCACGGGAAGGTGTGGTCAAACTGGTGGAATTCATGCGGGAGTTTGAGAAAAATAATCCAGCCTGAGCGCTCATCAAGGGGATGGTTAAGTCAAAAGGCCCAAAGACGAGGCGTACCAAGACTGAGGAATGCGGCGTACTTTTGGGTACGCCGCAGTGACGAAGGATGCAGGGCAACGAAGTATTTGGGCCTTTTGGCGACGCCATTATGAACTACGATGGAAATATAATCCGTCCGCCCAGTGAGGCTGATTCAATCATCCTCCAGGTGACGGTCGGATGTTCCCATAACCAATGCACCTTCTGCGGCGCTTACAAGGACAAGCAATTCCGCATTCGCTCGGAAGAAGAAGTTGCCGAGAATATCGGTTTTGCCGCCCGGTACTGTGGCCGTCAGCACAAGGTCTTTCTCGCTGACGGCGACGCCCTCATCCTCTCCCAGAGACGGCTGACCGCGCTTTTTCGCCAGATCAAGACCCAACTCCCCCAGGTGCGACGCATCTCGCTGTACGGCAACGCCAAGGCCATCCGCTCCAAAAGCCTGGAACAATTGCGAGAGCTGAAGGAACTGGGGCTGGACCGGATCTACATGGGGCTGGAAAGCGGTAACGATGCAGTCCTGAGTCAGGTCAAAAAAGGAGAGACCGCAGCATCGATGATCAGCGCCGCCCGGAAGGTGGCCGGTGCCGGAATCTTCCTGTCGGTGACCGTGCTGCTGGGACTTGGCGGCAGGGAGCAAAGCCTGCAGCATGCGCGGGCGACCGGAATAGCGCTGTCGCAGATGGCACCGCGCCAGATCGCCGCCCTGACCCTCATGCCCCTGACCGGAACCCCCTTGGGCGATCAGGTGGAAAATGGCGATTTTCTGCTCCCGGACGCCCTCTCCATGTTGAAAGAGCTGAAAGAGATGGTTACCTTTATCAACTGTGACAAGGTGCAGTTCATGGCCAATCATGCCTCCAACTACCTGCCCATCTCCGGTCGGCTGGGCCGAGACAAGGACGCCATCCTGGCGACCATCGATCAGGCCATGAATGGCAGGATCGCGCTGACCCCGGAATTCTACAGAGCCTTATAGATTGTAAAAAAAGTAAAATGACAAACAAAACCGACCTGCGCAATCTGACCCAGGATGACATAATAAAATACGTGGAGTCCCTTGGCCAGCCTGCCTTCCGTGGCCGCCAACTCATGTCCTGGCTCTATCGTCCCGGGATCACCCAATTTGTCGAGATGACGGATCTGGCCAAGGATTTCCGCAAGTTGCTGGCCGAGCACGCCCGCATCTCCCGCTTTGACGATCCCATTCTCGAGCGCTCCAGCGACGGTTGCGTCAAGTTCGGCTTTGGACTCGATGACGGCCGCATGATCGAAACGGTCCTCATCCCGGAGCCGGACCGCAACACCCTCTGTGTCTCCTCCCAGGTCGGATGCGCCATGAACTGCTCCTTCTGCCTCACCGCCACCATGGGATTTATCCGCAATCTCACCCCTGGCGAGATCGTGAATCAGGTCTGCGCCGTCGATGATTTCCTGCGGGCCCAGCCGGAAGCAGAACGCATCGGCCCGGAAAGGGTCACCAATGTTGTCTTCATGGGCATGGGCGAGCCGCTGAACAATCTGGAGAATCTGCTCAAGGCCCTCTCCATCCTCACCGAGCAACGGGGACTGGATCTCACCAACCGGCGGATCACGGTCTCCACCTGCGGCATTGTCCCCAAGATGCGGCTGCTGGGAGAGAACTCCGACGCCAACCTGGCCATCTCGCTCCATGCCATTGATGACGCCACCCGCAGCCGGCTCATGCCGATCAATGAACGCTATCCGCTCGATGAACTGCTGGCCGCCTGCCGCGACTTTCCCATGCCCAAACGCAAACGGATCATGTTTGAGTATATCCTGCTCAAGGGGATCAATGATTCCGACGCCGCAGCCCGCGAACTGGCAAGAAAGCTGAGGGATATCCCCTGCAAGATCAACCTCCTTCCCTATAACGAATCTCCTGGAATCTCCTATCAGAGTACCCCCATGCGCCAGATCCTTGCTTTCCAGAAGATCCTGATGGATGCCAATTACTCAGTCTTTATCCGCAACAGCCGGGGGACGGATATCTCGGCCGCCTGCGGTCAACTGGCCAAGAAGGAAGAGGCGAACCAACAGAGGCCAACAATCTAAGTTCCGGCACGATAAAAAGAGAAGAGATAGAGAGGTGCAAAGATCCCTGAATTGAAAGAGACAAAAGGCTTTCAGTATCTGGAAGGCAGCCGTTTTGACCGACTCTCCATTGAGACACGGCACAAACCGGCCATCGCCAAAGTCGAGCCATTCAAACGCTATCCCCAGGCCGACAAGATCCCGTTGCCACGGAGCTGGATCCTTGCCGAGGAACACCTCATCCCCCTCCTGCAACATCGCCGCTCTTTACGAAAATACAGCACCGAACCGCTCAGTCTGGAACACCTTGCCTTCATGTTTTGGGCCTCGCAGGGGATTACCGGCCAGGCCGGACGCTATCTTTTCCGTGCCGCTCCCTCGGGTGGCGCCCTCTATCCGGTTGAAACCTACATCAATGCCCATTCCATCCAGGGACTTGACGCCGGTCTCTATCATTTTGATGCGGAACATTTCGCCCTCGACCGCTTAACCGTGCAGGATCAAGCAGAGGCCCTGGCCCTGGCTTGCCTTGATCAGAAATTCATGGCCCAGGCAGCCGTGATCTTTCTGTGGACCGGGATCTTCAGAAGGGCTATGAGCAAATACGGCGACCGGGGCATGCGCTATATCCTCCTTGATGCCGGCCATATCTGTCAGAATCTCTTGCTGGCTGCCGAGGCCGTGGGCTGTGGCGGCTGCCCCGTCGGCGCCTTTTATGACAACGAGCTCAACCAGCTGCTCCAGATTGACGGCGAAGAAGAATCGATCCTCTACGCGGCCGCAGTGGGCCGAAAGATCCTGCCAAGGGACTGAGACAGACACATTGACCCTTCAAAAGCACCTATTTTCTCTCTGATTATATTCCGTCCATGGCCACTTCTACGGTCTTAACCAGATTGCCGACCTTGTTATGCTCCGAGCTCTCCTGGAAAAATACGGGGGATGTCCCGAATTCTTCCTCATTCCTTCTTGTAAAAAGTGGTATTCGCACCTATAATTTTATGTTCAAGTAGCAATTAACAGCTACATATCCTGATGATAGCAATCGCCCAGAATGTGTTATATTTCAATAAGTGCAGAAAGTTTGAAGAACTTGTTCATGACTGATAACCAGAGAAAGGAGATGATGAGGTGAGTACATTTACTGCCATCGTGCACAAAGAAGAGAATCTTTATGTGGCCGAATGTCCGGAAGTAGGGACGGCGAGCCAGGGGGAGACCATCGAGGAAGCAATTGACAATCTTCAGGAAGCGACAGAGCTGTATCTTGAAGAATTTCCCTTGAAGCAATCCTTCCGCCCCATCCTCACAACATTTGAGATACCTCTCCATGCCGCCTGAGCTGCCGAGAATTTCAGGCGACGAAGCGATCAAAGTTTTCAAGAAACTCGGGTTTTACGAGGCTCGCCAAAAGGGCAGCCATGTTGTCTTGCGCCGGGGAAATAACGGCTGCGTGATTCCACGGCACAACGAACTTGCTCTCGGGACTCTCAAAAGTGCAATCAAACAGGCGGGAATCTCAGCAGATGAGTTTGTTGCCGTCTGCAAAAAGTAAAAAAACTACGCCCATTCACTATCCTGCGGGGTGCAATGGATGCTCCTCGTTTTAACTTGACAACTTGTAAGCCCTGACCCCGTTTTCCCGTTCTGGCCGCCGAGGCCGTGGGCTGTGGCGGCTGCCCCATCGGCGCCTTTTATGACAACGAGCTCAACCAGCTGCTCCAGATTGACGGCGAAGAGGAATCCATCCTCTACACGGCCTCAGTGGGCGGCAAGACCTGCCAGGGGACTGACGACTTGCCCCTGTAAAAAAAACCTTCCTTCGCTATATAAAACGTGGTCTGTCCCGTATTTCCCCTAAAACCATTACCGTCGTGGTCGAAGTAAACACCATTATCAAGTGTGGTTACCTGCACGCCATTACCATCGAGATCGAGAATCAATGGGCAGACAGCTTGTAGGGCTTGGCTAAAAGGGATTGTCCAACGACGGATGGCATCCCAAATATCCGGGGCGTTTTCGTATATAGTCAACCCAAGTCCGACCATTCCTACAATCTCAAATAGAAGCGGCGAGACCGCCAGTGCGGGCACGGCGCCACCGATAAGCAACCCGGCCGCCGCAAGCGTGGATGCAGTGGCATTAAGCACGTCAGCGTAATCCTCGCCGGTAGCCGTGCCATTTTGTACTTTTGCCAGCAGATCAACGGCGCTGACTCCCCATTGCGGTTCTCCCAGAAGCAGATTGGCAGCAGCCTCGCCGACTCTTCCTCCGTAATATTTGCCAATTTGCCCGCCAATAAACTGCGCCACATCTGTGGCGGTCTTGAAGTTGCCAAGTGTTGTATCCGACATTTTGCTTTACCTCTCGAGTAAATATCCTATTATCCAAACCAGTCCGCCCGTGCCCGTTAAGACGACACCTATCTTGAAAAATAAGTGACGTATATGACTGTGCTCGGCGTCGAGGCTAGGCTTTTCCCCTTTAGTCTTTGCAAGTTCGTATTCTTGCATCAATTGACGATCCCATTTGCAAGGAATAATGACGGGAATAATGTTGCGTAGAGTCAGAGCACTCCCTATCAAGACCAAAGCTTTTCCAATATTTGTCAAAAGCATAGTATATCATTCTCCTTTAGACAATTTTACAAATCCGTAACCGATAGCCAAAATCATATTTAATACCCAGACGGGAATGAGAAATCCAAAAACCAAGCTCACGACATATGTATCAATATAAACAAAAAATACACGGATAGTTTCTCGAAGGGTGCGTGGGTAATAGGCCAGTACATCGGGTTTCATTTTATACGGCTTACCAGTTCCAATGCTACATCCCCCAACGACTAATTCCTTTCTATAAAGCAAATACGCAAAAAGAAAAACCAATCCCGAGAATACTATGACTATCTTACTCAACGGAATGCGGATAAACCAGAGCACCAGAAGGGTACCGGGGAATAAACCAAGAAAACAGGCGCCGCCACTCGCAACAATGGTAAACAGTGACGCATAGAATCCCCAATTCATTACTCGATTTGCAGTGTGGAGTGTTAACAAAACACGCCGTTCTTCTTTGACAGGTAACGGGATATCATTGGATATTATTTTTTTGTCATTATTTACCATTTTTTATTTCCCAACTCGTATTTTGGTTATTCTCTCATCCCTGCAGTCGCCGCCACTTCGGCCCTCCCCAATACTCATCTATCGGAATTCCATGAGGAATTAGGTAGAGTAGGAGGCTGATTTACCGTTGACAAGGTTGAAACAGTCAATTTCTCTAAACCTATTTTATACGTGCACAGCCCTTTCTGCTTTCATATTTGTGACCACCTTGACTGAGAAAAACCTGAGATACCTCCTGTTTCCCCAAAGACCTTTTTATAAAACTGTCAACCATTTCCGCCATTTCTTTATACGGAAAAACTCAAATCAAAGAATAAATCTGGGATTCACGCCCGCCGCGCCACGCGCGCGTATCATTCTCTGTCATTCTGATCAAATTGTTTTTCTTCTCCACATTAAAAGAACTTGCCCCGCAACCATCACTGTTGCCGGGCAAGATTTACAAAGCAATGTCTTGCTGATCAGCTAACCCATGCCGGATCAATCACCGGCACAACACTGGGCAGCCCTTGCCTGCGCATGACTCCTCCCTCAATCTCTGTCAGCACCCCACCGCCGGTCAGCAAATGCAGCCCTGCCGCCAGCACTGCCAGGTTGTAGGTAAAGGTGGTGTCGCAAGCTTGACGCCACAGTCCGGCCTTCAGGCGCATGCAGCTGCCTTTGCATAGTTGCAGTACAGGGCAGTTCGGGCATTCTTCCCGCTTCGACCAGTGCCAGGCGGTGTTCAGGCGAATATTGTCGAAATCATCTACCGACCCGATCTTATGGCCGCAGCTGGCGGCTCCATTCTGGCAGGTAAGGGCGTTGCCTTTCAGATCTACCGCAAGGGTGTCCTCCCGATCCATGCCGCAGCGCAGTCCTAATGTTTCCATCGGCCTCCCCTGGGAGATTGACCGGAAGAAGTCTTCGAGCTTGTCCTTTACGTTCAGCACTTGCTTGGCGCCTCCCTGGGTCATATCCCTGAAGAGCGTATGCAACAGAGTGGCATGATCTTCAGCGGTATGCGGCATAAGGCTATTTCCCACCTCTTCGTGGGGCAGGGCGGTTTCTTCGGTGGAAAGCGGCAATTCTTCCGAAGGGCACCCGAGCTTGGCGGCGATATGTTCACGGACAGCGGTCAGGGAAAGGTTTTTCTTCGCCAGCACGCAGTTGAAGCTGATTAAGCCTTTGGGGCGCAACAAGGCATAGAGTTTGCGTAAATTCTCTGCCATGTTGGGATCGTCAAAAGGGATCCATGCCGCGATTTTCCTTGTGACCAGGGCCATCGTGGCTGACAGCGACCGAGGGGAGTAACCGGGGACAGACCACGTTTGTCAAGGTCCTCACCAGATTGCCGATCAGATCATATTCCGAGCTCTCCTGGGCATCACCGGAAAGATTCACTTTGTTCAAGTGGCCGTAAAACCAGCGAGGGAAAGACGCCCTCTCTTTAGACACCTTAATTTTCTATCATTACGCGCGGCTGAAAGCAATTTTTTATGTCATATCATTATTGGCTGTGGTTTTTTGCCGGATTGATTCGTCAAATGTGACAATGGAAGGAAATTCATGGGGGAGCGCACCGTCGGAGGTGAACCGGGCCAGGCTACCTCTCTTATCCAATCCATGGCCAATTGCCAGCGCCGTCATCTTAAAAAGGTTCCGTTTTTTCTTCTTTCTCCACCAATCAATGGAATTTTTTCAGGGGGGCAATTCTTCTTTGACTTCTCATTTTTTATTCCATAGGATGAAGAAACACCATATTTCGAGATTGGTGAAACAGGTTCATCGCTTGGTTAATTTATTTCGTTCTCATTTCACAAACAAAGGGAGGAAATTCGATGAAGATGCAGGAGATCAAGAAAATGGCAACGGCTATGGGAATCACAGCCGGCAAGATGAAAAAATCCGAACTTATCAGGGCCATTCAGTCAGCGGAAGGAAACTCACCCTGTTTCCAAACAAACGCATCTGACACCTGTAGCCAGAAAGACTGCTGCTGGCACGACGACTGCATGAGCCCGCGCTGATCTCTCTTGATACAGTTCACATTAACCAACAAGTTATAAAGCTTACAAAGATTGCCATCGCACACGAGAAGGAGTCAGTTTTAGAGAAAACAAAGAAATTTCGGTAGAATATTTCAAATATTGTTCAAAACAAGACGCTGTCTTTGGCTCGGCAGGGCAGTTGCCTTTTGGCAGTCAGCCTTTCTTATTCATCTTTTTCAGGAGGAATGTGCCATGTTTGATTTATTACCCTTTAAACGTCGAAGTGAAATGCCAAGTGTTTTCTCAGAGATGGACGATCTGCTCCAAAAGATGTGGGTCGACTTTCCCTTCCACAACCTGGAAGAAGGCACCAACCTGAGCTGGAGTCCCCGTCTCGATGTCAGTGAGACCGACAAGGCCCTGGAGATTGTCGCCGATCTGCCGGGCATGGAAAAAAAAGACATTAATGTCTCTCTGGATGGTGACCTGCTGACCATCAAAGGTGAGAAAAAAGAGGTAAAAGAGAAGAAAGACAAACATTATCACACCATTGAACGTCGGAGCGGTTCTTTTTACCGTGCGCTCAGGATACCAGTCGCCGTGGAGAGTGATAAAATCGATGCGAATTTTAAAGATGGGGTGCTGACCCTGACCCTCCCGAAATCGAAAGAGGCGGCAAAGAAGGTCGCCCAGATTGAAGTAAAATAAAAGCAAACATTGAGACCGTATCTTGTCACTTAATAACGAAGTGATCCTTACTGGATTGGGATCACTTCGCCTGTTTGCCGGTTTTCTGAAATATCAGGTCATATGGATACGCTCGCAGTCGGGGCAAATCCAGGTTGGCCCGTTACTCATTCCCCACAGATTCTCCTGAAAGCAGGCCTCACAGATCATAAATCCGCAGGTACAGCTCAAGCAATAGGGCTTCTTTTCTTTGCAGCAATGGCACTGATATTCGCCGATCTTTTTTCTTCGATAACCACCTTCAGCTTTTTTTTCATTCATCTCGTTCATCTCCGTAGCTCCTTTTCCAGCCATTGGCGGTAGTCTTCGCTCAAATGGGTAATGACTGTGGCAATAATCTCCGGCGTTTCGTAGGGGTGCAACTCGCCGACAAGCTGTTCCAGCTCGTTATACCGCGATTCGTCGCTCTTCATCACCAGGAGATATTCTTCAGAAGAGACAACCTTTCCCTGCCACCAGTACGAACTGCTGACAGGACCTGAGATCTGGGCGCAGGCAATAAGCCGTTTTTCAAGGAGCATAGCCGCCATTTTTTCAGCATCAACGCGACCCTCAAAAGCCGTGGTAATCACCAGTGGAACAGACATAGGACAAGGCCTCCGCGTTTTTTTAGTCTTCATCCTGCTTGATTGCTTTCTTTTTTCGCAAGAGTAGAATACCTTAATTGCGTTCGGAATACAAAGAAAGTACCAGGAAAACCCATCATCGATAAAGGGAAAAAGATGCTTCTGGCAATTGATATTGGCAACTCGCACACCGTCGTCGGCCTCTTCAAGGATGACCTGCTTGTCGGTCAGTGGCGGTTCAAATCAGAGAGGGACCGAACCGATGACGAACTGGCCATTCGTTATCATGCCCTCTTCTCCATGATCGGCTTTGATACCAAAGAGTTGGACGGCATCATCCTCGCAAGCGTGGTCCCTACCCTGCAAACCGCCTGGGTCTCCTATTGCCGGAAATATCTGTCAGCCAACCTGGAGCGCCCGCTCATGGTGGTATCGGCAGAGAGTGTCAAGGAGATCATCCAGATCAAAACCGAATATCCGGCTGAGGTCGGTGCCGATCGCCTGGTCAATGCCATTGCCGCCTGGAATACCTATCGATGCAATCTGGTGATTATTGATTTCGGTACGGCTATCACCTTCGACTGCGTCTCGGCTGGCTGTGAATATCTGGGCGGCGCCATCCTCCCGGGGATCGCTATCTCCCTTGATGCCCTTTCGTCCCGTACCGCGAAATTACCGCGCATTGACATCAACGACGGGCCGGAAAAGGTCATCGGCACCAATACCGTCCAGGCGATGAAAAGCGGGATTCTGCATGGCTATGGCGCCCTCGTCGATGGCATGACCCACAAGATCCGTCTGGAGATGGGATGCTCAGAAAGTGATTTCAAGGTCATTGCCACCGGCGGCATGGCCCATCTCATCGCCCCTTATGCCCAATCCATCAACAAGGTTGACCCCATGCTCACCTTGCAGGGCCTCCGTTTTCTCCACTCTCAGGCAGGCAACAGGTAGATAATGGAACAGCACATCCCTGCCCCACTCAAAGCTGGGGCCGTCATCGGCATTATCGCCCCTGCCGGTCAGATCCGTGACCAGAAGGGCTTTGACACCGGCATCAGGCTGCTTGCCGAGATGGGCTTTGAACCCAGATTCCCCCGTGAGCTCTGGCCGGGGACCGGTTATCTGGCCGACACCGATGCCAATCGAGCCGAGGAGTTCAACAGGATGTGGGCCGATCCTGAAGTCGCTGCCCTGCTGGCCCTGCGCGGCGGCTATGGCTGCCTGCGCATGGCGATGATGGTCGATATTATGCAGGTGCGCAACCAGCCAAAATTCCTGATCGGTTTTTCCGACATCACGGTGTTGCACAACTATCTCTGTCAACAGACGGGCCTTATCTCTCTGCATGGGCCGACGCTTTCCACCCTGGCAACAAGCAACAGAGATTCTCTTGAGCGCTTTCATCAATGTCTGACCGGGAAGTGGCGCACAACCCTGCAGATGAAAGGGGTTGAGATTTTAAGAGGTGCCGAAGAGGCCACAGGCAGACTGATCGGCGGCAACCTGAGCACCCTGCTCACCTTGCTGGGTACCCCTTTTGAACCTGAGTTTGCCGGACGAGTTCTTTTTCTGGAGGATGTGGGCGAGCCACTCTACCGCATTGATCGCATGTTGACCCAGTTATGGCTGGCCGGAAAACTGCAAAAATTGGCGGGAATTATTCTTGGTGATTTTTCACTCGGCAACGACATGGAGACAACCGAGAAGATCCGGCATCACGAAACGATCTGGAACCGGGTGCTGCAACTCACCTCCGGCACCCAGATCCCTGTCTGGGGAGGATTTCCCGTTGGCCACGGGCCGGCAAACATGACCCTGCCCCATGGCGCGGAGGCAGTTATGGACAGCAGAAACGGCCAGCTCTGTTTCCTGTAATTGCAGATAACCACTCATCGCCTCTTGCCAAGGCATTATCAGGTTGAAATCCGGCAGAAATTGAGTCTCAATTCGATCATGCCTGCTCTCTTGCCAGATATTGAAAAAAAAGGTAAACATATTTCTTGACGCATCCTGCCTATGCATTTATTTTATGCCGTTGGGCGCCGTATAAAAGTAACCGTAAACTTGAGATACCGTCACCAACATAGGCCGTCGCAACGAAATAAGCAGGGAGATAATGGTTAATTCATAACGGCTCATTGTCTATTATCTGCCAGACGCCACTCAAAGAAACAGCCGGCAAAGATAGGCCGTTTCTTTGAAGCGGCATAAGGAGCCGTAATAAAATAAGCAAAAAAGCACTGCTTATTTCATAACGGCTCCTAAACAACCGAACCCCGTAAACAAGAAAGAAAGGAGTTCCCTTGAAGAAGAAGATACTTGTAGCCAATCGCGGAGAGATTGCCATCCGCATCATGAGGGCTATCCAGGAATTAGACTATGAGGCCGTGGCAGTTTACGAAACCCCTGATAAAGATTCACGCCATATCCGGCTTGCCAGTGAAGCCGTCCTTCTTGGTGACGGGCCACGCTGCGATTATCTGAATATTGAAAAGATTATCAAGGCTGCTAAACACACAGGCGCCTGCGCCATTCATCCCGGGTACGGTTTTCTTGCCGAAAACCCTGATTTTGCCAAGGCATGCGAAGAGGCCGGGATCATCTTTATCGGCCCCACGTCCGAGGTGATCTCCAATCTGGGAAACAAGGTCATTGCCAGAAAGATCATGGCGGAAGCCGGGATCCCCATGGTTCCAGGCACCCCGAATCTGTCCATGGGTGAAGATGGCGTCCAGGAGGCATTGACCTTTGCCGGAAAATACGGCTACCCCATCATGCTCAAGGCCACCTGCGGCGGTGGCGGCCGTGGTATCAGGCTGATTGAATCCGATGAGCAGATGCGCAAAGAGATCCCGGTAGCCCGCGCTGAGGCCAAGGCCGCATTTAATGATGACTCGGTCTATCTGGAAAAAGTGGTAATCAACCCCAAACATGTGGAAGTGCAGATCATTGCCGACAAGGAAGGGACCACCATCCACCTCGGCACCCGTGACTGCTCCATCCAGCGCCGGAATCAGAAGCTCATCGAAATCGCCCCCTCCATGATCGGCGACAAGGAACTGCTGGAGAAGATCTGTCAAACAGCGGTCAAGGCAGCCAAGGCCTCCAATTACACTAATGCCGGAACCGTTGAATTCCTGATCGACAAGGACTTCAACTATTATTTCATGGAGATCAACACCCGGGTTCAGGTCGAGCACACCGTCACCGAGATGATCACCGGTATTGATATCGTCCGCACCCAGATCAAACTGGCTATGGGCAAGCCCCTTTCCTTCAGCCAGGACGATATCCAGTTGCGGGGTCACGCCATCGAGATGCGAATCAACGCCGAAGACCCACAGGCAGATTTCATGCCGGAGGGCGGCAAGACCGTCTCCGTCTATCGTTCACCCGGCGGCTATGGTGTTCGTCTCGACGGTTTTGTCTATCAGGGCTATACCATTCCCCAGGTGTACGACTCTCTGCTGGTCAAGCTGACTGTCCATGGCTTCACCTGGAGCGAGACCGTGAGCCGCGTCCGCCGTTGTTTACAGAATTTTGAGATTGCCGGACCCAAAACCACGATCCCTTTTTATCTGAACATCGTGGAAGATCCTGATTTCATCAAGGGTGATTTCAACACCTCGTTTCTGGACACCCATCCTCAACTCTTTGAGTATAAGGAAACATCCAATGAGGCCGAGAAACTGTCCAAGCTGATTGCCGAGATCCATCATCGCGGCACCAATCCGTACGCCCTTTAAGGATACAGAACTCTGCGATTTTAATAACACTTTATAACTCTATTCAGACATACTTTGTATTTTTCCATGGTTCTATCGGGAGAAACAAGGAAATACTGACCCCCACGAGGATAAATTATGGAACGAATTATACAGGGAATGACCCCCAGCGAGGTTGTCGATAAGCTCAGAAAGGCTGATGGCTATTACATCACCAATACGGCCCGCGACCTCTCGCAATCTGATTTCAAGAATCGCATCCTGTTGCATACCGATATGCTGGCCGCGCCCTCTCGGGAACGGGCCGGCTATTTTTCGCTCGAAATAACCGGCGGCGCCTCGGTGCATGTGGATATCCTCCGCAAGCAGGTTGATCCCTTCCTGAAGCTGGAACTCCTGCGCGAGAAGATGCCCAAGACCATGTTTCAAACCCTCTGCCGCGGGGTGAACCTGTTTGGGTATCGTCCTTATCCGCAGAATGTTATCCGCTTCACGGTTCGCGAATTTGCAAAGTACGTGGATGTATGGCGCACCTTTGATTTCATGAATCATATCCCCAATATGCAGGCAGTCTTTGAGGAAGTTGCCAAGGCTGGCAAGATCAATGAACCCTGCATCTGTTTTTCCACCGGCCCGGAACACACGGACGATTTCTATGTCAAGAAGGTCCAGGATATCCTTGATGTCACCGGCACGGATATCATCCTCTGCATCAAAAACCATGGCGGTCTTGGTACCCCACAACGCATTGGCCAACTGGTCAACGCCATCAAACAAAGTTATCCGGATCTGCCGATTCACTATCATGGGCATAATACCGACGGCAACGATATCGGTCGGATTGCTGCGGCCATCCTCAATGGCGCATCCATTGTTGATGCCGGCGACTCGTCCATGACCGGATATTACGGCCCGCCGCCAAGCCTCACCGTCATCCAGACCATGAAATCACTGGGCTACACGGCAGTGGGACTTGACGAAGATGCCGTGATTGAGACCTCGGAGGTCATCCGCGATCAGCGCCAGTATTATGCAGCCTTTGAATCCCAGATCAAGGGCTTTCAACCAACCGTGCAGATCCATAAGCTCCCTGGCGGGGCCATGGGATCGAGCCTGGAACAGGCGGCAAAAGGCGGTTTCCTCGACAAGATGCCTGACATCCTGCACAAGGAATTACCAAGAGTCCAGAAAGAACTTGGCAATTACTGGTCGGTCACCCCTGGTTCCCAGATCCTGTGGACCACTGCGGTCGCCAATGTCCAGGGTGGTGAACGCTACGGCAACCCGTCTGGCGACCTGCGCAACCTGCTCCTTGGCAAATATGGCCCCTTTCCTTTTTACCAGCCGGAAGAATGGATCTACGAAAAAGTTCTGGGCGCCGACTGGAAAAATGTTCTTGAAAAAGAAGGGGGAATGGAAGAGATCGAAGATATGGATCTTGACCGCGAACGCACCAACCTGACCGAAAAAATCGGTCATGAACCCACCGATCAACAACTGGTTCTCTATCTGCAGCACCCCAATGATGCCGTCAACTTTTTCAAGTTCGAGGAGAAATTTGGTAAGGTTTATGTCCTGCCGCCATCCATCTTCCTGCATCAGGGTAAATTTAACGTCGGCACGACCCTTTCCTTTACCGATCATTACGGCAAGGAACACGTCATCGAAATTGGCCCATCCATGGTCAACGAAGGTGGCGAGTCCAATGTCTATCTCAATGTGGATCACCATCAGCGCATCTACTCCTTTGTCCCTGAGGCCAAAGCCGGAGTAGCTGCGGCTACAGTTCTTTCCAAGGAAGAGATCCTGGCCCTGGCCAAAAATGGCGATATCCGCGCCCCTTTTGCCGGTAATATCTGCGAGATCAGCGTCAAGGAAGGTCAGGAGGTTGCAGCCGGTGAACAGATTGCCATGATGGAGGCCATGAAGATGCAAACCCCGGTGGTCACCGCCATTGCCGGCATTGTGACCACCATATCGGTCAAGGTGGGAGATGCCATCAAACCAGGCGCCAAAATCGCAAAGGTTGATATCGACGAATAACAATCCAGCCACTCATCCTTTCGGGATTTAATGACAAAAGCCCTTTCATGAAACATGAAGGGGCTTTTGTCATTTTAAAGAAAAACAATGCTACTACAAACAAGGGAGGAGACAATGAAGGCGCTTCTTGTCAGTGCGGACGAGTTTGAAGACTCGGAACTGTTGGTTCCTTACTACCGGTTTCTTGAAGAGGGTATTGAGATCGACATCGCATCAATCAAGAGCGGCCCAATTATTGGCAAGCACGGGTATCATGTTTTTGCCACACTTTCCCTGGCCCAGCTTGATCCCTCTTTATATGATATCCTGATCCTGCCTGGCGGGAAAGCCCCCGCCCTCCTTCGGAAAAACGAGAAGCTGCTCGCCTTGGTTCACCACTTCTTTGAGAATGGGAAAACGGTTGCCGCCATCTGTCATGGTCCACAGATCCTGGTCTCGACTGGGGTGCTCACCGGCAGAAGAGCCACCTGCTGCCGGGAGGTGGCAGGAGAGTTTCAGGAAGCCGGATGTACTTATAGTGATGAGCAGGTAGTGGTTGATGACAACCTGATCACCTCCAGAGTCCCTGCGGATCTCCCGGCATTTATGCGGGAGCTCATGAAGAGATGCCGGAAATCAACCGGGCTCGACAAGAAAAAACTGGCCCTCATTCATATTGTCAAGCGGGAGCTCAATCTCTCAGACCAGGAGTATCGGGACATCCTCTCTCAGGTGACAGGCGTCCGCTCGGCCAAGGATCTGGACGAGATGGCTTTTAAGCGTTTGCTCCGCTATTTTACCCGGAGCAAACGCTATCAGATCAACCAATTTGGCCTTACTTTCCGACAGAAATATTTCATCAAGCATCTCATTGAGGATCTCCGCTGGGACGAAGATCACTTCCACAATTTTCTGAAAAAATATTATCAGAAGACTGGGATCGATGAATTAACCAAGGCTGAGGCAAGTAAGGTGATAGAGTCATTAAAAAATATCATGAAGCATGCAATCAAAGACAACCAGGCGGACGCTCAACCGGATGGATAACTACCTTTTCCAGGTCGGTCATCAGCCCTCTACTTTTACGGTGCTGGCTTGAGGACCATCATTCCCGGCCTCCTCATGAAAACGGACCATGGCGCCAATGGTCAGGGCATCGAAGTCCATATTCAGGACACTGTTGCGGTGGAAATAAATTTCGCGATCATCTGCGGTGGTGATTGTCCCATAATCCTCCATGGGGAAGAGCTGACTGATCCGGCCTCGAGGCACCTCCTCATGCATCTTGACCTCGCCCTGTCGCTTGCAAGAGTATTCATCGAGTTTACGTCCGACAGCGTTAAAGGCATCGCGAATGGATACATGAACGTCCCCATGCTCTTTGTGCTGGGCAGGTGGTTCGTGGTTGATGACAAACTTTCCTTCCGGACAGGTAATATCAATCCTGGTCTTGAACAGACCACCCTTCTGATGGCGTTGGGCCGGAGCCTCAATAACGATGTGGCAACTGATGATATCCCGATGGTGACTTGTTAATTTGTCGACCCATTTTCGAATATCCGCTTCTATCTTCTCAGATGTTTCCATATTACGAAAGGTGATCTGTAAAGGGACTTGCATAGTTCTCCTCTTGGTACATAAGGGTTTAAGATCAATTGCGATGATCAGTTTTTCTTAACATCTGTGTCAATCTATGCGCGGGTGAGCGGGACAAAGGAGACAGGCAAGACATTCCTGGTACTGAACATCCCGTTCTGGTCTTTTTCCAGCACCAACAGTTTCTGAGACCTATAGGGCAGACCAATGGGAATGATCAATCTCCCTCCCGGTTTGAGTTGCTCCTGCAAGGCGGGCGGCACATGACTGGCTGCGGCGGTGACAATGATGCCGTCAAAAGGGGCCTGCTCAGGCCAACCGTTGTAGCCGTCACCCTGGCGCACCTCCACGTTCTCGTATCCCAGCCTCTGTAAAACCTCTGTCGCCCTTTCTGCCAGGGCCGGGATAATTTCAAGGGTATAGACCTGCTGCACCAGTCGGGAAAGTATAGCAGCCTGGTATCCTGAACCAGCGCCTACCTCCAGAATCACATCTCCCTTCTCCGGGCAGAGGAGATCAGTCATCAGGGCAACGATGAAAGGCTGGGAGATGGTCTGACCATTGCCAATGGGCAGGGGGAAGTTTTCATAGGCCATTGTTGTCAGGATGGGCGGCACGAATTCCTGCCGCGCAACCAAACGCATAGCCTCCATAACCTCCGGCGGTAATGACGACTGTCCGGTGAATCCTTTGGTGTACCGGTACTCGGCCTCGATGCTTTGAAGCATGGCCTCGATTTTTTGCCTGCTAATCATCTTCTACTCAACTACCTCCAGTTATCAGCCCCTGTCACGACAATAAATTCAATAACCATATAACGATCTTCCTACTCCCGTATCCAAGTCAGACGAATAATTTTTTCTGCATCACCGTAGGTGAAATCAAGATCTCCCTGATATGCATGTTTCAAGGCCTCACCAATCCGTCGGGCCAGATGGATGCCGGTGGTGGTTATCAGCGCATGATCTTCTTCTGTGCTAATGGCCATCAACCGCTCCATTGGATGTTCGCCCTTTTCCTGGGCCTCAAGGTTGTAAATCAAATTGAGTAGTTCCTCGCGATGACCACCGAAAAAGGCACCTTTTATCTCCAGATAGCCGGCCGGGAACCCATCCTTAATGCGCTGACAGGCCGGACAGACGATGGCATGGGACTTGGCCGCCGACTCCCTCCACGCCCACCTCCCTTCAAGAAACACGGCGCTGCATTCGCTGCAGACCGTAGGCTCCGGCCACTTTTCCTGTTCCTTATACGTGTCGTGACGTTCTTCCTGGATCAACTTATCCTGTCTTCCCTGTTTCTGGTTCACGATAGACCTCCTTTTCCTTTGTCCCTGTTTATCATCTGCGCATCATTGATTGAAGCGCTCTCTGATAAGCGGTTGCCTGAATTTTAGATCCCCTTCTTCTGATCCGTCTCTCATCCTTATTAAAAGTTATCTCCTCTCCATGGCTGGCAGCTTTCGGTCCCGGTCTATACAAGTCTGGCAGATCGTTTTTTCAAAAAGTGGCAAGCTGGGTGGCTACCAGAGTTGTCTTTAAGTGATAAGCAAACTCCTGGCAAAAATGAACGGCCCTAATTAAGCTCCTTTTGTTGTTGCAGCCAATGCAACTCATGATGGTAAGCAATTTCCGGATATTCCCACCGGTGTGACAACTTTTGGCAAGACCATCATTCTTTATTCTCTATGGTATGGGCAAGCAGCCTCCAATGTCAAGTGATTACCTCCCCCGCAAACGGAACAAACGACACGATCAGGAGGTAAAACATTCACTGGCGCGCCCTTTCCGTCCATGCCCTCTTGCTGACAAATCATGTTTGGCATTATTTGTCTTCCGTCTCGGAATCGACGTCACTACCACGTGGCCACATGCAGGTATCCAGAAAAGGATGAGCGACATCATCCCCAAGGGATGTCAGCATCTGCTCAGGATCGTTCACAAAAATTTCAGCCCGTTTTCCCGGATCAAAAAAAACCTTATCATACGGCACAATGAGATTAAGATCTTCCCAGCGCGTCAGATAATATTGGATCAACATCGGCAATTCGGTAAAAACGGTGGCCCGCGGATTCGGATCGACAAAGCTCGAATGACTGAGTTTTGTCGCCGAGAGACTCTGTGTCTGATAAAAATTCTGCAAAAACATCAACTCGGGCGGCATCTTGGACTCAATGCCGATCCGTCTCAGCAACCGGGTCAAAGCATCCATACAACCGGCCCCGAACTTGGCCAAGGGATAGGGCAGGAAAATCTCCCTTGGCCGCTTCAACTCCAGATAAGATTTGATGGTGAGAATAAGTTGGCCCAATGACACTGGATTGGGATCGACAAAATGAAAGGTCTGGCCGCCGAACTCCTCCCGGTGATTCAGGACATGATGAACGAAAAAAGGAACCTTTTTCGCATTGGTGTATGAATGCATAGCCTGCTGATTAGTAAAGAGAAACGGCATGGTTTGATCAGCCAGCGCAAAGAGCATCCGCTGAAAGCCTTGAATCTTGTGATCATGCGCGCCATAGACCACGGCCAGACGGATATTGGTATAATCAAGCCCGAGCGTGCGGTGCATTTCCTGAAGGGCCAGTTCCGCCAGTAATTTGGACTTGGGATAGTTGGCCAGTTCAGGTGTCAATCTCAGTTGCTCTTCTTCACCAAGATTTTTCCCCGTCGGCATGACTGCGGCGGAGCTGAAATGAATATAGGGAATACCCAGATCCACCGCGGCCCGGGCCAGGTTGAGTGTACCAAGGTAATTTGTTTCAAAGGTGAGAAGCGGGTTACTGTCAATAGCGGTAATGGCGGTATTAATGATGAAATCCGGGGTGTACCGTTTAAGATAGAGCCTTATATCCTTCGGGTCCCGCAGACTCAAACGTTTGCTGTTGGGCGCCAGCAGCTCGAACTCGTCTTCGCTTCTGGTCTTAAAATAGTTAAGAATGCCACCGCCGATCAGACCGGAGCCGCCGATCAGCACCCCCAGTTTCTTATCGTTATCGGGACGACCTTGGTTACCCATAAGAATCTCCTGTGACCGCTACTGCCTGATGAGCAGAGCGATTCCTGCTGGCTTTTTCTCTGTATTGAATAACTCACCTCTGTAGCAAGTTTATAATACTCAAGATCTTCTTTATCCACAACTTCTTCATAAAGCTAAGCCCATGTCCATCCCCTCAACCAGAACAGCACAATATCCTGCCAGGTTCCTGCACTTCAAACTGCCGATTCAACAAATTTGGAGTAATTGGTAAACTATACTTACTGCCTGTGGTCGCTTTAAATTTCTTTTTCCGCTTTGCTGTAACATCAGACAATTTCATCAGTGCCCCAGCTTTCGCAACATTTCCAGGAGATCCTGAAATGGCACACTCTGGGCAATATGTCAAAAACATATATTCATTTTGAGTGGAATGATTTACCACTGCTCATATTATATTTCAGGATTGTCGGCTAAATATGATACGATGTGATATTCAAGCCTTTTTTTAATACACTTTGCATTCAATTCTGCCGCTGTATGCACGCACTATGGATATGAAAAAAATTAAGAACACAGGTGGTTTTTTCAAAGACGCAACCGGCCATGACTGCTGTAATCCCCATGAAACGTCTAACACCGGAACGTGGGAACAGCTCTTCAACGGCATCCAGGATCCTGTTCTGGTGGTCAGACCGGATGGGATTATTATTGAGGCCAATGATGCAACCCTGCAGGCGGCACGAAAAACCAGGAATGAAGTTGTCGGTCAGGGAATATGCAAGATTGTTCATGGCGGGAGGTGGCCGCATATCAAATGTCCTTTGGAAGAATTTCTTAAGACCTGTACTCCAAAAGTGGAAGAAACACGCCTCCCCGGGCTCTTTGGTGAATATTCTTTTACGATCTTACCTGTTAAGGAGATGGATGGTAAAATAGATAAAATTATGCTGATTGCCAGAGAACTTACACGAGATGAGATGCGAAAGGTGGATTCCATACGGACTGCCAAACTTGCAGCTATCGGTGAGCTTGCTGCTGGTGTTGCCCATGAGATCAACAATCCCATTACCGGGGTTATTAACTTTGCCCAGATTCTTCTGGATAAGTACGATCTTGATCCTGCAGGCGTTGATATTGTGCAGAAGATCATGAAAGAAGGAAACCGAATAGCCTCTATTACCCATAATTTAATCTCGTTCGCACGGGCAGGCAGTGGTGTACGAGAGCCCGTCAATCCTGTGGAAATTGTCAATGCCAGTCTTGCCCTGGTCCAGCATCAGTTGCAGAAGGACGGTATTACAGTAGTGACTGAATTTCCGAATAACAAATCAGTCATTGTGGCTGATTTCAGACAATTGCAGCAAGTACTGTTGAATCTCATCAGTAACAGCCGCTATGCCTTAAATGCCAGATACCCTGGTTTTGATGCCAGGAAAATTATTGAAATATCCTGTCTTGAAAAGCAGGATGAGGATCCCCCTGTTTACCGGATAACTGTGAAGGATTACGGAACCGGCCTGCCCCAGTCTATCCTGGAGCGCCTTTTTGAGCCTTTCTTCACCACTAAACCCCCTGGTGAAGGAACAGGGCTCGGGCTCAGTATAAGTTATGGAATTATAAAAGATCATGGTGGTGATCTGCACGTGAACTCAATCCTGGAAAAATATACGGAAATGATCATTGAACTTCCAGCAGGAACCTGAAATTATGGAAAAAGATTTATATTCTGCAAAGATTCTCATTGTTGATGATGAGGAGTCCATCAGACAGACCTTTGAAATATTCCTGACCGCCGAAGGCTATCAGTTTGTGAAAACAGTAGCAACTTTTGACGAGGCCATGGAGGCACTGGGACAAACAGAATATGACTTAATAATCAGTGATATCGTACTGATAGGGCCTGGCGGGACAGATCTCCTCAAAAAAATCAGAGAATCAGGGGTTGAATGTCCCGTTGTAATGATCACAGGCTTTCCAAATCTTGAATCTGCTACCAAGTCTGTCAGGCATGGTGCCTTTGATTATATATCAAAACCTGTGAATAAAGAGACCCTTCTCCATTTTACCAGGCAGGCTCTCCAGCACTGGTTTCTAGAAAATAAAGCCAAACGCCTGCAGCAGGAAAACGAAAAGTATCGCCGCTACCTGGAAACAATTTTTCGTTCGGTCAGTGATGCGATTATTACTGTTGATGCCAACTTGCAGATTATTCAACTCAATGAAACAGCAGAACAATGGCTGAAATATAAAGACGTGGAAGGCATTTCAAGTTTTGATCAACTCCCTATTGATGAGCTAAGTATTGCCTGTCTCGACGATGTTCGTAAGGTTTTACAGCATGGTGATGAGGTCAGAAAGCATCTCATAGAATGCCATACTCCTGACCATAAAACAAAGATGATCAGCATAAACGCTTCTCCTTTACGGGGTGAGGATGATGAATTCCAGGGTGTTGTGATCGTAGCCAGAGATATGATCATTGCCGAGCCTTTGCAAAGTGCCGGCAATCGCAGCCACTTTCACGGCTTTGTGGACTCAAGCCCTGCCATGCAGGAGGTGTATAGCCTGATCGAAAATATTGGTAAAGTTGATACTGCCGTTCTCGTCACGGGCGAGTCTGGGACCGGCAAAGAATTGGCGGCAGAGGCACTCCACGCCGAGAGTTCACGACGTGACAAGCCGCTTATCAAGGTGGATTGCGTTTCTGTTGCCGAGAATTTGCTGGAAAGTGAGCTCTTTGGTCATCGAAAAGGGTCCTTTACCGGTGCGGACAGAGACAGGCCCGGCAGGTTGCTTCAAGCCGACGGCGGCACCTTGTTTCTTGATGAAATCGGGGACATCTCGCCTCGGACGCAATTGCTTCTCTTGCGTTTCTTACAGGAAAAGACTTTTACCCCGGTGGGCCAGGATGAACCAATACAGGTCGATGTCCGAGTCATAGCCGCCTCCAACGTCGACTTCCAGAAAATGGTGAAACAAGGAAAATTCAGGGAAGATCTTTACTACCGCCTTAAAGTCATTGAAATTAAGCTTCCTCCTTTGCGAGAGAGGGGTGCTAGTATCCCTCTGATGGCCAACCATTTTCTGGAACTTTTTCGGAAACAGCTTGGCAAAAAGATTGCCATCATCTCTGATCAGGCCATGGAGTGTATGTTGCGTTATTCCTGGCCAGGGAATGTCCGCGAGTTGAGTCACGTCATAGAAAGGGCCTGTGTCCTTTGTCAGGATGAGGTGCTGCAATTAAAATACCTGCCGGAAGAATTACAGAGACCATCTGTCAAGGAGGACCTGTCAACATCCGTCTTCCCACCTCCCATTCCTCAAAGCACCTCATCAGAAGCGTTTCCAACAACTACTCAGTATCAAGCGGAAGATGACAAGATTATTAATGCTCTCCGGCAAGCAAACGGTAACAAGGCAAAGGCTGCCAAACTCCTGGGAATAGCCCGCTCCACGCTCTATAGACAGATGTGTCGCTATAAGATAAAAGATTAGTGTTTTGTGGGTCATTCTTTTGGCTCTTATGAGAAAAAACTAAAAAAATCCGTACGACCATCAATTGGTTAAACATATATGTTTTTAGGGTAGAGCCCTCAGCATCAATATTCCTAAAGGTTTGCAATTGAAGAGAGGCCCTAAAAGGGTCTAGTCTGTTGCTCCTGTCTCCTCCTTACAACTCTCTTCAGAACCCTCCTTCCTGTATTCAAAGATTAAACAAAAGAATGATACACAACCAGCCCCTAAATGGGACCAATCCTCATTGTCCTCAGTAAAAAAGTGTAGCCCTGGGACACTTTTGGTACACCGATGGGACAGTAGCGGGACGCTGGCGGGACAGTACACGCGAAGGTCTTCATTGGGCCATGCTGTTATTTGCGGCCACAGGCGGTTCTCTCCTATTACTTTTATATCCAACAAAACATACTGTTACGCCATAAATCGGACCCACACCCATCGATTCATTCATTATTCTGGCACGCATTGTGCATTAAACATTATGCAAAGAAAGATGTGTGAGCAAACAGAAAATCAACCTTTTCAACCGTACAAGGAGATGCCATGAGTGAGAGAATACTTACGAAAGAGCAGAGTCAGGGCAGAACTCAAGATAGAAGTCAAACTAGTGTTTCAGCAGAAGTTGACAAAGTCGTAATCGGTAGTGTTGCAGCCTTTACAGGAATTGTTGGATTGTGGGTCGTTGCTTGTCTTGGAAGCGCCATGTACCAGGCAGGTGGACCACTTCAACTCATTGGCTCCTGGTTTAAAGCTGTAAGTGGCATGTAATTCAACAAATGAAAGTATATATGAAAAAAGCCGAGAGGAGTTGCTTCCTCTCGGCTTTTTTCATATACTCCCTTCTGGGGAGACATCTTGAAAGCAAAGCTCTACGGTCGACTGACTAAAGAATGCTTTGTCGAATTTTGAAAATTTTGTGTTGTTCTCCTAACTCTCTCTGTCACGACGATACTGTCAGTGACAGTCTTTTTGAAAACGCATTTGCATTCATGGAGACTCAACAGCAATGGCCCTTCTTGTTCGTAACCTACTTATCTTTTTTCTCTTTTCTCTCTTGTGCATGTTCATGGCTCTGCTCTGGTATATGGAGCATAGACATCCAAGTCAGGACTACAGCGAAGTCATTGAGCGATTAAATAACAATCAGATCGTCAAACTTGAATTTACCGGTAACGAAGTCGTCTTCACTGATCGAGATAATTACACCTTTGTGACAACAGTACCGGATGTCAGTAAATTTCTGGAAAGAGTTCAGGGGAAAAATATTCGTGTTGTAGTGAAGGAAGACAAATTCACCCTGATTTATATGACCGTTATTTCTGTGTTCGTGGTCATGCTAATCATGGCGGTCTGGTGGTCTTTACAGCCGAAAAAAAAGGAAGAGAGCAAATTTGCCAGTGACAAACTGGTCAGCCTGAGTGGAAAAGAGATTGGGCTTACCTTCAACGATATTGCAGGAATCCCTGAGGCAAAAGAAGAATTGGAAGAGATTATCTCCTTTCTTAAACATCCTGCCAATTTTAAGAAGATTGGTGCGACCATTCCCAGAGGCATCCTCCTGCAGGGTCCTCCTGGAACCGGTAAAACCATGCTGGCAAAGGCTGTAGCCGGTGAGGCAGGCGTTCCTTTTTACAGCTTCAGTGGTTCCGACTTTGTTGAGATGTTTGTAGGCGTTGGGGCCTCAAGGGTCAGGGATCTTTTCAAAGAGGCAAAAAAGCATGCTCCCTGCATTGTTTTTATTGACGAAATAGACGCGGTTGGTGCCAGCAGGGCCAGTGGTGCCTCTGCCGGAGGGCAGGAAGAAAGAGGACAAACGCTTAATGCTCTGCTGGTTGAAATGGATGGTTTTGCTACAGAAGATACCGTTGTCGTGCTGGCAGCCACAAACAGACCGGATATCCTGGATTCAGCCCTGAAACGGCCAGGTCGGTTTGACCGACAGATTAACCTGCTCGCACCTGACCTGAAAGGAAGAGTGAAAATTCTGGAAGTACATGGTCGCAAGGTTGCGCTGCATCCGGAAATCGTGTTTGAGGACTTGGCCAAGGCGACTCCGGGTTTTACAGGTGCAGAGCTTGCAAACCTCGTCAATGAGGCCGCTTTGATGGCAGCCAGGAAAGGAAGAGATCAGATCCTAAATGAAGATTTTGAAAAGGCCCGTGATCGTATCCTCATGGGGATTGAACGTAAAGGAATGGTAATGGGTGACAAAGATCGAATGATCCTTGCCTACCATGAGGCTGGCCATGGAATTCTGGCCAACAAACTTCCAAACTCCGATCCGTTGCACAAGATCACCATCGTCCCTAGAGGCATGGCCCTTGGTCAGACCCAACAATTGCCGATTAGTGACTACCCTGCATATTCAAAGGAATATCTGCGCAGCAAAATCATTGTCCTCATGGGAGGAAGGGCTGCAGAAGAGTTGATGTTCAACCAGCAGACCACAGGGGCACAGGGTGATCTACTCACTGCCACTAAAATTGCCACCGACATGATCTGCAAATGGGGAATGAGTAAAACCCTCGGTCCTCAATCGTTCTCCATAGAAAGCGGAGGCTTTATTGAAGGGGCTGGTGGACGTTTGCCCATGGGGCCGGATACCGCCAGACTCATTGATCAGGAAGTCAATGACCTCCTGGCCACCTGCTATGATGAAGCAGTTCGTATTCTCAAACAGGAACAGTGTCTTCTTAAACATCTGGCCGAGATTCTACTCCAGGTAGAAACTCTGGATGGGGAGGAGTTTGATATTATTGTTGCGTGCAGCGTTAAAAAAGAAGTAGCAGCCATGAAAGATTCGGAACATACCTGCAACACCTGTACCGTAAAAGAAAATTGCAGCGTCGGTCAATCCATGAAAGAGGTGGTAGATGAGATCACTTCGTAGACTGAGTGCTGTAACCTTTCTAAGCACAGCCATCTTATTGGCAGCACTCGTTTTTACAGGTCTTCGTCAAAACATCCTGACGAGTGACTACAGCACTATTGTTAAAGAAAGTGAAGGCACCATCTTTCTCTACGCAACCATCCAAGAACAGGCCACAGAAGGCCTTTTATCTCGTGATCCGTCACAGCTCCTGGGCGCGGCAAAGGAGTTTGAGCAGCTTCAAAGCAGGTATGTGACCATGCTGGATAGCCGTTTGATTCCGAGCCAGTACAAGCTCTCTTTTTTGCAGGCGCTGGATCTGGGACAGGTGATGATCAACTTGAGAAATCTGGCAGAGAATCCCACGAATGAAGATTTGATTCTGAAGATCATTAGTCAGCTTCGTCAAATGAATAAGCAATTCCTGCAGTTTGACAGAATCGTCATTAATGACATGAGAGACAGTGTCATGCAATACCAGAAACGAGCCCTTATTTTAATGGGAATGATCATCTTTTTAACCTGCTTTAGCCTGATCATACTCTACCTGAAGTCTGTCAAACCCCTGATCGATATGGCCACACAGGCCGAACAGGCCCTGCTGGACGGTCGCCCCCTTCAACTCGGAAAAGAGAGAAAAAGCAGCGTGGAAGTCAGAGCCTTGATCACTGCTTTTAATCAGTTACTTCAAAAACCCAAAGAGGAAAGCCCTGATGACTTGACATACAACAGGAGAGAGGCGGAGTTTTCTGCAATTATTAATGAAGCCACAAACAGGCTTAACGGCATCATAAACTATTCACAACTGTTGGCAGATTACTGCGAAGCGGAAAAAGTGGGTGGTGAACAAAAGCAGATACTTTGTAAAATCATTCAAGATGGAGAAAAGTGTGCTGTGATTCTCCGGAAAGGTCTACAATGAGGTGATGTATGACGGACTCAGGACAAAAAGAAAAGGATGTAAAAGGTCCAAAAGTTTCACCGGCAAAAGAGGGCAAAGAGGCCGGAGCCTGGGGAAGATTGTTAGGCTGTGCCTGGAAGACACCACTTGGTTTTTTTGGAGTGGGCCTGACCACCGTTTCCATCACCCTGATAGTACTTGGTCTCATTGGTCATCTCTCAGGTTTAATTGCTAACCAATATTTTTCCATTTTCACCTTTCTGTTTCTGCCGGCAATGATGATGTTCGGTCTGTGTCTTATCCCGATATCCTGCTATTTCCAACGGAAGAAGTGGTTTAAGGACAGCCTGCTCAATGTTGAACATTTGAAAATTGATCTTGCTGACAAACATCACAGAAAAGGGATCGTGTTGTTTCTGGTCCTCTCGGTAATTAATCTCACAATTCTGATTCTTGTAGCCTATGAAGGATACCATTTCACAGACTCTTCCTATTTTTGCGGTGTAATCTGTCATCAGGTTATGGATCCTGAATATACTGCTTACCAGCGATCACCGCATGCCAAGGTTCCCTGTGTTTCGTGTCACATAGGTCCCGGTGCCAGTTGGTATGTCCAGGCAAAACTATCCGGTCTGCGCCAGGTAAAGGCGGTAATCGACGGGAAATTCAGCCGCCCCGTCCCTGCACCGGTCGAGCACCTGAGACCAGCACGGGATACTTGTGAGTCCTGTCATTGGCCTGAAAAATTCCAGGGGAAAAAAATAAAGGAATTCACCAGTTTTACCAATGATAATCAGACAGATCCTAACGTTCAGGAAATCCGCTTGCATATTGGCGGCCGCAATCCGGTAACCAACGAGTTTGAGGGAATTCACTGGCATGTAAGTCGTGACATCAAGATTGAATATCAGGCCCTTAACGAAAAACGGACAAAAATCGGTAAGGTGAAGGTTACACGGCCTGGAGGAGTTACAGAAGAATACGTTCTAAAAGATGAGCCCACTGCGAAAGGGGTAACCCAGCAATTGAGGATCATGGACTGTATCGATTGTCATAATCGTCCTACCCACGTCTATGACGATCTTGAACGGATTGTCGATTTTGGTCTCTCCTCCAAAAAACTTAATCCCGAGATTAAGGGAATACGAGAAGACAGCATTGCTGTCTTGAAAATTGAGTACACCAGCAGGAATGAGGCCACAGAAAAGATCGTGGAGAACTTGCTGGAACTTATGGCTAAACGTCAGGGAAAAGATTTTGTGGCAAAACACGAAAAAGAGATAACAAGCTCAGGGTCATTTCTTCTGGAGGCCTATCTTAACAATGTGTGGCCGTCAATGAAGGTGACCTGGGGAACCTATCGTCAGCACCTGGGGCATCATAATGCTGACGAGGGTTACGGATGTTTCCGTTGTCATGACGATGAACATAAAACAAAATTCGGCAAGACTATCAGACAGGATTGTAATCTGTGTCACGATGAGCCGAAATAAAAGATAAGAGTTTACCAGCATTCCACTTGTGTTCAAATAGGCCGGCACATATAGGCATACTATTTAGCTGGTCTATTTGAATACATGTGGAGCTGAACTCTTTACACCTTTTTAAGATACCCTTAAATTTACCTTTCAAGGATCTCCGCGAGATCATTAAAAATCTTTTCAAAACCGTCCCTGTTTTTATTGGCACTGCCGGTAAAAAGGATTGATGCTCCACTCTCTTCTTCTTTGATAAAAAGCCAGATTCGTTGGTGCGCCATAAAAAAGGCAATCACCAGGCCAAGAAGCATCAGGCCGCATCCGATGTAAACGACCCACACTCCCGGATCTTTGCTGACCTGCAAACTCGTGGCATACATCTGTTTGGTACTGAGGAGATACGTACCGCTTTCTCTTTCAACGGTTGCTGACTCACCATCTTTGAGCCAAAGTACAGAGGGCGCTCCCTTGTTGTCGGAAAACCATATTTTCAAGCGCGAAATCGACTCAATCCCTTCAGCATTGATTACACCAAAGGTGAGACCTTCCTGGGGCCATTCTCCTTGTTCCCGGAAAGAAACAATAGCGGTCTTGCTGTTACCACTGGCCTTATTGGTCACCTTGATCATAAAATCCTGATACCCTTCATAGCTTGCTTGATAAAAGGTGATTCCCCTGTATTTCAAGGGAGAGTTCACCTCTATTGGAGCCTGGAAAAGCTCCTTGCCATTCTCCAGAATAGTTAATTCGGATTTATATTTCTTTGGCATCCCGCCAGGGTACAATTCAAGACTGAAAGAGTCACAGCGTACCGTGAAGCCAAGATCAATGGTCTGAGTACCATTGGATGTGTAAATTTTATCTGCCTGCTGTGTCTCCGGAATCATAACGCTCCCCTTGAATCCATAGAGTTCACCAATGATTGCGCCGATAAATATTACCAGAATGGAGGTATGAACCATGTATACACCAGTTCGGCTCCAGGCCCCTTTCTGAGCAAAGAGCAGGGTCTCGCCATCACTACCATCACTATTACGACTGCTGTTTTCCCAGCCACTTCTGTTGAGTTTGGCACCCAATTCCAAGACAGTTACCGGCAGCGAAGAACTGCTTCGCCATTCTTTCTTTCTCTCCATTTTCTCAAGACGTGTAAAGGGAGTATCAAGGCCGTCAGCCTTCATCTGTTTCCACACGTCTGGAAAACGATCAAGGCTGCAGATGATGAGGTTTGTACAGAGAAGACCCAGCAAAGCGAGAAACCACCAGGAGCCGTACATATCAGGGATATCAAGTATCTTGAAAAGTTGGGCCAGATTACCGCCATATTCCTGGGCATACCACTGCAGAGGTTTATTCTGCGGGATAATCGTTCCAATAATTGAGGTGGTAGCCAACAGACTAAGGGTGATAAGCGCAAGTTTGACAGAGGCAAAAAAGTCCCAGACGGAATTTTCTTTTTTCATAGTGATTGGTTATCTATAAAAACAATTTTTTACACGGCCCATTCTGGCCTTGTGGCCTATTCATTCCCTCTATTTTTAAAAATGTAGGAAGTGTCCCTGCTTTTCTTTATCGCCCGCATCCGTGGTGATGGATGGGTTGGACGAAGCCGCTGCCGCGGCAGACAAGGCTCTGGCCGCAGCTTCGTTCATAAATAACACATTGTAATTTCATGACATAGTAATAGAAAGAGAGCGGCGAAGCAAGTTTGATGCCGTCTCAATCATCTATTAGTACGGGGGTTACAATGAACACCAGCATGCCCCAGGATCCCCACTTCCTAAAGCAGCGTCAAGCTTGATCTCTATGGTCTGAAATTCTTCTACTCCAGGGTACTGCATAAAACCTGGAAAGACATCCCCTTGATCAAGCCTCCCAAGACATCCAGAATTCCCGATATCCTGTCCGTCGAGCAGACGGGGCAACTGTTTGCCGCAACCAATACCTTGAGCTACAAGGTCTTTTTCTTTACCTGCTACAGTATGGGCCTACGCCTCGGCGAAGGAATCCGGCTCACTGTCGGCGATATTAACGCGGGCAAGATGCGGGTGCATATTCGCGATGCCAAGGGTAACAAGGATCGCCTGGTGCCGCTGCCTGACAAGACCCTGCGCGTACTGCGCGATTTCAAGGCCGTTCACAGGCATCCCCTTTTTCTCTTTCCCCGCAGGAAGAGAGGTCTGAAAAACGCCCATCTGGTTGATCAGCCACTGGATCGAGGCGGCATCCAAACCACCATGCAAGCCGTTGTCCAGCAACTCGGCATAAAAAAAATCTCATGCCATTCCCTGCGTCACAGCTATGCCACCCATATGCTGGAGGCCGGGGTCGACCTGCTTGAACGGCAACAGATCCTTGGCCATGTCAGCATCCTGACTACCTCACCATTCCACCGGCCTGACGCAGAACAACAAAAAAGGGGCCCCTTATCCAGCGGATAAGGGGCCCCTTTTATTTCACGCCACAACAAGGACGTTGTGCAGTGCCTTGTTATGGAAGAACGGCACCGCCCCTGGTGTGAGCCGGCACACCCCAAGAAGTAGACTTTTTCGGATGACAAACCGAGCACTTGCCCAGCGCTCTGGCTGAGCCCTGCAGGGCCAGATTCTGCACATTATCCTTGGCGGTCTGAGCCGGGGCATCGGCATGCGGCGCACCGTGACAGGTGGTGCACAGGATGCTGCCTTTGTGGCCACGGTTGTTGATGTACTTACCCTCAAAGCTTGAGGCCCAACCACCACCGTCAGGATACTGGGTGGAAGAATGACAGCTACCGGTGACGCCCTTGGCCGGCTTGTTACAGCTCGGCAGGGTGGCGGCGTTCCAGGGCTGTGCCGTCTGTCCGGAAGAAGCCCTCACTGCCAGGGTGCCGTGGCAGCTAACACAGGTGTAACCATCACTCTTCATCACACCGCGATAGCACTCAATGCCGTTACCTGGATGACAGGCATAGCAGTTGGTATTGATATCGGGTTTCATGGCAAGCACCTTGGCATTGCCACTGTGGAAGTTATGGAGAACCTGAGAAAAGGTCATGGTGGAAGTCTTCACGTCAGCCTTGGTAAAGGTGGCGCCCGGCAGAATCGTGTAGTTCGGATGCACGTTGGCAAATCCCGGAGCAACCGTTTCACCCATGGCCGGATCAAGATGGCACTCAGAACAACGGATCGGGCCGCCAACGCCGTCTCCATCTGGATCAAGCAGGGAAAGATCGATCTTGGAGGAGTTCTGTCCATGCAATTTCCCCATGGCCTTGAAAGAGCCATCCGGGGTTCTCGGGAAACCATTTGCCACCGCGACATCGAGATGACAACTGCAGCAGCCGCCAAAGGCGACGGGAACCACAGTGGAAGTAGTGGCAAGGGTAGTGCCAGCAGTGTTCTTGACCGTGACATTGGCGGTCAGATACGGCGTCCGGTTTGGCCCGCCCAGAGGATCGGTCATCACGTCGGTGGAGGTGCCGGTCACCGGCGGAAAGGCTGGAATACCGGTGGCAATCCAGGACTTCGAGAGGGCATCATATGTCATGGTACCGGACAGGCCATTACCGGTCAGCCCCACGACCTTGCCATTTACCAGCGGCTGGTAACCGGGGAAAATCTTCGGCGCATAGGAAATCCAGGTAGAAAAATAGGCATCCGCAATTAAACCAGCATCGGTATTTTCGACCATCTGGTAGGAAACGGTAATGCCGGTGGTCGGCAGGACCGGATCATTGGCACCGATCTGCAATACCTGGGCGCGAATGGTATTGAACGGTGGCAGCAGCAAAAAGCTTGAAGAAGTGGGACAAGCGCAATGCATGCCCAAGTCATTATAGGCGATAACCTTGTAATTCCATTTCTAAATCAAATATGCTATAATAGTCTCATCCAACTGGAGGTGAGACTATGGCACGAACAGCAAGTGGCAAAGATGTTCTCGAAAAAGCAAAAGAGTATTTGTCAAAAGCAAAAACCGCTGAAGAGTTGAG
>CAISPV010000052.1 GCA_903887485.1 uncultured Desulfobulbaceae bacterium | reverse complement strand
GTCAGGGTGAAAGCGTTGAGAATAAAGCGGTGGTTAAAAAGACAGCTGTGACTGGAAAAACTGCTGAGGTAATACCGGAAGCAGCGCCAGCCGTGCAGGCCTTACCGAAAAAGGATGTTGTTGCTGACATTGCCCCTGTTAAAGAGCAACCTCCTGCCGAGGTAAAAGAAAAGATGGTGCCTTCTCCATCAGCAGAGCCAGGTTTTGTTGATAAGACCCTGGGGAGTGTGAAAGGGCTGTTTGGTCAGGGTGAAAGTAAAAATAAAATTGTAGCTGAAAAACACGATGGTGATATTCAGGAAGGTAAACAGTTACAGGGGAATGAGACGGCAGGTGCTCAGATACCTGTAAATAAAATAAATCCAGTGTCGGAAACAGCAAAAAACAAGGCGCTCTTGCTTGAAACCAAGCGTTGTTATGGATGTAACCTCACGGGGGTTGATCTGACCGGTAAGAATATGGAGAGCGCCGATCTTGAGGGTGCTGATCTCACTGGAAGCAGACTTGAGAGCGTGAATTTTGAGAATGCAAATTTAAAAGGGGCGATACTGGTGAAAGTTGATCTCAGAAATGCAGACCTGCGGAAGGCTGATCTGTATAAGGCCAATCTTGCAGGGGCAGACTTGACCGGTGCCAAACTCGACGGAGCTCTTCTTGACGATGCCCAATTATCCGATACTGTTGGATATGAGTTGCAAGGGAAGCAGTAATTATTGGGTGGCGTTGTCAAGTGGAGACTTTCCCCCCCTTCCCCGATTATACCTTCTGTGCATCAAAACCATTGTAGTAGGCCAGTCGAATCTTGGTGATGTTGAGGGTTCCGGTGTCACTTCATTTACTCACGTTCACCCTCATATTCACCGTTCGCATAACCCGCTCTACTTTACTTGTCGTCTGCCGTTCAGTCTTTTTTCAACCGCCGTAAACATGTCTGGTCGGGCATGAAAAATTCAGGTTAGGCACACTTCCTCATTTTAGATTATTTTAGATTGTGTGTCCGGTTTAGTGTAGCCACTTCAAATTCGAAAAGTTGAGTTATTGAGCTCCTTTCTCTATGGAAATCACAGTAATATCGTACAGAAGGTTATGTCCTGATAGAGGATGATTGTAGTCAACTACGATGGTATCCTTGTTAACTTCAACCACTGTAGCCGGAACTGGATGTTCCTGGCCATCTTTTTCTACCTTGAGGGAGAGGATCATTCCAACTTGAGGGTTTATGCTGTCACTCATACTGTTTCTGTCGAGTGTTTGTAACAAGTCTTTGCGGCGGGGGCCATATCCCTCATCAGGCTCAATTTTAACCAGTTTCCTGTCGCCTGCTGACATACCGATAATAGCCTGTTCCAGGGTGGGGGGGACGTCAAGATTGCCAATAGTAATGACTAAAGGTTCGGATTCGGTTGTGGCTTGAAAGGTTGTTCCGTTTTCTAACTTTCCAGTGTAATTGATGGTTACCCTGTCGTTTTTTTCTATTTTTTCCATGTGATTGTTGTTCCGATGAAAGAAGAGGTTTGATAATTGATGTTAGTCGGTTGCAGGGTGTGCGGACGTGTATGACGCACATTAGCGCCGTTGTAAATAAACATGGCCATATGAATAGCCAAAATGGCATAAGAAGCCGTAACGAAATGGTAATAAAGAAATAAGTTGTTTCGTAACAGTTTCTTATGTTATCTCATTGTTTCTTGTTTGGCAATACGAGTCACACATATTATTGAGAGTATACTTTAGGGGAGATGCCAGGAGCGAGTGTTTTTTTGAGTGAAAAAAAGCTGCATCTTGACAAAGAATGGTGCGCGGCATAAAGTTGTTTCTTTTCTTGTGCATTTTTATAGTTATGCTTGTTTGTTTCTAGAATTGATTGAAGAAAAAGGCATGGTTTGTGAAGCTGATCTGTGAAAAGTATAATGCCTCAATGGATGCAGAAGGTGCTGTTTGTCACCATCCTGCTGATTATTGTAAATTCAGGACGTCTTGTGTGATTCATTTTCTCGGAAGTGAGAAGACAAGAGAAAAGAAGGTGGATGCCATGCAAGAGGTTTCACTGGTTCAGGGAGTGCAGAAAAATTTGAAACTATGTGTGAATATATTCCCGTTGCGTTTTGACAAATCTGAAAATGGTCTGTTGCCGGCAATTGCTCAGGAGTATCAGAGTGGCGAGATTCTGATGCTTGCCTATATTAATCCTGAGGCATGGGAAAAAACCCTGGAAACCGGAAAGGCCCATTACTGGAGTCGTTCACGGAACAAATTATGGCTCAAAGGTGAGTCGTCTGGTCATATTCAGCTTATTCGTGAGATTCTGGTTGACTGTGATGATGATACTGTGGTGTTCAAGGTGGAACAACTTGGGGGGGCGGCCTGTCATACCGGGCATCGCTCATGTTTTTTCCGTCGGGTTGTGAATGGAGAGATGGCAGTTGTCGGAACAAGAATCTTTGATCCGGCAGCTGTGTATGGCAAAAAGTAAGCCATTGTAATAAGAGAGTGGAGAGCAGGTGATGGAAACAAGAGAACAGCTTAAACTGGGACTTCCTAAGGGAAGCCTGGAAAAGGCAACTATAGAGTTGTTTGAAAAGGCAGGTTGGCTGATCAAACCAAGATCCCGCAATTATTTTCCTGAGATTGATGATCCTGAGCTGGTTTGTTCAATCTGCCGGCCCCAGGAGATGTCCAGGTATGTTGAAAGTGGGATGCTGGATGCCGGAATTACCGGTAAGGATTGGACCATGGAGAATAAGTCAGAGGCGGTGATCGTCTGTGATCTGATTTATTCAAAGGTGAGCAGGAGGCCGACACGCTGGGTTATCGCGGTGGCTGGTGATTCTGACATCTATACCATTGAAGATCTGGAAGGAAAAAAAATCTCCACGGAACTGGTGAATGTGACCAGGGAGTTCTTTCAGGAGAGAAAGATCAATGTTGATATCGAATTTTCCTGGGGAGCCACCGAGGCCAAGGTGGTCTCCGGGCTTGCGGATGCGATTGTTGAGGTGACTGAGACTGAGAGCACGATCAGGGCCCACGGTCTACGTGTTATCCATGAACTGATGGAGTCCAATACCCAGTTTATTGCCAATAAAGAGGCTTGGGCTGACCCGTGGAAACGGGAGAAGATGGAAAATGTGGCAATGCTCCTGCAGGGTTCCCTGAATGCTGATCGTATTGTTGGTCTGAAGATGAATGTCGCCCATGCGCGTCTGGATCAGATTATCAAATTGTTGCCCAGCTTGAATGCGCCAACGGTGGCGGGTCTTTATCAGCAGGACTGGTATTCAGTGGAGACCGTTGTTTCCGAGGATGTTGTCCGTGATCTTATCCCCAAACTGAAAAAGAACGGCGCTGAGGGTATTATTGAATATGCCCTGAATAAAGTAATTTGACTTTCTTTTTTTGTGATTTCAGGCGGTTGGTTGTTTTTTCTGGTATTGTCACCTGGCCGTTGTCTCTGTGCCGGGTAAGGGACACTGAGTATGAAATTTATTGATATCCATTTTCTTTTAAGTGTCCATAACCTGTCCCAGTTGCCCACTGAGTCATTGCCGGAGATCGCCTTTGCCGGGCGCTCGAATGTGGGAAAATCAAGTCTGATGAATACCCTGGTGGGCAGAAAAAATCTGGTCAAGGTAAGTGGCCGTCCAGGAAAGACCCAAGGGCTTAATTTCTTTGAAGTGACTGATACCATATATCTGGTGGATTTACCCGGCTATGGCTATGCCAAGGTTGCCAAGGGGATGCAGGACCACTGGCAATCACTTATCACCTCCTATCTGGAGGCCAGAAAGACCCTCTGTTGTGTGGTGGTGATTCTGGACCTGCGGCACGAGCCCAAGCAATATGATGCCCAGCTTCTTGGCTGGCTGCGGGAGAAAAATATCCCTTTTTTACCTGTCTATACCAAGGTTGATAAATTGTCAGGTAATGAACGGGTGAAAAATGCCCGCATTCTTGATGCTGGCCATTCCATTGCCCCGGATCAGCGAATCCTGTTCTCGGCGGTGACGGGGCAGGGCAAAGATGAGCTGGAGAGGGCCCTTGCATCTTTTTCCAAAGTAGATTAGCTTTTTGATTTTTAGGTGGATTGAGGTAGGAAGATGCCTATTCTCTTTGTGCGATGGGTGATTTTTCCCCTTGACCATCAGATGATAAAATTACAGATAGTTGTTGGGGGGTAAAGCATCATGTCACTTCGCTCTGAATGGCCATGCTGGGAAATCATGAAGTGTGATGCCGGCAAAAAGTGCCCTGCAAAGGAACAACCTGCCAAGATGTGCTGGGAGATTATTCAGGAGACAGAGTCCCGGTCTTTTCATGTCTGTACAGATTGTCTGGTCTATATTAGTCGGCAGAAGGATTGCAAATTTAGCAGGGAGGAAATCCTGAGCATCATGGCCCAGAAGGGAATTGATGTCCTTGATCGCAATAAGTGCCAATGTTCCCAATTTAAGGACAGTGAAGAGAAATAAAACGTCACATATCTTTCAGGATAAGTGAAAAGGGATGATTCAGGCTGGGTGAGCTTGAATCATCCCTTTTTTTTGAGGATACCTTGAGGAGTAGAAGATAGGGTGGATGAAATCTTGTTATTGCTCAGATTTTAACACCGCTAAAAAGGCCTTTTGCGGGATCTCCACATTGCCAACGGTCTTCATTCTTTTCTTGCCCGCCTTTTGTTTCTCCAGAAGCTTTCTTTTCCTCGAGATATCGCCGCCATAACATTTGGCGATTACATCTTTTCTTAGTGCTGAGATCGTGGTTCTTGCAACAATCGTTCCGCCGATAGCGGCCTGGATGGCGATCTTGAACATCTGCCTGGGGATCTCGCGCTGGAGCTGTTCACAGGCATGCAGACCGCGGGCCCGGGAATTGGCGCGATGCACCAGTTGAGACAGGGCGTCCACCAGTTCTCCGTTGACCAGAATATCCAGTTTAACCAGGTCACTCTTGCGATAATCATAGAGTTCATAATCAAATGAACCATATCCTTGGGTGGCTGATTTGAGTTTGTCATAGAAATCATAGATCACTTCCGCCAAGGGTAGTTCGCAGGTGAGCTCGATCCTGCCGGGGGTCGGATAATGGTAATGGGTATTCTCACCCCGTCTCTCCATGCACAGTGCCATCACCAACCCCATATATTTCTCAGGCATCAGGATGGTAGCCTTGATATATGGCTCTTCCACCCGGCTGACCTTGGCCGGGTCCGGGAAATGGGCTGGGTTGTCCACTTCGACCATGCTGTTATCATTGAGATAGAAGTTGTATTTAACAGAGGGGACAGTCAGGATGAGAGAGATGTCAAATTCGCGTTCCAGGCGTTCCTGGATGACTTCCAGATGCAGAAGACCAAGAAAGCCACAGCGAAAGCCAAAGCCCAGGGCCACAGATGAGTCTTTTTGAAAGGTCAGGGCCGCATCATTGAGTTGGAGTTTTTCAATGGCGGTGGCCAGATTCTCGTAGTCATCAGTGGAAATGGGGTAGATGGAGGAGAAGACTACCTGCTGGACCGGTTTGAAGCCGGTCAGGGCCTGGGCGCATGGCCTGTCTTTATGGGTGATGGTATCGCCGGGGCGGGTGTCGCTGACAGTTTTTATACCCGCCAGGATATAGCCGATCTGCCCGGCGGAGAGTTGTTTTTGCGGCTCCTTGCCGATCCCTCTGAATAGGCCCACTTCCTCAACCTTGTAGGTGGCGTCATTGGACATGAATTTTATCATCTCTCCCGCCTTGATAACGCCATTAATGATGCGGCAGGAGATAATGGTACCCCTGAATGCATCATAGTGGGCGTCAAAGATCAGGACCTGGAGCTCGCTGTCCGGGTCGCCTTTGGGGGGCGGCAGGAAATTGACGATGGCCTCAAGGATATTGTCAACGCCCTGTCCTGTCTTGGCCGAGCAGAGCTGGATGTGCTCACCGTCGAGTCCCAAGTCTTCCTCAATCTGCAACGCTATTTTCTCCGGTTCTGCTGAGGGAAGATCTATCTTGTTGATAACCGGGATGATCTCAAGATTATTCTCCATGGCCAGATAGAGGTTGGCCAGGGTCTGGGCCTCAACGCCTTGGGCGGCATCAACGAGGAGCAAGGCACCTTCACAGGAGCTGAGGGCGCGCGAGACCTCGTAGCTGAAGTCAACATGGCCCGGAGTGTCAACCAGATTGAGTTCGTATGTGTTTCCGTCTTTAGCGGTGTAGGGCAGACAGATGGTCTGGCTTTTGATGGTGATGCCGCGTTCCCGTTCGATATCCATATTGTCAAGCAACTGGTCTTTGAACTCACGAACCGAGACCTGATGGCACAACTGGATCATGCGGTCGGCCAAGGTTGATTTGCCATGATCAATATGGGCGATAATGGAGAAATTTCGTATGTGTTTCATTGTTTGCAGGGAAATTTTATGAGATGCTGAAGAAAAGGATGCTTGCATGATCTTGAAAAGATAGACTTGTAGCACAAAAGGGACAAGAAGAAAATAGAATTTCCTTTATTCCTTGCTGATAAGTGGTCTATAATGGAAAATGGAGAGATTCTGTGGAGGCTTTGAGTATGAGATATAATGATTGCACTTTGATGGAACTGGAGTAATAATAATAGGTTTCTATAATCAATATTGTCCTGACAAACAGAACTCTTCTATGACCTCACAAAAGAATACATTTGATGTGACTGATGCCCCTGAAGCCCATGATGGCCCTGATCTGTTTGATTTATCCAGGTCTGACAGTGTGGGAAACGATCCGTATGAGCATCCCCTTGTTTCCATGTCTAACGAGGAACATCTTCCTGCCCTGAGTAATCCCGCTCTGCAACGTTATCTGCAGGAGATCAGTCAGTATGAGCTTTTGACGCGGGAGGAGGCGGATGAGCTGGCGATCAGATTCCGGGAAAATGGTGATCAGGATGCCGCCTATCGGCTGGTTTCTGCCAACCTGCGTCTGGTAGTGAAAGTGGCCATGGATTTTCAGAAATATTGGATGCAGAACTTTATGGATCTCATCCAGGAAGGAAATGTGGGATTGGTCCAGGCTACCAGGAAGTTTGATCCTTATCGCGGGGTTAAATTTTCCTATTATGCCGCTTATTGGATTCGGGCTTATATCCTGAAATTTATCATGGATAACTGGCGCCTGGTCAAGATCGGCACCACCCAGGCCCAGCGGAAGCTTTTTTTCAGTCTGAATAAGGAGAGAAAACTCCTTGAGTCGCAAGGGTTTCAGGCAGAGACAAAATTGTTGGCCCAGCGTCTGAAGGTCAAG
>CAISPV010000051.1 GCA_903887485.1 uncultured Desulfobulbaceae bacterium | reverse complement strand
TGCCCTCATTGCGGCAATAGCCCTGGGCGCAACCGGGATAAAGCTTGTCCGCTATACTGATTCCGGGGAGGTAAGTGGTGACATCAACCAGGTGGTAGGCTATGCCGGAGTAATCATCACCTGATTTTTCTTCGTCCAACCCTCTTTTTCCTTGACAGGATGGCACAGATTTTCTAAAAGAACAGCTTCATAGCGTTATCTGCTGGGGGATGGTCTAATGGTAAGGCGGCGGACTCTGACTCCGCTTATCGAGGTTCGAGCCCTCGTCCCCCAGCCAAGGAAATTCAAGAGGTTAGAGCCAAATGGCTCTAACCTCTTTTTTTGTTTTATGAATTTGTACAACCCCTGTACAACCTTTTCATTTTTCATAAGAAAAAAAGTCCCAGTAGATCATCTTTGATGCGAGCAGAAAGATACACCTTGAGCGGGAAATATTTTGACGCATTGTTACAATGGACACGCAGGTGCGTGATTATTATTAAGTCGGCGAAAAAAAGATACAGGAAATACATACCAGTAGCATGACAAAAAACAATTTCCTGATGAAACTCTAAGCAATTGGATACAACTTCGGAAACCATCGTTCAACTGCATCAATCGGAAAAGAAAGTACAAGTGGGCTGCGGCTGCTTTCAGATTTCAGGTATCCTTTTTTAAGGAGTTCAGAGACGACACTTCGCGCCATGCGCTCACCATAACCGGTGATCTCTGATTGTGCTAACCTAAAATTGACCAGTAAACCGGTGTTGTGCTAACCGAATTTTGACCACCCCAGGCATTACTTTTTCAGTTAGGATAAAGTTTCAATTTCTAACTGGAGGAAAGGAGATGCTTGAGATGGATCAATATGAGTTTATCAGGACTGCCCATAGGGTTTATGGGAAAAACATTACGGAACTGGCCCGGCAGACTGGGCATTCACGGAATACGATCAAGAAGGCAATCCGAGGTGAGCCGTGGGGATACAAGGAAAGGGCGTCGCAGAACTCTCCAGTTCTTGGCCCTTACCAAACGATCATCGATGGGTGGTTGGAGAAAGATCAAGGACAACCCAAGAAGCAGCGACATACCAGCCGGAGAGTTTTTAACCGCCTGGTAGCCGAGCATGATTTTACAGGTGGTGAATCCACTATCCGCCGCTATGTAAGAAAGACTAAGATTGATCTGGGGCTCGATCTTTCCTGCCAGGTTTTTATCCCCTGTGAGCCGGATGCCGGACGCGAGGCCGAGGTGGACTGGGGCACGGCCACGGCGATTATTGCTGGGGAGTCGGTTCGGTTAAAGTTTTTCTGCATGCGCAGCAAGTTCTCAGGGAAGCATTTTGTTCGGTTTTACCCCTGTGAACGGCAGCAACCATTTTTTGATGGCCACACCAAGGCGTTTGAGTTTTTTGGCGGTATTTTTCCTGTCCTGATCTATGACAACCTGACTACTGCCGTTCGCAAGGTCATGCAGGGAAGAAACCGGCTGGAACAGGAAAGTTTTCGTAAATTCAAGGCCTACCACAGCTTTGAGGCCCGTTTCTGCAACCCGGCCAGCGGCCATGAAAAAGGTGGGGTTGAAGGGATTGTTGGCTTTGCGAGGCGCAACTATATGGTGCCGGTACCTGAAGCCGCAAGTATCGATGCGTTGAACGAAGAGATCTTGAAACAATGTCTTGCCTATGGCTCCCACAAGCTGGCAGGTCGAGAACAGTGCGTTGATACCCTCTATGAACAAGAGAAGGAAACCCTGCTCCCCCAGCCAGAAGTAGCCTACAGTAATATCCATGCCCATGAAGGCCGTGCTGATAAATACGGCACGGTGATCGTGGACAAGAATCGCTACTCCATTCCCTGGCGGTATGTTGGCCAGAAGTTGAAGATCCTGCTGCATGTCGATCAGATCGAGATTTTTGCGGGCACCAAGCTCCTTGCCGTGCATGAGCGCGTGTTTGGCAACAATAAATGGTGTCTGAATCCAGAACATTATCTGGAACTGATCCAGCAGCGCCCGATGTCCTTCAACAGCGCCAGACCCATCCGTCAATGGCGGGAACACTGGCCGGACTCGCTGCACAGTTTACTGGCAAGTTTTTGTGGCTCTCAGGGTGAGACCAAGGGCATTAAGGATTTTATCTCCGTTCTTATGCTGTACCAGAATAACAAACCAGGCGAGGTCGAAGCAGCAGTTGAACTCGCTGTGGAAAAAAATATCAGCACCAGCGACGGTGTGCTTCATCTTCTGATTTACGCAAATGAGCCCGGTAATGCCACCCAACCGCTTACTGACTGGCCGAGCCTGCCGCCTCCCGATGTGGCCATTTACGGGCAACTGGGAGGTGTGCAATGAATAAAACAGCAACCTTTGCCGAATTACGCGAGAATCTCAAATCATTGATGCTGTCTACCATGGCTCGCGGCCTGGAGGGCCATCTCCGCCAGGCGAAAGAGCATGGCCCCGGCTATGATGAATTCCTGCTGGATTTGACGGTGGCGGAGATTATGGCCAGGACAGAGAATAGGCTCTCTCGCCGGGTTCGTGAGGCGAAATTCCCGCTGGTCAAGACTATGGAAGGATTTGATTTTGATGTCACTCCCAACCTCGATATCAGACTGGTTCGAGAGCTGTCGGGATGTGACTATATCAAGGAGCGACGCAATATTATTTTCCTTGGCCGCAGTGGCACCGGCAAGACCCATCTGGCGACAGCCCTTGGGGTTGAGGCCTGTAAGAGCAATTACCGGACCCGTTTTGTCAGTTGCTATACCCTGGTTAATGAACTGATTGAGGCTCGCCAGGACAAAGACCTGCAACGACTTATCCAACGGTATTCCCGCTATGATCTGCTGATCCTGGATGAGCTTGGCTATATCCCCTTTTCCAGGGAAGGTTCAGAGTTGCTCTTTCAGGTTCTTGCCGAACGTCAGGAAAAAGGGTCGGTGATCATCACCACTAATCTTGGCTTTGCCGACTGGACTCAGGTCTTTGATGATCCAGTCATGACCGCAGCACTGCTTGATCGACTGACCCACAAGGCCCACATCGTCAATTGCCAATGGGAAAGCTATCGCCTGAAACAGAGTTTGAAAGGAATGGGGCGGAAAGCATAATCTGTCCAAGAAATTAAAGTTTCCTTCTGGGAACCCTTGATTTCTCCAACCTTTTTTAACTGGGTGAACACCCTGTCACCCTCGTACGCCCACAGCTTGGGGTGGTCAAAATTCGGTTAGCACTGGTGGTCAATTTTCGGTTGTCATTCCTATGGCTTAAACGGCTGAAAGACACAACAGTCCGGCAAAAGGTTCTTGCCCGCCTCGCTCGTGTTGAAAATGGCAACTTTGGCGATTACAAACAGCTTGCCGCCGACCTGTTTGAGTTACGGTTTTTCTT
>CAISPV010000050.1 GCA_903887485.1 uncultured Desulfobulbaceae bacterium | reverse complement strand
TTGCCGATGATCCATCTCGGTGATTTGAACTAACAATTTAGAAAAGGACTCGTTCTCCATGGTTCCCTCCTTCTTGTGATATATCAAAAAGATAAGAACCATTGCTTATTTTTCAACACTTAACGGGAACAGAGCCAATAATAAAGACCGAGGCCCCGGGTTGGGGTGTTGAATAGTTACAAAAATGGAATTACCAAAGAGGAGAACAGGATGACGGATGAAAAATGTATAAGGGTTCTGTTGATCGAGGACGATGCTGACGACGTTTTTTTACTCAGGGATATGATCGCCGGTAAAAAGAGCGTCACCATCAGCGTCGATCATGTGGCCGACCTGACGGCGGGGATCGAACGGATCAAGGACGGCGGGATCGACATCGTGCTCACTGATCTTGGCTTGCCGGAAAGTCGGGGGCTTGACACCCTTACCTTACTGCTGCCGGAGGTAGGGGAACTGCCCGTGATTGTCCTTACCGATCTTGCCGACCAGAAAACCGGTGCCGCCGCGGTCCATGCCGGTGCCCAGGATTATCTCTTCAAGGGTGAGGTGACCGGCAGTCTGCTGGTCCGCGCCATCCTCTATGCCATCGAGCGCAAAAAGATGGAGGTCGAGAGGAAACAACTGGTGCAGGAACTCCAGGTGGCCCTTGCCCAGGTAAAACTGCTCTCTGGATTTCTGCCGATCTGTTGTTCATGCAAGAAGATCCGGGACGACCAAGGATACTGGCAGCAAATCGAGACCTATATCAGCCGCCATTCAGAGGCCGAGTTCAGCCACGCCATCTGCGAGGAGTGCGCCAGAAAAATCTATCCTGACTATTACAAGGAGGGCGTGAAATGAAGGTCCTGATTATCGATGATGATGCGGATGACCGCTTGCTCCTCAGGGAATATCTGCAGGGGCATGGTTTTGCAGTGGCAGAGGCGATAAACGGCGAGGACGGCCTCTGCCAGGCCTTGGCCTTCCAGCCTGATGCCATCCTCTCCGATGTCCTGATGCCGAAGATGGATGGCCTGCAGTTTTTACGGCATCTCAAGCAAGATGCCGCTTTGCGCCATATTCACGTCATTCTCTACACCGCCAAATTCACCGGGGAGGATGAAAAGAAATTTGCGGAATCATTAGGCGCCTGTGCCTATATTGTAAGACCCGATACCGTCGGGGAACTCCATGCCAGACTGAAGACGGCGATTGACGGGTGCCGGCAGTCATGTCCCCCGGAGGTCGCCTCTGGATCGTATCTGACCACCGAAGAGTATCATGCCACCCATAGCAGGATCATCTCGGCAAAACTCCACGAGAAGATGCAGCAACTGCAAGAGGCGACTGAGAAGCACCGGCAGGCGGAGGAGTTCATCCACAACATCCTCGAAAGCATTGACGAGGGCTTTGCCGTTATCGGCCCGGACTACAAGGTTATCCTGGCCAATAAATGGTATTGCTGTAGCCTGAAACAAAGGGTCGAGGAGATCAAGGGGAACTTCTGTTACGAGGTGTCGCACCAATTGCGCCAGCCCTGTTTTATGGAGGGGCAGGAGTGCGCCGTCCGGGAGACCTTCAGGACCGGTACCTCCCACAGCGGCATGCATGTCCACACGGACAGTGACGGCAAGCCCATGTATGTCGAGATCAAGTCCTATCCGATGACTGATGCCACAGGCGCCATCATCTCCGTTATTGAGACGGTCAATGACATCACCGAAAAGAGGAAACTCGAAGAGCAACTGTATCACGCCCAGAAGATGGAGTCCGTCGGGCGACTGGCCGGCGGGGTGGCGCACGATTTCAATAATTTCCTCTCAATCATTATCGGCTATGGCACCTTGCTTGAAATGAATATCCCCAAGGACAGCCCGTTACGGGCCGATATCCGTGAAATTCTCAACGCCGGCGACCGGGCCGCCACCCTCACGAAATCGCTCCTGGCCTTCAGTCGAAAACAGCCCAGTAACCCCATGTTGATGGACTTAAATGACACCATTAGCGTAATCGGGAAATTGCTGGCGAAGCTGGTTGGCGAGGATATAGAGATCAATGTCACCCTGTCCGCCCAGAAGCTCTTTCTCATGGCCGACAGCGGCCAGATTAGTCAGGTGCTGATGAATCTCGCCACCAACGCCCGGGATGCCATGCCGAATCGAGGCCGGTTGACCATCAGCACCGACAGCATCCACCTGAGCCCGGAGTTTGTGCAGGCGCATGGCTATGGTGAGCCGGGGATGTATGCCCTGCTCGCGGTCACCGACACCGGGACCGGCATGGACGAGGAGGTCAGGAGCCATATCTTCGACCCCTTCTTTACCACCAAGGAGGAGGGCAAGGGAACCGGGCTCGGGCTGTCGATCGTTTACGGGATCGTCAAACAGCACAACGGCTACATCAATGTCTATAGCGAACCGGGCCTGGGCACCACCTTCAAGATCTATCTGCCTTTGTTGCAGTCGGCAGGAGAAAAAGAACAGGGCGAGGTGCGGAGCGCATTGCAGGGCGGCACCGAGACGGTCCTGATTGCCGAGGACGACGGCCAGGTCAGGAGTATCACCCGTGACATCCTCGAAGGCTATGGCTACAAAGTGATCGAGGCCGAAGACGGCGAGGCGGCGGTCGATCAATTCACCCGCCATGCCGAGTCGATTGATCTCCTCCTTTTTGACGTGATGATGCCCAAGGCAAACGGCTGGGAGGCGTACCAGGAGATCACGGAGCTGAGGCCGGGGGTGCCGATCCTGTTCATGAGCGGCTACCCCATGGACGTTATCCGCTCAAAAGGGATCCTCACTTCGGAGGAAAACTACCTGACAAAACCAGTGTCACCCGAGGAGCTGTTGCGAAGGGTGCGAGAGGTCCTGGACAAGAAGGCAAAGGAGAAATTGGGCAGATGAAGAATCACAGAATAGCAATTCAGATTGTTTGTATCGTGGCACTGCTGATCGGGGGCTGCAAGGAAAGTCCGAAAAAACCTGCAGGTCCGGCTGAAAAAGTCACGATCGGAGTTGCGTCTCAGGTCTTATCGGCACCGGTAATAATCGCCATTGAAAAGGGGTACTTTAAGGATGAGGGACTTGAGGTAACGGTGAAGGAATATGATTTCGGCAAACTCTGCCTTGATGGTATGTTTGCCAGCGAGGTTGATCTGGCAACAGTTGCGCAAATGCCTGTTGTCCTGAATAGCTTCAAAAGAGAAGATTTTTCTGTTGTGGCAACATTTATCTACAACTATGACGACTCAAAGATAGTTATTCGCAAGGATAGGGGGATTAACAGCGGAGCAGATTTAAAGGGCAAGACCATTGGCACCCCTTTCGGGACATCAGCTCATTTTTTCAGCGATGTTTATTTAGATTATAGCAATATTCGTAGGGGGGATGCGAAAGTAGTCAATTTTCCAGCAAAAGATCTGCCTGCTGCCCTCAAAGATGGGACAGTAGATGCTATTTCAGTTTTTGAACCATACGCTCATGAGACGACAAAACTTTTGCAGGATAGCGCCTCAAGACTGCCTAAAATCGAGATTTTCAGGGAGGCATTCAATCTTGCCGCAATGAAAGATTTCTTAAAAAAGCACCCAGAGGTCGTTGAAAAAGTTTTGAGGGCTATTGACCGGGCAGTTTCATTTACAAAGCAGAACAGGGCAGAAACAATAATAATATTGTCCAGAAAGTTACAAGTGGATGAGGAATTTCTGGAAAAAGCATGGGATGATTATGTATTAGGTCTTTCACTGGACCAAACGCTCGTGCTCACCCTGGAGGATCAGGCGCGGTGGGCAATAAAAAACAAGCTTACCGATAAAACAAAAATACCGAACTATCTTGATTTCATTTATCCGAACGGGCTAAGGGCGGTAAATCCTAAGGCAGTAACAGTAATAATGAAATAACTATGAAAATCAAAACAAGACTACGGCTCAGCGCATTTTTCATCATAGGCATAACAGTGGTCACCGGATTGCTTCTCTTTGGTGCAACCCGGCGGATAAACGAATCTGTCCGCATGGTAACCTTTAGCGATGATGTGGTGCGGGAGGTCTTTGACCTGCATCTGTTGACCACTGAGTATCTCAAGTATCATGAAGAAAGGGCGCGAGCTCAGTGGCAGCTAAAGCATGAATCACTGACACAGCTTTTTATGGGAGTTAACACAAAAGGGTCGGAAGAGCAGACTATCATAGAAGGGATGCGTCTTTCTAATGAACGTATTGAAGCACTCCTTTCACAGATAACCGAAATCCACAAGAAATTAGGGCCTGAAGATGTACACAGGGAGATGGATGAAAGGCTTGAGGGCCAGCTCTCCATTATGTTGCAGGCCCTGGTTGCTGATGCATCCAAATTAGATGAGGCCAGCCTTGAGGAAATAGCAACTGCTGAAAAACAGACTGTTAATTTCATCAGGATATTTGTTGTTGCCCTTATCGTGACCAGCACGGCAACTTTGCTCCTTATCGGCCGGAGCATTGCGATACCGCTTACCAGGCTTCATAAAGGGACCGAAATAATAGGCAGTGGCAATCTGGATTACAAAGTAGGCACTGATGCGAAGGACGAGATCGGCCAGTTATCAAGGGCCTTTGACAGCATGACTGGGAAGATCCTCGACTCATATGAAACGCTGAAGGAGAGCGAGGAGAAATTCAGGAGTTTTCTGGCCACAGCCAACGATGCCATGATCCTGATTAACGATGAGGGCAACATAGAGTATTGGAACGCGGCCGCAGAAAAGATCTTCGGCTATCCGGCAGAAGAAGTTCTCGGCAGTGACTGCCATCAGCTTCTCAGTCCGATGAAATACCACGAGGCCAATAGTAAGGGGTTCGCTCATTTTAAGGAAAGCGGGGAAGGGCCTGTACTTGGCAAGACCCTCGAATTGACCGCCATGAGAAAGGACGGGACAGAATTCCCGGTTGAACTTTCTGTCTCTGCTGCCTTGCTGAAAGGCAAATGGCACGCTATCGGGATTGCACGGGACATTACGGAGCGGCAGCAGGCAGCGGCACAATTGACCCACTATCGGGAGCATTTGGAGGAACTGGTCGAAGAACGCACCGTGGAGCTCACCAAGGAAATCACCGAGCGCAAGTGTGCGGAGGAAGCGTTGTTCATAAGCGAGGCACGCTATCGGTCTTATATTGACGCCACAGGTCAAATTGGATGGGTTACTAATGCTGCCGGAGAAGTTGTTGAGGATGTGCCGTCATTAAGGAAATTTACTGGTCAGACCTATGAAGAGGCCAAAGGTTCAGGATGGGGGAAAGCCCTTCATCCAGATGACCTTGAGCGCACCCTGTTGGTATGGAATAACGCTGTGGCCGCAAAAAGATCCTATGAGATCGAATACCGCATGCGCAGGCATGACGGAGTTTATCGGTACTTCCTGGCACGTAGTTTCCCTGTTTTTATGGAAGACGGAAGAATTCGGGAATGGGTAGGAACCTGTATCGACATCACCGAGCGCAAAAAGGCGGAGGAGGTTCTGACAGAAAAGACTCAACGACTCCAACTTGCCACCAAGTCGGCTAACCTCGGAGTCTGGGACTGGGACGTTGTCAATAATCAAATGCTCTGGGATGACCGAATGCTTGAACTTTACGGACTCACTCGGCAGACGTTTCCGGGAGGCGTCGAGGCATGGCAGAATGGCCTTCATCCGGAAGATCGCGATAAGATGGTAGAAGAGTTCCAGGCTGCTTTGAGGGGCGAGAAAGATTGGGATACGGAATTTCGAGTATTGCATCCGGATGGAACAGTCGCATACATAAAAGCCAATGGTATTGTTATCCGGAATTCTGAGGGAACCCCGATCCGCGTGCTTGGAATAAACCAGGACATCACCGAGCGCAAGCAGGCGGAGGAAGCCCTTAAGCGAATAGAGTGGATGCTGTCCAAGAGCCCGTCTCCGGCCATCGGTGGAGATCAGGGTTATGGAGATCTAACCCTGTTGAATCGTGACGGCATGATTAAAGATTCGGTTGGCAAAGAGTTACTCAAGGAAATAGTGGGCGACTACCTGAACTTGCTGGGTACTTCAGCGGCTATTTATGAAAAGAACGGCGATTACGCCTGCGGCATATTCTCTTCGGATTGGTGCCAATTTATGGACCTGGCGTCAAGGAAGCTGTGCGATACCGATGACAACGTAACTGCCTTGAACTCCGGGAAATGGCTGTGCCACGAATCATGCTGGACGAACGTATCGAAGGAGTCCATCGCGACTCGCCAGCCAGTCGACATGGAGTGCAATGGCGGGATACACTTATATGCAGTACCTGTTTTAGCGGGCAACGAAGTAATCGGCAGCATCAACTTCGGTTATGGCGATCCGCCAAAAGACCCAGCTAAACTTCGTGAGTTGGCCGGTCTGTACAGGATAGACTCCGACGAACTGGTTAAACAGGCCACCTCCTATGATTCTCGCCCGTCCTATATTATCGACATGGCCAAGAGCCGCTTGCAGGCATCAGCCAGACTCATCGGGGCCTTGGTGGAGCGTAAACAGGCCGAGACTAAGTTGAAAATGACTGCCGCCGAGCTCGAACGGAGCAACCGGGAGCTGCAGCAGTTCGCCTACATAGCCTCCCACGACCTGCAGGAGCCACTGCGCAAGATCACCGCCTTTGGGGACCGACTGGTCATGCACTCTGCAGAGACGCTCGATGAACAAAGCCGGGATTATCTGGCGCGGATGCAGTCGGCCGCCGGTCGGATGAAGCAACTGATTGAAGATTTGCTGGACTATTCCCGGGTCACGACCCAGGCCCAGCCTTTTGCGGCGGTAAATTTGGGTGAGTTGCTCGGGGAGGCGCTGGAAACGTTGGAATACCGGGTTGCCGAGTCCGGCGGTCAAGTTAAACTCGCCGCCCCTCTGCCGACCGTACATGGCGACAGCTCCCAGATTCGGCAACTCTTCCAGAACCTCCTGGCGAACGCCCTGAAATATCATCAGCCCGACCTTCCCCCGCAAATCCTTGTCTCCAGCCGGCAACTGGCTGACAGCCTGGCGGAGATCACCGTTGCCGACAACGGCATTGGCTTCAACGAAAAATATCTCGACCGGATATTCCTGCCATTTCAGCGCCTCCATTCGCGGGAACAGTATGCAGGCACCGGCATAGGTCTGGCCATCTGCCAGAAGATCGTTCAGCGGCACGGCGGGACGATTACGGCCAGGAGCCAGCCCGGTGCCGGGAGTTCGTTTATCGTGACCCTGCCCACGGCAGCAACTGAAATCCCCTCCCCCCGTGCGGTTCGGGGGGAGGGTTAGGGTGACTTTCCCCTTTCTAGGGGGAAGGAGCTCGTACCAAACGAACAAAAATTATACCTAAACGAGGTTCCCCCCATGGACACACAAAGAAGACCAGTGGTGATACTGATTGCCGAGGATGACGATGAAGATTTCATGCTGGCCGCAGATGCCTTGCAGGAAGCGCAGGTTTTAAATCCCTTGTATCGGGTCAAAGACGGGGAAGAGCTCATGGATTTTCTGCTCCTCATGGGCAAATATTCGTCAAGGGCGGAGGCCCCTCTCCCTTCTCTCATCCTGCTCGATCTCAACATGCCCAAGAAGGACGGCCGTGAGGCGTTGCAAGAGATTAAAGCCCATGCGGATCTTCGCAAGATCCCGGTGGTGGTGCTGACCACCTCAGAGGCCAAGGAAGACATCACCCAGTGTTACGAACTTGGCGCCAGTTCGTATATCAAAAAGCCAGTCAGCTTTGACGGTCTGGTCAAGGCGCTGAAGGCGTTGAAGCAATACTGGTTTGAGATTGTTGAGCTGCCTGGCGTATGAGAGAATCTGCATGCAGGTGTGACAACTTGTCCTCGTGCCCAGCTTTAGGAGTAGTTTTAGGGGGAGTTCTCATCTTACTCAACTTTCCATGTTGACTTAACTTGCTGAATGTATTGCAGAACTTATCGTTAACCGCCTGCTTGGTTGAATGAGCTCAACTGCTGCCCCCATAATGGAATCAATCATAGTAAAAACAACATGTTCGGAAAACTCACATGATGAACTAACTTTATCCAGTGTGAGTGCCAACAATCTCTGAAGAGCTTCTATCAAGAGATAATTCACAAAAAAAGACAATGAAACAGACAAAAAACCTCCTTCGCTACCTTCTCTTTTTGGTGGTCATTCAAATCATCACCCTGTCTTCGCTGTACCTGTTTAAAAGACAGGAACTTGGTTCGTTTATCACAGAGCGGCAGACGGAGATCAGGGGCCAATATACCCTGATAACCCATTCCTACCAGCAGCGTATGAAGATGGCTTATGAAAGACTCAGCACTCCCGAGCTGCTCACCCTCATGCAGCAGGCCTCTGTTGCCAATAAAGAAGAACGAAACAGGTTACGCCAAGAGCTCTACAGTACGATGCTCCCTCTGTACCAACATCTGCTGAAAAATAATTTCCGGCAGATTCACTTCCACTTTACTGACGGGACCAGCTTCCTGCGCATGCACCAGCCACAACTCTTTGACGACCAACTGGCCGGGTCCCGTCCCGCAGTCATGCTGGTCAATAGCACTCAAAAGCCGGTTGTGGGCTATGAAATGGGCCGACACTGGCAGGCCTACCGTTCTCTCTTTCCTCTGTCCACCGTCGCCGGCCAGCATCTTGGCTCGGTTGAAATCGGTCTCCCCTTTTCCACTCTGCTTAATGATCTCATGGACAATTTCCCCGGCGAATATCGCTTTATTGTGGGCAAACAAATGGCCGCGGCGCATCTGGATGCCGCCGACTTGCGAGATCACTTTACGGTCACCTCTTTTTCCGAGGCCTTTCTCTCGGAAGCAGCAGACCAAAAGGCTATCGAGGGCCATAGCCACCCTGGAAATCATGGCCACATCAGTCAGGGGCAATTAGACCAGATAAATCAGGTCCTGCAGAAGAGCCTAACCAGACACCTCCCGACCTACCAGACTGTTTCCCTGCCTCTCTTCTTGGCCGACCAAGCCTTTATGGTTCATCTTCTGCCAATCCACGATATCGCAGGGGAGCCGGCCGGCTATCTCATGGCCTATGAACAGAGCACCACCCTGATGGCCATGAAAGGACGTTACACTGTGGGTTATCTCCTGGTAACCGCTTTTTCATTCCTGCTCATCGCCGGTCACTCCCTGTACACAAAGAGGCTCAACGAATCGCATGCCGATCTTGATCAGATCTTCAATACTGCGGCGGACGGGATGTGGTTGATCGACCTCAACAAGAAGATAATCCGCGCCAACAGCACCATGGCCAGTCTTGTCCATCTTCCCCTGGATCAACTGATCGGCAAAAAGTGCCATGAGATTTTTTCCGGTCCCATTTGCCATACCGAGCGCTGTCCCCTGCGCCTTATCGGCAAGGGAGAGCAACATATCAAAACTGAGTTAGAAAAGGTTCGACCGGATGGAACAACATTGATTTGCCTGGTGACGGCCACCCCTTTTTACAATGGCAACGGTGAATTAACAGGGATCGTAGAGGACTTCCGCGATATTTCTGAACAGAAACGGATGGAGCAGCAGCTTCATACCCTGTCCACAACCGATGAGCTCACCGGACTGTACAATCGTCGCGGCTTCATGAACCTGGCCCAGTATCAGCTTGATTTGGCGAAACGCAGCAACGGCGAGGTCTTTGTCATCTTCGCCGACCTCGACAACATGAAATGGATCAATGATACTCTAGGCCATGAGGCAGGAGATAAGGCCTTGATCTTAACCGCCAGAGTCCTGCGCACAGCGGTCAGAGAAACAGACATTGTCGGACGCATGGGCGGGGATGAATTCGCGATCCTGCTCACCTCCGCATCAAGCAGTGACTCTGAACCCATCCTGCTGGCCAGACTGGAACAGGAACTTGCCGCGATCAACAAAGACCTCCCTCAGCAACAACAGATCGCCATCAGTTTTGGTATTACCCATGATCCGGGGGGCGCCACCCTGGAAGAGCTTCTTGTTCTAGCAGACGCCAGGATGTATGCGGTAAAGAAAATGAGAAAAACAGCGGCCTCCAAATCAACGGAGCTGGAAGTGGCCGGTTAAAGGTTTGCATCATGGGAATAAGCTATCATTCTCTCGCCAAACAAAATAGAGAAGCGGTTCAAGGCAACCTTCCAGTCTCTGATCGTCATAGTCCACTTCTTGGCAATATTGTTGATGTCGGGTATTTCAGCGACCAGACATCAGCAGGATATCGAATTCTGCAAGCTATTACAAAGGATTAAATTTTCTCAACCCAGGTAACGCCTGCGGACACAAGCGATACCATTAATGTAAAGGAGAAAGGTGCTCAATGGATAAAATGATTTGTTATTGCCACAACCACACAGCCAGTGATCTGGAAAAGGATGTGATTGAACATGGTCGATCCACCATTATGGAACAGATTATTACTGAGTCAAAAGCCGGTAATTGCAACTGTGAGACAAATAATCCTAAAGGACGCTGATGCTTGGCAGATGTTCGCCAGGTGGTGAACACGGCAATGGCAAAAATAGGAAAAGGAAATCTTTCAGGATTGCAGACCGTATCATAATCGATGCTATAAAAGTCTATGCTAAACTTGTGTACCGGCCATTTGGAATCTTATCCATGTTGACACCTCAATTTTTTCAACTTACACCATTCAACAAGCTACAGAAAAATTTGGACACATAGCATGCCCCAGAAGAATAAAACTAATATAGTTCCTATCCGACCCACTGATCCCTTTACAAAAGATGCCAAGATGAGATGGGACACAATACCATCATCGGCTCAGTCTCAAATTTTGGATAACGTGTTCTGCGGGAAATGCCGAGGTTCTGTTGCCATCATTTTGGAAACAGCGACCATGCAAAGGTCTGATTTTATTCTTAGAGGGAAATGCAAAGTATGCGGCGAAGAAGTTTGTCGGCTTGTTGAACCTGAAAATGGTTAGAACAGATATGGGTGGGCGTACGAGGGTGTACAGATCGTGTAGTAGCTGGTCATCATTCAGTGAAACTAAGACCCTCACTTTTTCCATTCAGATAAGAAATTACCACGTCGAGCGCGATACCCCTTGTGCTGCTGCCTAATTCCATTTCTAAATCAAATATGCTATAATAGTCTCATCCAACTGGAGGTGAGACTATGGCACGAACAGCAAGTGGCAAAGATGTTCTCGAAAAAGCAAAAGAGTATTTGTCAAAAGCAAAAACCGCTGAAGAGTTGAG
>CAISPV010000049.1 GCA_903887485.1 uncultured Desulfobulbaceae bacterium | reverse complement strand
GGTACGTCCCTCCAGCAGCAGATCTGTTTCCCGGCTCACCCCCTCGACCAGCACCGCTTCCACTCGCCCCACATATTTTTGTAAAATTTTCTCTGACACCTCTGCCTGCACCCCGAGAATAAAATCAAGACGATCATTCTTTTCAGTCTCAGAACATTGATCAGAATAATTTTCAGATGGACACCCAGCTTCATTGGCGTAGGCAAAGACACCCACATGGTCAAGACGAGCCTCCCTTAAAAACTGTTCAAGCTGCCGCACGTCATTATCAGTTTCACCAGGAAAACCGACCATCAGGGTAGAACGTAAGGCCACATTGGGGAGGTACGACCGGATACGAGCAATCAGTTGATACAGATCATCACTTGCATAATGACGGTTCATCCGCCTAAGAACCGTATCGCTGACATGCTGAAAGGGGATATCCATATAGGGAACAATTCGCGGCTGCTCGGCCATCAAAGAAAGCAGCGCCTCGTTTATCCCTGAGGGATACAGATACATAAGCCGGATCCATGGGATGGTGCTCCCGGCCAGCAGGGCTTTAAGCAAGGCAACAAGATGAATAGATTCTCCCAGATCATCTCCGTAGGCCGTAAGATCCTGGGCGATGAGTGAAAGCTCCCGCACACCCTGCTGTTCCAGGTATGCAGCCTCCTTGACAAGATCAGCCGTGGTTCTGCTCCGTAACTCGCCTCTGATTGATGGAATCATACAATAAGAACAGCGGTTATTACACCCCTCAGTGATCTTCAACCAGGACCGATAAAAAGGGGTGGAAATGCGACGGGGCATAGTGCTATCCATCAGAAATCGTTCGGGGACATGTACCTTGCTTCTCAAAGTTCCCGTCATCACAGCTTCCACCAGGGGCACTATCTGATGAAATCCATCAGTACCAATAAAAAGATCAACCTCTGAGAGTTCAGCAAGAAGATCCTCTCGGTATCGTTGCACCATACAACCCGTAACTACCAGTAATTTACCTGGATCTTCTTTTTTATAAAGGGATAGCTCCAGAATTTCATCAATAGCCTCTTCCACTGCCGACTGGATAAATCCACAGGTATTGACAAGCAGCATCGACGCCTGCTCCGGGTCTTCTTCAAACACCCAGCCTGCTTGCTCCAGAAGACCGAACATCAGTTCTGAATCCACAAGATTTTTAGGACAACCAAGACTAATTAAGTGAAAGCTTGCCATGTTTATTTTTCCTCTTTACTCTTTCCTGTTTCAAATTTCCTGTTTCCCATGGCCCGCAATAACAACTCCGACAACTTCTGACTCCGCAGGCAAAATGCAGGTGTTGCAAATCCAGGTTTCCACTGTTTCTGCCATAACTCATCAGAGACAAGCATACAGGCGGCAAATTCAATCCCCCGAAAGTGGGCAACTGTACAGAGCGCCGAATACTCCATATCAATAGCCGCGATATCCTGCTCTTGGCGCAAACGCGCAAGCAACTCCCGCGATTCACGGTAAGGGGCATCTGTTGACCAGACCCGTCCTTCCTGCCATGCAATCCCGCTCTGAGCAAGAAGGGTTTCGCGTAACCAGGCAAGTAAGTTCGCAGAGGGTCTCGGTTCATGATCACTGCTATAATACCGGGACGTCCCTTCTCCACATAATGCCTGCCCAGGTAGTAATACATTACCGACTTCTAAAACCTGTTGCAAAGCGCCACACCACCCGACAAGGATAATACGTCTGGCACCAAGGACAATCAACTTCTCCAGGCACAAGACCGCCATGGGTGCCCCAACCGCCGGCCCAGCCACAAAAAATGTCTCTTCACTATTTACACAGAGAGAGCTGTTAAAAAGAAACCTTTTCCCCCCGCCATCGGCAACAACCCTGCTCGCAACGTAACGAGCCTCAGTTGGATTGACAAAAAGCAACCCTGCCTCAGGAAGCATTTTTTCCTTCTTGGCCCGTACCGGAGACATGACCACATCTTCTCTGTTATGGTCATGCATAAAGCAACCTTGTACACCTGGACCTGTTATTTATAATAATATACCACATTACGATAATACAAAACGCAAAAAGGCCACAGATTACTCTGTGGCCTTTTTGCGAGATTAGAGTGACGAAAACAGTCTCTGTACTATTTTATCAATGGGTTTGCAAACAAAAGGATCAGAGAGATAACAAGACCGTAAATCGCAACAGACTCAGCAAGGGCCATACCGAGGATCATGAAGGTCATCATCTTGGGCTGTACTTCAGGATTACGGGCAAGACCCTGGGTTGCGCCGTTACCAATATTACCAATACCAATACCTGCTCCCAGACCGGCAATACCGATAGAGAGCGCAGCGCCGATACAAACCAAACCAATCATCAAATTACTTTCCATAATGTTCTCCTTGTAAAAAATTAAAGTTTATTGGCCTTCTTCCTTTGTAGAATCTAAAAGATAGTTATAACCCAGAACAAATTAAGACTTACTGCATCAATGCACATGCTCATTGGCCTGGGTAAAATAAACAACGGTCAGCAACACAAAAACCATGGCCTGCACCAGAGAAACCAGAACACCCAGAATCATGATTGGCAGGGGGGCAAAAAATGCACCAGCCAGCAGAAACAAGATACCCAAAAGTGTTTCTTTCGCCATGATATTTCCAAAAAGACGAATAGAGAGCGACAACAGACGAGCCACATTAGCGATAATCTCAATGGGAAGCATCAGGGGGATCAGCACAGGCATGGGTCCAAGAAAATGCTTCAAATACGCAATTCCATTAGCACGAAAGCCAATGATATGATGGGTTATCCAGACAATAATGGTCAAGGCAAGGGTGGTATTAATACTTGAGGTGGGAGACATGAATCCTGGAATCAACCCGATAAGATTGGCCACGGCAATATACAAGGCAAAGGTAGCAATCATCGGAAAAAGTTTATCAGTCAAATCCCTTCCCATGTTTTCAACAAAGAAGTTATCCATGCCTCCGATGATGATCTCCCAGAAATTCTGGCCTTTTCCTGGCACCATCTCCAGATTACCAATCGTCATCTTGCCAACTACCATAAGAAAAATCATGGTAAACCAGGTATAGGTCATATACGGGGCACAGAATTGCTCAATCAGGGTATGACCGACCGGGCCATGCGGAATGGGCAGTCCCAGTTTTTCCAGGATGATTGATATAAATAGTATTGGATGTTCCATAATCCCTCTTACCTCCTGCTGCTGATAATATGGTGTCTCGCTGCACTGACTGTCGTCAATGTAATGCTAAACACTACCGTTGACAGCCCCACTAACAAACCAAAGATATTCACCTTACCGCTCTTTATGAGTATCAGCAAGACAAGCCCAATGACTGCCAATCGGAGCCAAAATTTAATGATATATTGTGATTTCCCGAGCTTAAGAGCCTTCTTTTCCCCCTGCCCTTCCTCTGAAGAATTGAGGGACTCCATAAAGCGAGCCACATCCTGGTGGGTCAACATGAAACTGACAATGGATATAACCCCACCGACCGCTACCGCCCAGGCAAAATCCCAAGACAAAAAAACCCAAGACCCGGCACAGAGAACCAAAAGACAAACCCAACTCAACACCTGCATCTTGCGCAGGAATAATAATTCATCCGACACTCTGTTGCAACCGCCCAGACCTTAGTCTTTTTCTTGCTGTTTGAGAATATCAAACAGACTTTTAAACCCGGCGGCTATCCCAAACGCAAGCCCGATAAAAGTAAACCATGGGGTCGTTCGATCATCAAACACCTTCCGGTCAAGATAGATCCCGCCCCCCATACCGACAAAAATGGCAGCAACAAAGGTAAATCCAATATGACCATAGTTGCCCAGCAGGTGGATCATCTCTTTGCTCATTTTCGACATATTCGTCTCCACCTTCGTTCACAGAACGACTCTTTTACAAACAATCGAATCTGTTAGCATGCCCACCTGTCAAAGTCAACGGTTTTTTAATTTTTTGCTAATTTTTTGAATGACCATTCAGTCATTTCAAGGGCTATTTCCAGTTGTTTTTGAGTCTGAGCCGCAGAGATAAATGCCACCTCAAACTGCGATGGAGCCAGATAAATCCCCCGAGACAACATCTGGCGATAATGCTGGCCATAACGAGCCGCATCAGCCGTCATGGCAGATTCAAAATCAACCACCTTTTCAGTGGTAAAAAATCCGGTCATCAACGATCCCACTCGATTCAACTGGACAGGGATATTCGTCTGGTCACTGATCTCTCTGAGACGGTCGGCAAACCTGGCCGCTTTATCATTTAACTGCTTATAAAATCCTTCTGTTTTGAGCAATTTTAGGGTGGCAATACCCGCGGCCATGGCCAGAGGGTTACCAGACAAGGTTCCAGCCTGATAGACTGGCCCGTCAGGAGCAACCTGATCCATAATATCAGCCCGACCGCCATAAGCCCCAACGGGCAAGCCACCACCAATAATCTTGCCAAGACAGGTCAGATCAGGCATGATCCCAAAATACTCCTGGGCCCCGCCATAGGCCAGACGGAACCCGGTGATCACTTCATCAAAAATAAGTAGGATGCCAAGTTCTGCAGTGAGCGCCCGCAACTTCTGCAAAAAGCCAGGGGCCGGGGCGACACAACCCATATTGCCGGCCACAGGCTCAACAATTACACAGGCGATATCAAGCGAGGCATCACGCAAGGTCTTCTCAAGGATCTCTTCATTATTATAAGGAATAGAGACGGTATTTTTCACGATCTCATCAGGCACCCCAGGACTGCCTGGGATACCGAGGGTAATCACCCCCGACCCTGCCTTGACCAGAAAAGAATCGGCATGACCGTGATAACAACCATCAAATTTTACAATTATCTTTTTCCCGGTATAACCTCGGGCCAGACGAACCGCACTCATGGTTGCCTCAGTCCCGGAACTGACGAAACGGACCTTTTCCACCGATGGCAGGGCGTCCACCACCATGGAGGCAAGCTCTATTTCCTTTGGGGTTGGGGCCCCAAAACTCGTTCCATGCTGCATTGCCTCGCCAATGGCGGCCAAGATCTCAGGATGGGCATGCCCAAGGATCATTGGCCCCCAGGAACAGACAAAATCTATATACTCGTTGCCATCCACATCATAAACAGATGACCCCTGGGCTCGTTCAATAAAAACCGGGTCGCACCCCACTGATCGACAGGCCCGCACCGGACTGTTTACACCGCCGGGGATAACCTTTCGTGCCTGTTGAAACATCCGCGCAGATATGCTTGTGTTCATTTTTCAACCCCTTCGACGATTTCTCTTTAGATTTATCTTCCCTGTTTACTCTTCCTATTTGCGCATCATAAACCGCATAATTATAGCACGCTATAAGAAAAACTGTCAAACTGATCCTGCCCGATATTGTGAAATGCATATTCACTCGCTATACTGCAACAAATGAGGATCACATATCAAAATTTCATTCGCCTTAGATGCGACACCTATCACCTTTTCTCTTTTCCATCTTTCCTACTATGACCATAATCAACCCAGAAGACTTTATCAGCTCCATTGCCGACAGTCTGCAAGCCATCTCCTATGCTCATCCCCGTGATTTTATTCAAGCCATGGCCCGCGCGTATGAAAAAGAGCAGAATGCGGCAGCCAAAGACGCCATTGCCCAGATCTTGATCAACTCCCGAATGGCAGCTATGGGCCAGCGTCCGCTCTGTCAGGATACCGGTATTGTCACTGTTTTTCTGAAAGTTGGCATGCAGTGCCGATTTGATACGGAGATGAGCATCCAGGAGCTGGTGGATGCCGGGGTACGCCGGGCCTGGCTCAACCCGAATAACCCCCTGCGCGCCTCTGTGCTCGCCGATCCCGCAGGGAGTCGTTATAACACCGGAGACAACACCCCAGCGGTAATCTATACCGAACTTGTCCCCGGCAACGTCATCGATATCCGCATTGCGGCCAAGGGTGGCGGCTCTGAAAACAAGAGTAAATTTGTAACCCTGGATCCCGGCGACTCCATCGTTGACTGGGTGGTGCAGACCGTACCCACCATGGGAGCCGGCTGGTGCCCGCCAGGAATTCTGGGGATCGGCATTGGCGGGACCGTTGATCGGGCCATGGTCCTGGCTAAGGAAGCGCTGATGGAACCTATCGACATCCAGGAGCTGATCGAACGGGGGCCAGTTAACCGGATCGAAGAGTTGCGCCTGGAAATTTATGAGGCCGTCAATAGCTTAGGGATCGGCGCGCAAGGGTTGGGCGGCCTGACCACAGCACTTGATGTCAAAATCAAGGATTGTCCCACCCACGCGGCCTCCCTGCCGGTGGCCATGATCCCCAACTGTGCAGCCACCCGCCATATCCATTTCACCCTCAACGGCAGCGGACCTGCCCATTTTGAGCCACCGCACCTGGAAGACTGGCCACAGATCAAATGGGAAATGGGTCCAGGGATGAAACGGGTGCAGCTTAACACCATCAGCCGCGAAGAGATCGCCGGTTGGAGGATTGGTGAAACCCTGCTCCTGAATGGAACCATCCTTACTGGCCGGGATGCCGCCCATAGTCGCATCCAGAAACTGCTGGCCACTGGTGAACCACTGCCGGAAGGCGTGGACTTTAACGGCAGATTTATCTATTACGTCGGCCCGGTTGATCCGGTTGGCGATGAAGTCGTCGGCCCTGCCGGCCCCACCACCGCCACCCGCATGGACAAATATACCGAGATGATGCTGTCCCAGACCGGTCTGCTGGGCATGATCGGCAAATCAGAACGGGGGAATATCGCCATCGAATCCATCAAAAAGCATGGGGCGGTCTATCTGATGGCCGTTGGCGGCGCGGCCTATCTGGTCTCCAAGGCGATCAAAAAAGCACGGGTGGTGGCCTTTGCCGATTTGGGCATGGAGGCCATTTACGAGTTTGAGGTGGAGGACATGCCGGTGACAGTAGCCGTGGACAACCGGGGCGATTCCATACACAAAGTAGGCCCAGCGCTCTGGCAGCAGAAGATCAAGGATTTCAGAAAATAAAAATCGGCAGTTAAAAAAGATTGAATGCCACATCCCCCTGCTCAGTGCAGGTGTTCACCAGTGGAACTCATGGCCAGCTTGCCAGAACGGACTCCCCGCAAGGCAATGAGGTTATCGGCCAGCTTCTGAACTTCGGCGGCCTTGCCACGAATAATAATGACCTCCAGACAGTTATCATGATCCATATGGACATGGGTGGTGGAGACAATCTGGTGATGGAAGTCATGTTGCAGTTCAGTGATCTTGTCCTGCACTTGATGCCGGTGGTGATCATACACAAGGGTAATCACCCCCATCACATCCTTGTCAGCGGCCCATTCATTCTGGACAGAACGGGCACGGATCAGATCACGGATCGCCTCTGAGCGATTTTTATAATGATGCTGCTGCATGAACATATCAAAGTCGTCCAGCAGATCCTCTTCGATGGAAATGGTAAATCGCTTGAGCATGAGTAGCACCTTTGTTTAGTTTAATTTGAATTATTTTCTTCGTGGCAAGAATGGAAATCAACCCAATTATGTTAGATTCTCAAAGATCGGAAACAACATAAAACAAGGGAGACGTACGTCCATGTTGCCATAGCATTACACGAAAACTCAGCACCAATTTACAATGGAGAAGCCAAGCGGCCAATTTTGCAGGCTAAACCTCAATAGCTCGGCTCAATTATTCTTCTCAAACTGAACATTTTGCAAGCGGTTCTTATGGACAGATTAACAGGTAGATTGAAGGATGGAAATCTGAATTTGTATCAAGGAAGAAATCCTGTTTGATTTGCTTCGTTTTTTATACTACAAGTTAAAAGGATCCCTTTTTTTTGCGTACATGATGGAGCAAACAATACTTGAGTTGGAGGTTTACATGAAGATGACTTGTCCCCATTGCGGAATAGTTGGTTCCGCACATGATTCCATGCCTGGAGAAAAGGTCCGGTGCCCGCAATGTGACAAGGTTTTCAAGGTCACGGAACAGAAGATTGCCTGTCCGCACTGTGGAGTCATTGGTTCAGCACAGGACTCTTCGGTTGACACAAAACTCAGGTGTCCGCAATGTGAAAAGGTTTTTCTTTTGACGCAAGAGCTATTGACTGGACCGTCAATCTGGGGTGTTGCGCCGGCTTTTGATATGGCTGATATCAAGGGGGCATTGGCTGCAGAGACCAGTGTCATTGAGCCTCTTACCGAAGAGGAACTGCTCTTCCCTGTGCTTGAACCAGAACAGATGCTTGCACCTGTAGCTGAGATATTGCCGGAACCAGAGCGCGAGGTCACAATTGCTCCCGAACCAGAGCCGGTATCAGAAATTGCAATTGTTTCCGAACATGAGGTTGAACCAGAACCAGAACTGGTGCTTGTTGCTGCCTCCGAACCCGAGTTAGAAATCGATATTGAGGAGATAGCTGTTCCAGAGCCGGAATTGGTACTTGTTGCACCTCCAGAAATCGAACCGGAACCAGAGAAAGAGGTCAAAATTGCTCTCGAGCCAGAACCGGTATCTGAAATTGAACTTGTTTCCGAACCGGAGGTTGAACCAGAACCAGAACTGGTAGTTATTGCTGCCCCCGAACCCGAGTTAGAAATCGATATTGAGGAGATAGCTGTTCCAGAGCCGGAATTGGTACTTGTTGCACCTCCCGAGATCGAACCGGAGCCAGAGAAAGAGGTCACAATTGCTCCCGAGCCAGAACCGGTATCTGAAATTGAAATTGTTTCCGAACCGGAGGTTGAACCAGAACCCGAACTGGTGCTTGTTGCTGCCCCCGAACCCGAGTTAGAGATCGAGATTGAGGAGATAGCTGTTCCAGAGCCGGAGTTGGTACCTGTTGCTGCTCCCGAGCTCGAACCGGAACCCGAGCCGGAAGCCGAGCTTATGGTCGAGCTGGTACCAGAGGCGGAATCCGCGCCAGAAATTGTTCCCGAGCCTGAACTTGTCAGGACACTACCCCTTGCAGACGAAAGCATACTTGCAGACATCAAAGAGAAGGAAGCAAAAGCTGAAGAGCTGGAATCAGCGGCCATGCCTACCCGTGTCTGCACGGGTTGTGGTGAATCTTTCCACCCAGAATTTTTGCAGGAAGTTGATGGAAAACTCTACTGTGGAGTTTGCCAGCTTCGCACTGCCGCCTCGGCTACCAAAGAAAAAGCACCCAAAATTGGTGGCGGGAAGTTGCGGGGCACGCTGGCCGCTCTCCTGCTTCTTGGGCTGCTGGCCCTTGTCGTAGTGGCACTGAAAATACTCGGCATCATTTAAATCCTGTCTGGATTTTGATGAAACAAGCACCCAGTAGCCTCCATGGCTATTCTTACAACCATGCTCTGCAAAGGTTTGTAAGCTGATTGAGTTTTAATCCTGGGTGCGCTGGTATCTGGTACATGGGCCCGAAAGGAATGGATTACCATTGAGAATGGTAATCTGCCAGCTTCCTTGTCAGGGCAGCCGGCCATTGAAGGTGAAGGGGGATGAAACACGGATTTTACTATCCAGGGCCCTGATCCCACCAAGACCAAGTGATCCATCCGGCAATAATGCTGTCATCAACATTGCCCCCGGCTTATTGCGTAGAGTCGGTCTGCGAGTGGCCTATCTAACCCCAGATGCGCTCCGTCACCTTCTGCTCTCCACGATGCATGATTTTCTCCTTTGGGGGCCTGTTCACAATTACGGCGACCAATAAACAGCCAGGGGGTATTGCCACCTGTCTCAGGATAAAGCGGATGGGCATCTCCCGAGTATCTCCTGCCTCCTGTGCTTTGACAAGCACCTTTTTCTTCTCCTCACCCTGCAGATGCAGAAACAATTGACGACTGTCAAGGATGGCGGGCAGAGTCAAAGTCATCCGCTCATGAGCAGCCGCAGATGTCTGCATGGCCATACAGATCTTGCCTGAATGGAGATCAACTGCCGCATCCAGATTTTTGGCGCCGGGAAAAAGGGAAGCGGTATGCCCATCATTGCCCATTCCCAGGATCAGGCAGTCATAGGGGCGGGGAATCTTGCGCTGCAAAAGGGCGCAGGCCTGTTCTCCCTGCACCGCCGTGATCGCCGGGGTCTTCATGGGGATTAAACGGGCAGCTGTGGCCTTATGACAAAGAAACCAGGTACGCACCAGATTCTCATTGGAGTCCAGGGCCGCCGGCTCGACCCAGCGTTCATCAACAAGGGAGACCGTAACCTTGTCCCATTCCAGATCCATTTCTGCCAATCGGGCAAAGAGCGGGATAGGGGTGCTGCCGCCGGACACCGCCAGACTTGCCTGACCGCGCCGGTGGATACCCTCACGCAGGAGATCACTGATCCGCGCCGCCAGCGCCTCCACCAGCAGCGCAGAAGAGGAAAATTCCAGAAATTCGCGCTGGCCCATTCCTACTCCTCCCACTTCCTGCCGACCCGGGCCGGCAGCGCCACCGAGGCCACTGGTCCCCCCAGTATCCGGGTATCAGGATGGAGTAGACCTTCCCGGTCCAGTTGGTAAAAAAAAGAAAGAAGTTTGCGATGGCAGAGATCACCAAGAACTCCGAATAGAGTAAAATCACACGCTTTATTCTTATGTTCCGGCATAATGGATCCCCCTGTCATACGATTTTATCACTGTGCACCAAGACAATTAATCCTATCAATGCTCCCCCTGAATACAAATCCTCACGCTATTTTACCTCAGGACGTCTTTACAACTAACAGACAATTCAGTATACCTTTTCTCAACAAGCCAGGAGGGCATATATTCATGAAAGTGCTGAAACACCTTTTCGACAACAACAAGAGCTGGGCCGCCACCATCAAAGAGGCCGACCCTGAGTTTTTCACCAAACTTTCCAATCAGCAGCGGCCGGAATACCTGTGGATCGGCTGTGCCGACAGTCGGGTACCGGCCAACGAGATCGTCAACATGCTGCCGGGCGAGATCTTTGTGCACCGTAATATCGCCAATGTGGTAGTACATACCGACCTCAACTGCCTGTCGGTAATCCAGTACGCAGTGGACGTACTCAAGGTCCGGCACATCATCGTCTGCGGCCACTATGATTGCGGCGGTATCAACGCCGCCATGGAGAACTGCGAGCACGGCCTCATCGACAACTGGCTCCGCCATATCAAGGATGTGTATCGCTTTCACAAGAAACAGATTGAGGCCCTTGATAACGACAATGACAAACTCGATCTGCTGTGCGAGCTCAATGTCATTGAACAGGTGGCCAATGTCTGCCATACCACCATTGTCCAGAACGCCTGGGCCTCAGGCCAGGAACTGGCCGTTCATGGCTGGATCTACCGGGTCAGCGACGGCATCCTTAAAGACCTCAATGTCTGCACCACCGGCATCCATGAAATCCCCGAGATTCAACGGATTGTCTGATCCGCTCATCATCACCGGCTGACGGATAATTTCTTCCAGGGCAACAACCTGATAGCCATCCTTTAAAGCGGAAAAAAGACGATCAAGTTCTTTTTGCCAGTAATCTGACCATGCCTGCCGCTGCGGCGGGAGATCATGGAGCATGATGATATCCCCAGACCGCAACCGCCGGAGGATTTTTGCGGCCAGATTGCGGACATTGCGATTTCCACCGTCCATGGCCCGGCAGCTGTAAGTGATGGTAAGAAGATTTTCCCTGGCCAGCACCCGTTTCAGCCGAGGGTTGGTGATCCCAGCCGGGGGACGAAAGACACGAGGCCTGATTCCCTGTTTTGTTAATATTTCCTGCGTCGTATGAATATCTTCCTGCAAGGTCTTGGGCGTCCGCAGCATGAGCATGGGATCATGTCGCCAGGAATGGTTGCCGATGGTGTGGCCCTGTGCCATGATCGCCGTAATCAGATCCGGATATTTCGCGGCCTGTCGCCCCACTACGAAAAAGGTGGCCGGCAGATTATGGCGGGCAAGGAGATCAAGCAGGATAGGGGTGGATAAGGGCGAGGGGCCGTCATCAAAGGTCAGGGCCACCTGGTTGCCTGCAGGACTGCCCCGGCTGATTACCGGCAGGAAAAAGCCGAACCTTGGGAAAAAAGGCGCAACAAGACAGGCCAGCAGAAAAAGCGACAAAGGGAAAAGTGCCAGGATCGGGCTGAGAACGGATAACAGAAGGGCAAGCGACAGGGCAATGACACCGGTAATTTCAGCCGGGGACGGCTTACAGGAGCGACGCTGCACAGTCTGCCTCTTTTTTTGCCAGGCCAACGATCCAGGCCAGTTCGGGATTGGCGGTAACCTCATTGATGATCACGGTAAAACCGGCCTTGGTCAGAAGTCCTGCCATTTCTTCAGGAGACCGGTACCAGGCCTCATTGCCCGATAGCTTTATGCGCGTCTTCTCAAACCACCAGGACCATGACGGTCTGCCGGACGGACAAATGGTGCATCTTGCCACCAGCAGTCCACCAGGGGCAAGCATCTGAAAACTCTCCCTAAAGACAGACGCCGCGATCTCATCATCCACATAATGCAGCATATCCAGCAATAACACCACATCAGCCGGATCACCCGCCAAGTCCGGCATGTCCGGCGCCCACCCCTGGGTGACGGTTCCCCGCGCCCCCAGGGCAAGACCGGCAATCCGCACCCTTTCCGGATCAGGTTCGATGGCGGCAATCCGCGCCTCTTTATAGGTCTCCAGACACCAGCAGGCAGGAATTCCATAGCCGCAGCCAATATCAACAATGGTTTTGATCTCCTTTTTGGCAGCCAGCATCCTCGGCAGGTCAGCAAACAGAGGATCAAGATGCAGCTTGCAGCGGGCGAACATCCGGGGATAGGCCTCAACCGTGCGGAAACGGCTGCGAATACGGGGAATAAGACCTGTAATCACCCTGCTGTCTTTCCCGGAAAAGTAGCGATCCAGCAACGGGGGCAGCAGCAGGAAGGTCCCGAGCAGGGAGTACCCGATGCCGAGCAGGGAGACAATACCGATACTTTGCAACAGGCTGTGTTCGGCAAAACAAAGGACACCGAAGGCGATCAAGGTGGAAGTGGCGGAGAGAAAGACACTGCTGCGCATCTGGGCGTACGATGGGTGAGAGATATCCCGGTAGCGCTGATGGGCCCGCACACAGAAAATGGCATAGTCGATCCCCATGCCGAGTATGGAGATGGATAACAACATCAGAGCGGGAATATCCAGGGAACGACCGAGGAGTTTCATGGTTCCCAGGGTGCAGATATAGGCAAAAACGGACGGCATTAGGGTCAGAAGCGTTAGCGGCAGGTTCAAATTGACAAAAAAGAGGAGTGCGGCCACACTAACGGCAATGATCGCCAGCATGGAGGTAAAGGTGGAAAACAGGAGTTTAGCCAGTCGCTCCCCAAAAAAAGCGGAATCAAAGATCTTACTGTCCCCACCATAACGGGCGAGAAAGGCGGCGCCATCATAGTTTTTACCCGGCGTAACGGTGATGAACTGGATCAGGCCGGACTCACGCGTATTCTTGGAAATCCCCAGCAACTCGTAGAACTCTTTGGGAATCTCCAGGGATTGGGCCGCAAATCCGGGCTCAAACAACGCGAAAAAAGGGGCGAAGGCATCCGGGGTAAAACCAAGCTCGGCGCCCGTACCGCCCAGTGCCTTTTTCACCTGTTCCACCCTGCTCCTGTCCCAGAAGGCCTGCCAGGCGGCTACATTCTCGGCCCCCCGTTCCTGGCCCGGAAAGATCATCGACGGGACAAAGGCCGCAGCCAGGATATCTTTCCGCTCATCCTCTTCTATCCGGGCCAAGGAGAGATCATTGCGCCGCTGAATAGCGGCAATGGTCTCATCTCTGTTCATCACAAAAATCCGATCGCCGATCTTCCCCCAGACCTTGGTGAACACGGCATCAGCCGTCTTGGTGGCCTGACTGACCGTGTTCATGCTGTCTAAACCGACATGAAATTGCGGTTTGGCAAAAAAGATCAGGACGCAGACCAGCAAAGCCGCAGCAATGGCGCCTGGCTTGCCGGTAGTATAGAGGATATTGACAAAATTCTGCAGGGGCAGATTGCGGACTTTGCCGGCAGGCATATTCGGGAAGATTTTTGGAAAAACAGTATTTACAAAGAGAAAGGAAAAAAGGACGCCCAGGGCCGAGAACAAACCGAGTTCGGTAAAGACCGGAAACCCGCTGAACCGGAGGACCAGAAAGGCGGCAACGGTCGTCGCCACGGCCATGATCCCGACGGCCCGCACTTCATGCGCAGCCTCTTTGCCCCTGGTTGCATGGGGCCGGTCAAGAAAAAGGAGATAGGCGATACCGTAATCCACGGTGATGGAGATAAGGGCCCCGCCAAACCCAAGCACCATGATCGAGATGGAGGAGTGAAACAAGGAATAGACAAGAAGGGCGGCGGCCGTACCGGCAAAGGACGGAACCAGAGACATAAGCCCGATCAGGGGCCGGGAAAAGGACAAAAACAGAAGCAAGGCGATACCTGCCGTTGACAGAGTAAGCGCAAACTGCACATCATGACGGATCATGCTTTCATTATCAAGGGCCGCCCGATAGGCCCCCACCGGGGTCAGGGTTGCCTGCACACCTTTGGCTTCAAAGTGTTTGGCAATCTCTTGCGCTGTCTGCCCGAAAAAATCAGAAAGGGAGCGGGCTGAGGCGGTATTGCTTCCTGCCGCCAGCGGCCTGCCCGTGACCAGGAGATGACGGCCATCCCCGGAGAGCAGATGTCCTTTATAAAATCCGGCATTCATCGAAGGGGCCAGCAGGGCCATCTTCGCCAGGATCAGGTCCTTCAACCCCAGGGGATCCACGCCGATAAACTCGGCCTGACCAACTCCCTCCAGACTGCCCAGATCCTCATGGAGCTTGTGTATCCGTTCCTTGATTCGCCCTGAATCAAGAAGGGGGGCGATCTTCTGAAGATCTTCACTGGAAAAGAGAAGAGGCAGGTTCCGAGCCACATGCAAGGCAAGGCGCGGAATCAGCTCGCCTATGGCATTGGTGCCAACTTGGGCAAAAAGTCCGCTGTCTTTCATCTTCTGTTCAAGAAAGACACCGCACTCCACCAAGGTATCCTGATCATCACCGTTGATCGTGATATCGACTGCGACCTGATCGTGAATGGGATGATGATTAAAGATCTCCAGGGCATCGGCAATGACCCGTTCGCTGGCCGGCAGAGAGCGGGCCATATCCGTGTCAATATCAAGACGCATCTTGCCGACAACGGCGCAGCCGATAATCAGGAGGGAAACAAAGAAGAGAAGGCGATAATTAATCATTATTTTACCACAACCTATAGGCCAAAACACCAAGCACAAGAAAGACCGCCAGGTGCGCGGCGAGGATAAGCACCTTATGATTCTGATAAATCTCGTTCATCTTCTGGATAAACGGGAGTCCGCCAAACAACCGGCGTACTCTGTCGATGGCCACGGTTTGATTGTCGCTTTCGGAAAGCCCCTGAAAGGCGCACATGGGATAGATGGCGAAACAATCACCATTCTTTTGCCGCAGCAGCCCGTCATAGGGGATTCCGCTCCACTCTTCCCGGACAATCCGGCGGGCCATAGGAGCATTGAGGGCGTAGGCATGGGACAGACAACGGTATTTGATTCTGACCAAAGATTTCACCTCGGTCTGACGACTGCCGCTGGTAATGCCGCCAAGAAACAGACTGTTCCAGGTTTCAAGACGCTCGAGATGCGCACAGGCCTCGGCAAGGGCGCGGGAATCAAAGTCACGAAAGAAGACATCATCCTCAAAAATCAGGATATGCTGCGCTCCAGCCATAAGCGCCCTTTTCAGGCACAGCATATGCGATTCAAAGATGCCTTGTTCCCTGTTTTCAGGGTGCCTGGCGACCAGAACAAACTCCACCCGTTGCAGCAGCCCCACAGCCGCAAACTGCCTCTTCACCTGCTCGCGCCGGTCAAGGCGATCATCAACAGAGATGCAGTAGATGGTATCAAAAAAATTCCAGGGGTCAGGCAGGTTCATGTCGATGATGGTATTTTATATTGATTAAAAAGCCTGTGATCGATTACTTTTAACAAGCATAAGTCCCTGCTGCATACCATTTTCCCTTTTCCACTGCGAGACAAGCCAGGTGATCAGACAGAGTATCCAGAAAATTGCAGCAACCGGTTTTGTTCGTTCCGCCATTGAGGAGCAGGCCGATCTCTCCGCGTTCAAAGAAAAGCCAGGCCCCAGGATCATTATTGGCCTCCTGGCGATTATGGTCAGCTATATTATCGGCTGGCCTGCGGTTGCCGCCCTCGGCATCCTGGCGATCAAGCTGCATGAACCCTGGATTGTGATCGTGGGCGGCCCCATGACTTATGGTCTATCACATCTGGTCTTTCTGCTCGGCATGTATCTGTGCGGCGCCGTCTACTCCCTGATCTTTCTCCGCTGGCTCACCAGGATCTCCATAGAAAAACTGCTGGACTGGAGCTCAAAGGAATAAGGAATGATGGAGCGATACAGATCCTGCCTTATTCCCTTGCCCCTTCTTAATTTTTATCACGCATCCACTCCGGCGGTTTGATCTTCCCGCCGCTCACATCCCGCATCCGCACCCCGGTGACACTCTCAAAAATCTGTCCCTGATCGTCAAAAATGTGCAGATCAAAGAGCAGTTCATCGCGGGTCCGGGAGAGCAGTTGCACCTTGGTACGATAGCTGCCGCCGGGCTGCGTGGGCCTGAGGATGATCCGCCGATCAAATCCCACGGGAAAGGGTACAAAATCTGTTGACCGCTGACCCAGAACACAGGCCGCATGAAAAGCGCCATCCAGAGGAAAAGGGGAGCCGAGAAGTTCCCGAGCCCTGTCTTGGACACCTAACACGGGAGCCTTCAACCTGCCCCATGCTTCCTGCCCGCAGAGATGCAAGGTTTCCTGCAGGGTATGATAACTTGGACCAAAAGGTACCAGTTCCCGGTACACCTGCTCTGCCGGAATCGTCATTTCAGGATCAACAAGGGGTTCAGGGGCAAACCCGAAGACAGAATTATGATCTTCTCCGGCCGGGGAAAAGAGGATCTCGCCATGCTCCTGCAGCCGCGTCATGGTCTTGCACGGCCTCCGGCTGAGCAGTTTGCCATGAATCGAGCCGTTTTCATGCTGACTGCATTCAATGAGAGCCGCAACACTGCTGCTTCCTACAGGAATTTCCAGAAACCTGGCAAAACGGACATTATTCATGACCCGGACATCGATTTCCGGATGGTTCCCGGCAACCTCTGCCGCCAGCAGCGTCATGGTTTCCACCGCCGGCAGCACGACTTTACCGTCAAAACAGTGATCGGCAAACCAGGGACGGACGTCAATGGCAACAGGAGTCCGCCAGGTGGTCATAACGGTCATAAACCGGGAAATTCCTGCCAAAGCTGGATGGTCTTGGCATCAATCTCAACCGGAATGCCCTTGGTATTCACGGCGCAATGTTTGGTAAAACCAGTGCAGGCGATTTCGCCGGTGTCGGCTTTGGTAATCAGATAATCAAACTGCAATTTGACCAGTTCGATGGTGGCCGGCCGGGTATGAATGTACATTAAGTCATCATAGAAGAGTGGCGAATAATAGTTGAGCTCGGTCTTGATAATGGGATAAACATAACCGCTTTCTTCAATCTTTTTATACGGATACGCGGCATCACGCATGAGCGAGCCCCGGCCGAATTCAAAATATCTCAGGTAGTTGGCATGATAGACGACCTGCGAGCGGTCCGTATCCACATAGAGGGTGCGCAGCTCGCAGCGATGCCAGATCTTACCGCTGTTCTTGTCCCTGACCAGAGAGGGTTTGTCCAGAAATTCCGGGATAAAGGGTTTGGGTCGCATCACATTCCTCGAAAAACAAGACAGCAGTTGGTGCCGCCAAAGCCGAATGAATTGGAGAGCACAAATTCATGCGGGTGCTTGCGGGCCTGATTGGGAACCACATCCAGGTCGCTGAACGCAGGGTCAGGGATATGGTTGACCGTGGGCAAGACAATCCCTTGGCCCATGGCCTCGATAGCCAGGGCCGCCTCAATAGCCGCACTGGCGCCCAGACTGTGGCCCACCTGCGACTTGTTAGCCGACACTGGAATCTTGGGCAGCCCATGGCCAAAGACCTCTCGAAGGCAGGAAACCTCGGTGCTGTCACCAGTGGGGGTCGAGGTGCCATGGGCGTTAATCGCGCCGATGTCCACAGGCGTAATCTCTGCATCCTCAATAGCCGCACGCATGGCCCGGACAATGGTCTCCTGGTTGGGCCGGGTAAAATGATTGGCATCCGAGTTCCAGCCGATGCCGGCCACCTCGGCCCTGGCGGTGAGATTCAGCGAACGGACGGCCTCTTCAGCCGCCAGCACCACCACCCCGGCACCTTCCGAGAGAACAAAACCCTTGCGGTCGATGCTGAACGGCCGTGACGCCTGGGTGGGATCATCAAAGGCGCGATCGTTAGGCCCGACCTTGATGGTGGCCAGCATGTTGGCAAAACCCTGGATGATCTCCGGCACCAGACAGGTCTCAACGCCTCCGGCCAGGACAAAATCGCAGTCGCCATCCCTGATCATCCGGGATCCAAGGGCAATAGCGTGATTGCCGGAAGCGCAAGCGCCCTGGGGTGAGAAGACGGGGCCGGTAAATCCCAGCAGCATTCCGGCCTTGCCCGCCGGGAGATTGGCACACAGATTGGGCAGCAGATAGGGGCTGACCTTCAGGGGCCCCCGGTTGACATAGTTGTCCATGGCAATCCGGTACGCATCGACGCCATTGAGGGCGGAACCGATCAGACAGCCGGTCCTCGGGCCGGTTTCACTGTCGATTTCAAGCCCGGCATTGGCCAGGGCCTGGCGGCAGACCTCCATGGTGAGAAAAACAAAGGCGGCATCCCAGAGCGAGGCATCCTTGCGGTTCACGTATTCCAGCAGGCCCGGATCCCAGTCCGGGATCTCACCCACCACGTTGCTGCGGGTAAGGACCTCGCACCTGGTTATCCGGCGAAAACCGGCCCGGCCGGCCAGAGCAGCCTCCCAGGTGGTGGCAAATGTGTTGCCAAGAGAGGTGGCCGCCCCATAGCCAACGACAAAGACCTTTCTGTTCAGCGGCGCCTTCATATTGTTGGTGATAATTGTAAAAGTTGCATTCTTTTTAACCACTCAGATAAATAAACCGAAGAACCATCTGCGTAAAAGCAAGACAGACAACAAGCTCCACAGCCATTCCCCTCACCTGAAATCTTCAGTCTTCAGCCTTTAACCTTCAGCCTGCTTTTTTAAATACAGCGCAGGCATTGCAACCGCCGAAGCCAAAGGCGTTTTTTAAAATAAATTCTTGCCTCAACAACCGTTTCCCTTCGCTCACGCAGTCGATCTCGATCTCCGGATCTGGGGTGTAATTAATGGTGGGCGGCACAATACCCTCCTCCATCCCCTGCAGGGCGAAGATGGTTTCAATAACACTGGAGGCGCCCATGGCATGTCCGATCAGCGACTTATTGGCACAGATCGGCGGCAGATCGTCGCCAAAGACCGCCTGCAGCGCAGCAAATTCCACCTGATCGCCGACCCGGGTGGAAGCAGCATGACCATTGACGACATCGATATCCTGCGGAGCGATGGCGGCATCGCTCAGGGCATCGAGCATGCACTGTTTGACCGTCTCCAGATAAGGGGCAACAAAGTGATGGGCATCCGAGGTCATGCCCCAACCGGCCAGTTCACAATGATATGGCAGGCCGTGCGCTTCAGCAAATTCACGGGTGGCAAGGATCACCGCCCCGGCCCCTTCCGAGAGGACAAAGCCCCGCCGATTGGAGGAAAATGGCCGGCTGGCTGACTCCGGCGGTTCGTTTTCCCGCCCCTCTTTGGGGGTATAAACCCCGTTCATGGTATAAAAACCGGCCACGATCGGCTCCACCAGGGCAAAATCAACCGCCCCGCAGATGGCGATATCGGCCCTGTTCTGCTTCAAAAACATGGCGCCGATAATCATTGAGGTCAGACCGGTGGCGCAGGCGGAGATGGTGGAGGTGATCGGACCCCTGGCCCCGGTCTGGATGGCAATCTTGCCGCCGATCATGTTGATGCAGGAATTGGGATTGGCATACGGGGGGGGCAGTTTGTTTTCACTCCGCATCCTTCTGTCGGCGGCTAGCACCGCATCCAGGCCGCCGATGGCCGAGCTGTAGGTCACAGCCACCCGGGAGGCAATGTCGGGAGTGATCACCAAGCCGCTTCGCGCCAGGGCCCTGGCCACCGTGAGCATCGAGTATTTGAAGACCGGAGAGCTCCAGGCCGCCTGGTGTCTGGCAGAAAGAAAGGGATAGTCGAGATGGTCGATGGAGGGAACCTGACCAGCAATCCTGACCGGGAAATCATCGCTGAGGGGAAAACGGGTCAGCGGGCCGATACCGCTTTTTCCGGACAGGGCCTGCTGCCATTGGCCTTCCAGATCATTCCCCAGTGGGGAGATGGCATCATACCCGACAATGACTGCGTCTTTTAAGGACATAATTACGAATTAAAAATTACGAATGACGAATTGGATAATAACGTTGCTGCTCTCTCAGAGCGTAATTCCTCATTCGTAATTCGTAATTCATTTCACCAAGGGATGAACTGGTAAAGTTTGGCAAACATTTCGTACACTTCGATCCAGTTCTGCAGATCCCTGGTGTTCTCCATGTGCGCCCGCTTGTTGACCATGACCCAGCTCATGTGGGCCGCGCCGTCTTTGCAGGTGGAGCAGTCACGGGTCTCCGAGGTACAGCAGCGGTGCATGGTCTTGAGATCCGATGCCCAACGGATGAAATTGGTCAGCCGCTTGGGTCTGGGCTCCCGCTTGTCAATGGCATCTGTCACCGACGGGCACTCCATCCAGCCGAACCGTCGACCCAGCATTTTTCCGGTGGTGATAACTTCGTGATAATATTTCGAGGAAATCACGGTCTTGGGGTAGGCATCGAGCATCGCATCCATCTCCGCCCGCACCGCCACCAGTTCCTCCGATTGCCAGGAAAAACCGTCCACCGCCTCGTCATTGGACAGGAGCTGCATGTGCACCTTCAGCCCAACCCCTTCAATCTTCTTGATGATCTGCTCGGTCTTGCCCAGTTGCTTGGGGGTGATGGTATAGAGATAATAGGCGTGGGGATCACCCTCGTAGTTAGCGCTGGAGATCTTAAAGGTATCCTGGCCGCGCAGGGTTATTTCGTCCTCGACATCACCCCACAGGGAGAGGCCGACCATCATGTCAGGAAACCGGTCCCGGGGCACCTTGATCAGGCCATTGGTGGCGCAGAAGGTGGGCAGTCGCTGGTAAAAGGCCTCAATCCGGTCCAGACAGAGGGTGGGTTCGCCGCCGATCAAGATAGCCAGGTTTACCCCGCGTTCCATCTCCTTATCCACAAAATCATACCACTTGCTGACATCCTTTTCTTCAGACGCCGCCTTGTGCTCATTCGAGGAAAAAAAGAAGCAGCCTTTACAGCGAAGGTTGCAGCGATCAGTCACATCATAGATGGAGCTGCGGATATTGAGCTTGGATATTTTTTTATAGCGCTCATACCAATGATCATCAAGCAGGGAACTAACGGTTTTCATGGTTTCTCGGGAAATGACTCATTATTAAGTGGTGGAATAACCGGCGTGGCACAGAGATTGACGCCCTTGTCATATCCTCTGACCCAGACCGCCAGATAGGTGTCAACATAATCGAGCCAGGCGGCAAATGTCACCGGATCCGTGGCGTGACGATACATCCTGGCCGTAACCACGGCGCTGCCGGCGGCGTAATGACGGCAGTCGTCACAATCAGTATCCGGCACACAACAGGCCGCATCACGATCCCATTGCAAGTTGGTACGATACTGGCGAAAAGACCGACCAAGGCCAATATCCGTGGATTGGTTCATGCGGGGATACGAACAGGAAAAAAGCTCATGCAGCCCCTGCTGCCGGGTATGGGCAACGATATTGTAGGGAGAGAAAATAACGGTTTCCGGAAATTCGGCAAGCAGTTCGGTCATGACTCGCTCCGTTCCGGCAAGGGTTTCCGCCGTATGACGAAGCGGCCCTGTATAGCCGACAGGAGAAGAAAACATGTTGAAGGTGATCTTCATACCATTCTGGGCCAGAAGTTCCGTCACTTCCCTCGCCTCGTCGATATTGACCGGGGTAAAGGTATAGACAAAGACGGCCCTCGGATCATCCTTGTAGTTTGCTATCTGCCGGACCAGCATGTCCGGGGCCTTTCTGATGGCAAGACTGGTCTGGTCGTTGCCCCAGACCGAGAGATGGATCCGGTAATCTATCTCCCGCTTGATGGGTATCAAGCCGTTACTGGCAATGGCTCCCAGGGGAATCACCCCGTAACAGGCCTCACACAGCTCCGGGACCAATGAAGGTTCCGCCCCGGCCAGCACGACAAAGGTGATGCCCCGTGCCTTTTCCGCTGCCAGAAGCTGCCGCCAGGCTCCCGCGTCCCTCTTTTCCTCGGCAAACTGCTTTTCACCGTTAAAGTAATAACAACCCTCACAGCGGATATTACACCGGTTGCTCATATCATAGGTGGATTCGCGGAGGAAAAAAAAGCGGCGCACCTTTTCCCATCTCTCCCGGATAACCGGGTCGGCTATGATCTCGGAGAATTTATACCCCTGCACCGGCGCAGTCATTTATTCGCCACTAGTCAGCTTGGTATTGATGTACTCGGCGATGATGCGCACGGTGGTCAACTTGGGATAATCATCTTCGTCAATCCGGATCCCGTATTCGTCACGCAGGACCAGGGCAATGGTCGCCAGATCCATGGAGTCGATGCCCACCTCGTCCACCAGATCAAGGTCTGGGTCAAAGGTCTGGGGGGTAACATCTTCCAGCTTCAACTCGTTGATGATAATTTCAGCGATGCGGGTAACGGTCTGAGTAATGTCGTTGGTCATGGGAGTCTCTATATTGTCTCTTTTTTGGTGAAGCCGCTATAAAATCTGAGACGGCATAACTGTCTCTTCTGTATTGTTATCGGCAAGACGCATCATACCGGAACAAACCTCCTCATTACTGCTGGTTATCCGGAACGCATACTGATCTTTCAATTTGCCGGGTGTGGCGTGAATATCAAGGAGCTCGCCAGGCCTGACAATCTTTCTGAATTTGACCCGGCTCAAACCCGCCATCCGCAAGTCTTCTTTCCTGGATGCGCCAATAATGTCGGCAACCATTTTTAACTGGGCAATTCCCGGCAGGATCGGGTTATCGGGAAAGTGACCGGAGAACCAGGGAGACCTGCCATCCGTTGTCACCCGGGCGGTTATCTCATCCTTTTCCTGTTGGATTACTTCAACAAATGAATACCACAAGGTGTCGCGTCAAGTCCAGTGTAAAAATTAATCTGAGGAGCAGCACCCCGGCACAAATACTGTTTTTCCTGTAAACAAAGGAACATATTTATACCACCGGAAAAACAAATGCACAACTCGGTCCCTGAGGAAAAGATACGGTTATCGGGCAAGATACTCCCAGAGCGGCCCGGTATGCCCCCGGTCATAGAGCTTCCTGACCGTGGCCGCGCTCCTGTCGCCGCCGGAGCCGACAATCCAGTTCATTCGTTTACCCGCCCTGGCTGTGACCAGGGTCTCAATGGCGTCACGATTGATGGCATCGGCCTGGTAAAAGACAGGCTCCAGCATATCGGTCGCAGGGCTTATCCTGCCCTCCTCAAGGGCGATGTCATAGAGGGCGGTATGGGGGTAGATGCGGATGCCGATGAAAAAGAACAGCGCCGTCCTGGTGAGTCGCTCGATGTTGTCAAGGGATTCCGCGACCGTGGCCGCCGACTCCCCCGGGCCGCCCAGAAGAAAGTAGTGCGCCACGTGCAATCCGGCATCCCGGGCCTGCTTATGGGCAGCATAGACATCATCGACCCCGAATGGTTTCCGGTAGGTTGCAAGCATGGCCGCCGACATCGACTCGGTCCCGAATTCTACATGTTTGAGACCGGCATCGGCCATGATGGAAAAATAATCGGCCGGCAGCCTGAGCGGGGCAAAAAAGCCGCCCCAGGGGATGAAAACCCCGGCCGCCTTGAAGGCTTTGGCCACGGCCAGACTGTGGGCCATATCCGAATTAAAGGCCGAGTCCGTGATAAACAGATATTTTGCGCCGGCCTCCTGCAGCTCCATGGCCGTCCTCGCCACCTCATCGGGGGATACCAGCCGATGCCTTTTCCCTTCAATATGGGGATAGGGGCAATAGATACAGCGAAAGGAGCAGCCCCGTTTGGTCTGCAGACTGAGCATCCCTCCATTCCTGAGATAAAAATCCACATGGGAGGCATCAGGCTGAAATTTACGCGCCTGTTTCCCGGTCCAGGGCTCGGGCGTCTCGGGAGAAGAACAAGCAGAGATGACGCCGGGGATCTGCGCCGGTTCTCTGCCGTTCTCAATGGCATCCACGAGCAGACCAAACCGCTCCCCCTCGCCGATGATCCCGTAATCCACTCCCAGGGCCGCAAACACACGATCCGGCATAATAGTAAAACCGCTGCCACCACAGACCAGCGTGGCGGTTGAGCGTTCCCGCAGCCAGACCACCAGCTTCCGGTGTTCACTGATAAAAAACAGGGGATCACCGGCCTCGGTGTTGTCGATGTTGCGACAGGACAGGCCAATAATGTCTGGAGAAAAATCCCGCACAATCTCATCGAGAATCGCAAGCGAATGGACATTCATGTCCACGATCCTGACCTGATGCGCCGCACCAATAGAGCCGGCCACATAATCAAGGCCAAGGGGATAGACCGGATAGGGAACGGTGAGGGTATTGGGCGAGATAAGCAGGATTCTCATGGGCGGGAGAATTCGATGGCCGAAAGATATGGTCCCAGGCCAAGCACCAGGATGGCTTTCTTGCCATCTTCCCCTCCTGCCGGCGGTTGCCGCTCAGCCAGCAAGGAAACAGCCATGACCGCGGCCACGGCCGAGGCCGAGGCAAACTCACCGGTCAACTCACGATAGCGGATCACCGGGGCCTGACATCCGGTTTGTTCCCTGAAGCGTGCCAACTGGGCTTCGCCCTCTTCCCGCACCGCTGCCGGAATCCCTGCCAGCACCAGCGCATATTTGCTCTTCAGGACCTGAGACCCGCCCAGGGCCTCGATCAGCAAATCCATAGTCCCCTCTGGGGCGCTGCTCTGGTAAAACGGAACCCGGACAAGACATTGCGCGCCCTTGCTGGTTCTGCTCAGACACAGGGCGCCGCCGCCGTCGGCCAGAAGAGTTCCAGGGGCAATAGAGGGATCAAGCAGGGAAGACAGCGCCTGATGGCCCTCATCAACGCCGAGCACCAGGCAGCTCGCATCCCCCTCCTTCATCATCAGATCGGCGGCCAGCAGCGCCTGCTCAAACGAATAATCACCGCCACTGGTGGTAATATTGGCCCCGGTGGCCCCGAACATGATGGCCGCCTGACCGGCCGGGCCGTTATGCACCGAGCCGACAAAATCGGTAGGACTGGGAAACTGCTCCTGCGATTCAGCAAGCCGGGTCAGGAAATCATAGGTTTCCGAGAGCGCGCCCCAGCCGGTGCCCATAAACACGGCAGATGGTTTTACCTCAAGGCCGGAATCGTCGTGGGCAGCAATGGCCAGCGACAAGGTCATCCGCGGCAACCGCTTCAAACGGCGCACCAGACGCGGCGGCAGATTTGCCGAGATTCGATCAAGATTTGCCATGCCGGCAACAGGGACGCCCTGGGTAAGCAGGGACAGAGTGGCGGCACTGTTGCCGGCGCCGGTCAGGCAGGAGCTGCCATGAACGGCCAGTCCGGCAGGGACTTGCGCAGATGCGGATACCGGGCACCGGTCCGGGGCCCCGATCACCAGACAGCCGTTGTTGCCGCCAAAGCCGAATGAATTGCTGAGCACGGCCGTTACCGGCTGACTGACCGGCTGCGTCAGCGGGGCAAGCCCCAGGGCCGGATCCGGATGCTGACAACCGGTATTGGCAGGCAGAAAGTTTTTGGACACAGCAATTGCTGCCACCACCGCCTCAATGGCGCCGGAGGCAGCTAGGCTATGGCCCGTTGCCCCTTTAATAGAGGAAAGCGAAGGTGGCGTGGCAAAGAGTGTCCTGATAGCCTTGGACTCGGCCAGATCGTTTTCCGGCGTGCCGGTACCGTGCAGATTGATGTAATCGATATCCGCCGGGCCAAGACCGGCATCAGCAAGGGCCGCCCGCATGGCCATGAGCGCGCCCCGGCCCTCAGGGTGGGGCGCGGCCGGATGATAGGCATCGCAGGAAAGCCCGGCGCCAAGGAGTGCGGCCAGAGGACTATCCGGCCTTTCGGTAGTCAGCAGCAGCATGGCCGCGCCTTCGGCCACCGCCATCCCATGCCGGTCCGCATCCAAGGGTCGGCAACCTTTTTTGTCCACCAGTTGCAGGGAATGAAACCCGAAATAGGTCAGGCGGCAAAGGGAATCAACGCCACCGGCCAGAACCCGTTTCGCCTTGCCGCTGCGCAGCATTTCCAGGGCCATGGCAATGGCCACCGCCCCTGAGGAACAGGCGGTGGAGACCGCCAGGGCCGGGCCGCGGCAACCGATCTCCCCGGCGACATACTCGGCGACGCTGTTTAATCCGTGATACCGGTACAGCTCCTTGTTCTCCGCATTATCCCTGAGCAACTGTTCCGTGGTCAGGATGCCGCCGGTGGTAGTGCCCAGGATGACGGCATCAGGCGGCTCATGACACCCGGCCATGGCCTGCATGGCGGCGATCCTGGCCAGACAATGCGTTCTGGGCAGGAACGAGTGCGCGTCCACTCCCCGGACCTGCCCCACCGGCAAAGGTTCTCCCTGCAGCAGCGGAAAGAGCTCCAGCGGCCTGATTGCCGAACAATTGGCCCGCAGCGCCTCAACTGTCGCCGCAAGGCCCTCGCCAAGCGGACTGACAATACCCGCCCCGGCAATGTACACCCCATTCCCCATCAGGTTGATGAGCCGGGCAGGTTTTCCTTGATATATCCAGCAAGGGCGGCAAGGGAAGAGAAGACCTTCTCGCCGATTTCCTGGCTGTTGATGACAACGCCATAGTCTTTTTCCACCATGACCACCATCTCCAGAACATCAATGGAGTCAATGCCCAGATCGCCGCCGACCAGTCTGGCGTTTTCGTCAAAATCTTCCGGGCTCAGGTCTTGAAGATTGAGAATATCAATGATCTTGACCTTAAGCTCTGCTGTAAGTTTATCCATAATTGACTTTCACTGTTATGATGAAAAAACACTGACGGTAAAATGGCAAATGCCACGATTCCAACATCCACAAAAAGCGGGAAATAAGTGCATCAACCTCGTTATATAATGCCGGGGGAAAAATAATGCCAAGAAAAATTTATCCTCCGAACAAGTAGCTGTTCCCGGAAAAATACGTTATCGTAGCAAAACTGATAATCAAGTGCAAAAAGGCTACCGGCATGGACACAACAACACTCTCCGATCTCACCCTCGAAGACCTTCTCCCCCATCGCGACCGCATGCTGCTGGTCAAGGAGATCCTTGAGATTGACAGCAAGACTGCCCGCGCGCTTTTTCTTGTCGATAAATCATGGCCGATGGCCGATGAGAACGGGGTGCATCCCCTGATTCTGGTAGAGCTGGCCGCCCAGACCGCCGGCGTCTGCAACGGTTGGGACCGGATCCAGACCAAGGGACGGGACTCCAATCAGATGGGCTGGCTGGTGGGTATCAAAAAGGCCGATTTTACTGTCGATTCCCTGCCCTTCGGCAGCATTATCACGGCAAGAGCGGAAAACACCTATAGTTTTGAAAATCTGCGGGAAGTCTCCTGTGAACTTGTAATGGACAATCAGATAATCGGCAGGGCCACCCTGCAACTTTTTCAGGCGGGCGAGCAATGACAACAGAAAATGAACAGAAAACCGCCCTGATCACCGGCGGCAGCAAGGGCATCGGCCGCGCCGTCTGCGTGGAGCTGGCGCGCTCCGGATATCATATCGTCATCAACTACCACAGCGACCAGGCGGGCGCCGAACAGACCCTGGCCATGATCGAAGGGGAATGCGGCCGGGGCGAGATCTGTCAGTTTGATGTCCGCGACGGACAGGCCGTGGAAAACATTGTGGCGGAAATCGGCGCCCGGCTGGGATCCATTGACATCCTGGTCAACAATGCCGGGATCATCGCCGACGGGTTGTTCATGATGATGCCCCCGGAAAAATGGCAGTCGGTCATTGATACCAGCCTGAACGGTTTCTACAATATGACCCGGCCGGTGCTGGAACTCATGGTCCGCAAGCGTCAGGGGGCCATTGTCTCCGTCTCCTCCGTCAGTTCGCTCATGATCAGCCGCGGCCAGGCCAACTATTCGGCGGCCAAGGCCGGTTTGAACGCAGCCAGCAGGGTCGTCGCCGCCGAGGTCGCCCGCATGGGGATCAGGGTCAACGTAGTCGCCCCCGGCCTGATCGAGACCGATATGATCCAGGACGCCCCCAAGGACCACATCAAGACCATGATCCCCATGAACCGGATCGGCAGGCCCGACGAGGTGGCCAAGGTGGTGGCCTTTCTCTGCTCCGATGCGGCCTCCTATGTCACCGGCCAGGTGATCTCAGTCAACGGCGGGATGTCCTGATGAAACGTTTTTTCCTCCTTCTCACCCTCACGTTTTTCCTGCCTGTCCAAGCCTCAGCCGAAGAGTCCGCCCCGCAGGTCAAGGAAAGCCAAGTGGCGCAGGCCCCAATCCAGTTGCATTCGGTCCAGGCCGATTTCACCCAGGAAAAGCACCTGAAGATCCTCGCCCGGCCCATCATCTCCACCGGCACCTTCACCTTTCAGGCCCCGCAGTCTCTGCGCTGGGAATACCGGAAGCCTCTGCACTCCATCCTGCTCATGCATGGCGGCAAGGTGAAAAAATTCATCGAACGCGACGGCCAGCTTACGGAAGAAAAGGGGATGCAGCTTGACTCCATGCAGGTGGTGCTGGCCGAGATCACCAACTGGCTTGACGGTCGTTTTACCGACAACGCCATGTTCACCGTATCATTTCCGGATAAAAAGACCATCCTGCTTACCCCTAAAGATAAGGGGATTGCCGCTCTGATCAGCACGATTGAGCTCAAACTTGGCGATCAGGCCGGTCTGCTTGATGCGGTCACGATTTTCGAAGGGCCCGACTCCTCCACCAGGCTTACCTTCACCAACAGGGTCCTTAATCAGGAGATCCCGGCGTCCCTGTTCACCGCCAGATGAAACCCTTCCTGCTGTCCATCCTTTTCCTGTTTCTTGCTGCCTGTGCCACAGAAAGGCACCCCATGCCGGAGCTGACTGCGAGCAAGGATACAACCGGGGCCAAGGGCTGCGAAGCGGTCTATCCCCAGGGGCGCTGGCAGTTTGTCCATTCCATCGATTTTTCGATGCAGGACGGTTCGGGCGGCACGGTTATCGGAGTCACCAGTCTTGCCGGAGACGAGCTTACCTGTGTCCTGATGACGATTGAAGGATTCACCCTCTTTGAGGCCGCTTACCAGGAGGGCAAGGGCCTTGCAGTCCAGCGGGCGGTGCCGCCCTTTGACAAACCCGCCTTTGCCGAGGGATTGATGCGTGATGTCCAGATGATCTTTCTCGCACCCTCGACAAAAAACATGCGGTACGGACGCTCCGCCGACAATGTGCCGGTATGCCGGTATACTGGAATCGATGGCCGGATAATCGATATCCTGCCGGCGGTAAATGACTGCTGGCAGATCCAAACCTATACCGCCGATCTCATCATGGATCGCTCCATTGTCGGGCGGTCATGCCGGAAAGAAGGCGACCTCCTGATCCCGGAACATCTTGAACTCAGGGGTTTCGGTCAGGCAGGCTACACCCTGAAAATGACCCTGATCAACGCTGAAAACTTAGGAGCCGTGAGTGAATAAGCGTAGTTTTTCGCTCATTCGGTTATGGCTCCTTATGCCGTTCTTGCCAGTTAATAGAAGAGGTTCTTGCAAAAGTACCATGAAATTCCCTCCCCCCTGGCGGGGGAGGGTTAGGGTGGGGGGGAAAATAGCCATAAAATCATCATGCTGCATGCTTCACCCTCCCCCTAACCCCCTCCCGTCAAGGGAGGGGGGACATATTGGGAAGAGTTTCGGCGTCTCGCGAACTCGCTTACCTGCAAGAGGTTAAAAATACTGTAATTTTATTCCAACGGTCTGAACCAATAAATATTGCCATGAAATTTAAACTGATCTATCCCAAGTGGGCCAAGCTGGACCGGCAGACCGAGTTTCACCTGCCGCCCCATGGCCCGGTGGTCTTTGCCGCCACGCTTCCCGACTATGTCACGGTCGACTTTACCGACGAGAATCTCGAAACCATTGATTTTGATGATGAGGTCGATTTTGTCGGCATCTCGATGATGCTGACCGTCCAGGTCAAACGGGGCTGGGAGATTGCCGACATCTACCGGAAAAAGGGGATCAAGGTGATGTTTGGCGGTATTGCCACCATGCTCCATGCCGAAGAAACCATGGAACACGCCGATACTGTTTTTCTGGGTGAGGCCGAGGGCCGGATGGAACAGGTCTTTGCCGATTTCCGCAACAACAAGCTCCAGCCCCGCTATGACTTCATCAATGACCGGCCCGACATCGGCTTGGTGGGCCCGGCACGCCGGGATCTCCTCAACCGCAAGCTCTACAACTACAAAGGCGTGCAGATGGTTGATCTGGTCCACGCCTCGCGCGGCTGTCGGTTCAACTGCTACCCCTGCGCCGTCTCCTATCTGGGGGGCCGGGTCTTCCGGCCGCGCCCCATTGACAAGGCAATAGCCGAGATGGCCGGCATCGACAACAACCGCCTCTTCATCGTCGACAACTCCCTGGCCCAGAACACTCAGTGGGAGATGGATCTGTTCCGGGAGATGATCCCGCTGAAAAAGAAATGGTGCTCCCATCCCATTGAAGACAAGCCCGAGGTCCTTGATCTGGCGGCCCAGGCCGGGGCCTGGTATGTGTATCAGGCGGTCTTTGACACCTCGAATTATATCAAGGAGCGGATCAAACGCTACCATGACCACGGGATCGGGGTAGAGGGCACAATTCTCCTCGGGCTCGACGATCATACCGAAGATTCCATCAAGCGGCTGATCGACTTCCTGCTGGAGATCGAGCTTGATCTGGCCGAATTCACGGTCCTAACCCCCTTCCCCCACACCAAGGCCTGGAAGGAGCTGAGCCAGCAGAACCGCATCCTCTCCCAAGACTGGAACGACTACTCAGCGGACAAGGTGGTCTTCCAGCCCAAACAGATGAGCCCGGACAAGCTCCAGGAACTGCTCGATTACGCCTGGAACACCTTTTATCAGGACGAATCGCAGAAGATCAAAATGGTGAAGCTGTTCCAGCAGGTGGTAAAAAAAGAGATGGCCGATGACACCTTCAAACCGCGGGACAGAAGCCTGGCCGGACAGTCTTTTGGCCGGGATACGAGTCGATAGACAAGGAAAGAGACGTATCACCATTCTGTATATTTCAGCTATCAGAGGAGTAATAATGATCAAGAGAATTGTCATTCCAGCAGGACTTTTTATCCTAAGTGCGCTCCTTACAATTAAGCTGCCACCACTTGCGTTGTTATCGCTTATAGTTGGCCTGATTTTAAGTATCACAGCGTTTGTAAAATCAAAAGCCCGAAAAAAAATAGAACCGGAATCTGCCAACCCAGACCGGAGCAATAAACATCCTATTGGTGATTTATTGCTCCGGTCTGGGTTGGCCTTACTTATGGGGCCAATAATCATAGTTGCTCCAGCCCTTTTCATTTCACCAAAAAGTCACGACTCTTTAAAAAAAACACTACCCGGTATGACTGCTACATCCCCCTCGGCAGCTATTCCATTTGGGCCTACTGGGGTTCCAATTACCGTTAAAAAGCTGGCTGCCAATATTACGAATATCGAAACCCAAGGAAATCTTGAAGCCACAAATAATGTTGGCTGTGTAGGCCCAGGCAAGCTGAGTCGAAAATTTACACCAGCAGATCTGTATAAGGCTGCTGCAATTTGCGCTCAAGAAAGCTCGAACAAAGAAGGCGCTTTCCTATTTTTACTGGCTGGGGCTTATGGTCGCTTTGACACACTAAGAGTCACAGATAAGTCAGCCCACAATGCGCTTGCCATATTGCAAATGACTTCATTCCGTTCTTTGGATGAAAGCAAAAAAAATCAATTTCAGGCAAGCATTAAAACTATTTTGGGAAACCCTGACGCCCTTGCAGCAATATGCAATGATGTTATTCGTATCGGACCACCTGATTACTTCCCTCGCTATATGATCCAGCATGGTATGGGAGCCTTTACTCATGATGCAAAGGCCGGCAATGGATTGATCGAGGGATTTGATGCAAACGCTGCATGGTCGAAGACACTTGGAAGCTTCCTCCATTGTCCAGGTTATGTTGCACAGCAACCGTCGATTAAAAGTCCGCCTGTCACACCGCAGACTGCTGAGAAAAATTAAGGACACTTTCCTTTTAACCACACTGGCATATTCCTGCGCAGATGCGAATAAAAAAAGGGGACGGAACTCTTATAGCCAACAATAGATCCAAGTGAATGGCGGGAACATACCGATTTTCAATCCAGGCTCAATAGCCGCCGACACTCACCCAAAACATAGGCGTCATCGAAAAAAGCGGCCCTACCGGACAAAGACAACACAGCAAGAGGATTAGACCATGCCAACGATATCAATGTTTTATGGAATACTTATCTTGATGTACTTTTATGATAACAAAAAGCACGCTCGTCCACACATTCACGCGGAATACGGAGACCACATAGCATCAATCGCTATTGAAGATGGAGAAATTCTAAGCGGCAGCCTGCCTCCAGCCAAGATGAAACTGGTACAGGCATGGATTGAAATTCACAAGGAAGACCTGATGGCTGACTGGAAATTGGCCGTCGCCGGTGAACCTGTTTTCAAGATTGATCCGTTGAGATAAGAGAGGCCGGAAATGGATAAAATAATAAAGGCTGATCCATTAAGTAACTTTCGGATCGATATCCTTACCAGCAGTGGTATTTCAGGGATTTTTGACGTGAAGCCCTATCTGCATGGCAGTGCCTTCAAGGAACTCGCGGACGAATCATACTTTTGCCTTGTCCGTCCCGCCCACCATGGCATTATGTGGCCGCACGAACAAGATTTCAGTTCCGATACGATTGTGTGGGATATACAAAATTCCCAACGGAATGGTCAATCAGGTGGAGATTGAGCATTTTCTCTGAATCACGCACAGACCGCCGCCGCTCACCCAAAACGATACACATTTCAACCCACACTATCGAAACATCCAAATGCTTGAATTCAAGACCATAGCCCTATTCCTCATGACCGCAGTGGCAGAAATCGTCGGCTGCTACCTTCCCTATCTTTGGCTCAAGGAAGGCAAGAGTGTCTGGTTGCTTATTCCAGCCGCTTTCAGCTTGTCACTTTTCGCATGGTTGCTCTCGCTTCACCCAACAGCGTCAGGTCGGGTGTATGCGGCCTACGGCGGCGTTTACATTTTTGTCGCCATTCTCTGGCTCTGGTTTGTAGATGGAGTCAAGCCCTCTGTCTGGGATATTGTCGGAGCTTTGGTTGCCTTGACAGGCATGGCAATCATCATGTTCGCACCCAAAAATACATAACAACTCGTTCCCGCGGCTGCCAAACATGAAAATCAAACAATACCAGATAGATGCCTTTGCAACCAAGGCCTTCGAAGGAAACCCGGCGGCCGTATGCCCACTGGAAAACTGGCTGGCCGATGGCCTGCTTCAATCCATCGCCGAGGAAAACAATTTGTCCGAAACGGCCTTCTTTGTACCCTCGGAAAAAGGTTTCAAGTTACGTTGGTTCACTCCGATCAAGGAGGTTGACCTTTGCGGCCACGCAACCTTGGCAACGGCTCACGTCATCTTCGAAATTCTTGGCTACTCCCAACAGGTCATCACCTTTGAAACACGTAGCGGCGAACTGTTCGTAGAGAAGAAGGGAAAGCTTTTGACAATGGACTTCCCGGCGTGTCCACCAACACCCTGCAATATTTCCGATACCTTGGCTGAAGGACTCGGCCGGCAGCCTATTGAAGTATTGGCCGCTGACGATTATCTTGCCGTATTTGACAGCGAAGCAGTCATTCGCACTATCACCCCCAATCAGGCCCTGCTTGGCCAGCTTGATTTGCGAGGCGTCATCATCACCGCCCCCGGAGTAGATGTTGATTTTGTCAGCCGCTTCTTTGCCCCCAAGTTCGGCATTCCCGAAGACCCAGTCACCGGCTCCGCTCATTGCGAGCTTGCACCGTACTGGGCCAATAAACTTGGCAAGAACATCCTGATGGCCAGACAGGTTTCCAAACGTGGTGGCAACATCACTTGCGAGGTAAAAGCTGACCGTGTGATTCTCTCAGGCCGTGCTGTCACTTTCATGGAGGCGGAAATTGATTTCTAAACCTAAGCATTGCAGTCAAGCGGGATGTGTCAAAAACGGCGCGTCTCTTGTTTTTCCGTTGAATTGAAGGATTATTCTCGCGCGGAGACACGAAATGGTAAATGTCATAAAAGAACTATCCATGTTGAACACTAACCAAAGCATAAAGGCCCTGCTAACGGGGCCAAAATTTCCAGACAAAGAATTTATCCGCTCCGGCGCCACCTTCGGCGAGGTCTATGCCATGGCGGCCGGATTCCGTACCGCCCTCTCCGGCCCGGAGTATCAGGGTGCATCCATCTGTCTTGCTGTGGACGACAGGGCGGTCATGGCCGCTGTCCTGCTGGCCGCCCTTACCGGCGGCCCGTCCGGCAACAGCCCCACCCTGCTTCTGCCCTACGCCTTTTCCGCCAAGTCCCTAGCCCGGATGCAGCAGCTCACCGGCTTTACCACGGCCATTACCGATGTTGATAGAGAGCTGCCGCCAGGCACCACGATCATCCGCCCCCCAGCGGGGACAAAGGCGGAGCCTACAAACTGCGCCCCGATATCGCCGCAGGCCGAACTGCTAAGGATCTTCACCGGCGGCTCTACCGGCACGCCGCAGATCTGGTCAAAAACAGGGGAGAATCTTTTCGGCGAGGGATTTTCCCTGGCCCGCCACTTTGCGGTGACCGAAAAAGACTGCATTGTCGCCACCGTGCCTCCCTACCATATCTACGGCCTGCTCTTCTCCGTTATACTGCCCCTGGTTTCCGGGGCCTCGGTGGTCATGGCCACCCCCTCTTTCCCCGGCGAGATCGCCGATGTGATCCACGAACAGGGGGCCACCCTGCTTGCCGGCATCCCCCCGCACTACCGGGCCCTGCGCGGTAAACAGGTGGCGAGCTCGTCCCTCAGGCTGGCCTTTTCTTCCGCCGGGATGCTGGACGCGGAGGACAATGAGGCCTTCTCCCATCTCAACAAGGTGGGCATTGTCGAGGTGTACGGCTCCACCGAAACCGGCGGCATCGCCACCCGAAACAGACACCTGGGCGAGACCTCGTTCACCGCCTTCCCCACGGTCTCCTGGACGGTCAAAGAAGACCGCCTCTGCGTGCGCTCACCCTTTCTCTCGCCGGAACTACCCGTAGCCGACGATGGCTTTTTCACCACCGGCGACCGGGTGGAGCCAAACGGCACCACCCAGTTTATCCTCAAGGGACGAGTGGACGGAGTGACCAAGGTCGGCGGCAAACGGGTGGATCTGGAAGAGGTGCGCGCCATCATCAAAAAAGTCCCCAAGGTCAGCGACTGCGTAGTCATGGCCCTTCCCGATCCCGGAGGCCGGGAACACCGGATTGTGGCCCTGGTCCAGGGGACGGAGGTGGATATGGATCTGCTCCGAAAGACCCTGGCCAAGTCCCTGGAATTCTACGCCCTGCCGCGCGTACTCAAGACCATCAACCGCATCCCGCTGCAGGAAAACGGCAAGTACAACCGGGATGCCATCATCCAACTCCTGACCACATGAACACCATGCGCCACGCCTTTGCCAGCGGCTACGAAAACCTGTCGGCCTGGTCCGACCTCCTCGACCGGATCAATGTCTTTCCCGTGGCCGACGGCGACACCGGGGCCAATCTGCGCATCAGCCTCGCCCCCCTGCGGGACTGCGAGAGCGACAAGTCACAGACCCTGGAGCTGCTAACCCGCTACGCCATCGGCAACTCCGGCAATATCGCCGCCGCCTTTTTCCAGGAGTTTTTTCAGTCAGAGCGGTTTGCGGATCTGGCCGGCAATGCGGAACGAGGCCGGGAAAAGGCCTGGGCTGCCCTGGCCCGCCCCCAAGCCGGCACCATGCTCAATGTCTTTGACTGTCTGGCCGCCAGCCTGGTGGGGGAAAAAGCTCCGTTGCCGCTCTATCTCTCCCTCTGCACTGAGTTGCAGGAGGCGGTTCTGGCCACCTCGCAGATCCTGCCTGATCTCCGGCAGGCCGGTGTTGTCGATGCCGGGGCCCTGGCCATGTATATCTTCTTTGAAGGCTTTTTTTGGCAGCTTGCCGGGCAGCCCGCCGCCCCTCCTTCCATCACCAGGCTCTTTGCCGGCAAGCTGGCAATCAGCGCCGATTTCCAGGCCAGTCCCAACGCCAGTTTTTGTGTCAGCGCCCTTATTCATACCGGAGACAAGCCGCCGGGGGCCGACAAGATCCCGGCGGAATGGGGTGACAGCGTGGTCGTGCTGCCGGCGGCATCCGGGATCAAGGTCCATATCCATACCGCCGACCGTGAGCAGCTGCGCAGCCAACTTTCTTCGCTGGGCGAGATCGTCGACTGGTCGGATGAGGCCATGGATCAAAACGATCCCACCCGCTTTACCGGCCCGGAGAAGAGGCAGATTGTCCACATCATGACCGATGGCGCCGGATCCCTGAGCCGGGAGATGGCGCGACGCCATGGCATCACCCTGCTTGACAGCTACATCCTCGCCCAGGAGCAGAGCAAACCGGAAAGCCTGCACGCTCCGGCCGCGATCTACGCCCTGATGCGGCAAGGGGTAAAGGTCACCACCGCCCAGGCCTCCACTTTCGAGCGCCATCAACACTATCAGAGCGTGTGCCAGCAATTCGGCCAGACCCTCTATCTCTGCGTCGGATCGGCCTTCACCGGCAATGTTGACATCGCCAGGCACTGGAAAGAAGGCAACGATCCGACCAACCTGCTGGAGATCGTCGATACCGGCTCGGCCTCCGGTCGTCTGGGGCTCATTGCCCTGCTTGCCGCCCGCTACGCCGAACATGCCACCTGCGTTGAAGATGTCATCGCCTTTGTCTATAAAACAATGACCGACTGCGAGGAATATGTCTTTATCGACCAGCTGCAATACCTGGTGGCCGGAGGACGGGTTGCCCGGACAAAGGGATTTTTCGCTGATCTGCTCCATATGAAACCGGTGATCAGTCCGGTGGGCAACGAGGTCCGCAAGGCGGGTGTTGTCCACAGCAAAAGAGGACAGCTCTCTTTTGCCCTGGAGAAGCTGCGGAAAGGAGCGCCCGGCGTTGCCCCCGTCATCTTGCTCCAATACTCCGACAATGAAAAATGGGTGACGGAAACGGTGCAGCCGGAGGTGCGTCAGGTAGCGCCGAAAGCCGAGATCCTGCTGACGCCCCTCTCCCTGACCTCCGGCGTGCACATGGGGCCGGGAACCTGGGCCATGGCCTGGGCAGGAGGGCAGACAAGATGAAAGTGGCCATCGTCATCCCGGTTTATAATCACGAGCAACGGATTGTTGAGGTAATCCGCCAGGCCCTGAAACTGGTCCTGCCCCTCATTGTCGTTGACGACGGCTCAACCGACAGGACCCCCGAGCTCATCGGCAACATCCAGGGAATCTCGGTAATCCGCCACCCGGTAAATATGGGCAAGGGCGCGGCCCTGCTCACCGGGTTCGCCGCTGCCGTAGAACAGGGCTGTGACTGGGCAATCACAATGGACGGCGATGGTCAGCACCGGCCCGAAGATGCCCGCACACTGCTGCAGGCGGTGGCTGACGGCAGACGGGTCATTGTCGTCGGCCGTCGGGAGGGAATGGTAGGGAAAAACGTTCCCTGGACCAGCCGCTTTGGCCGCGGCTTTTCCAATTTCTGGGTCTGGGCCGCCGGCGGGCCGCTGATATCGGATTCCCAGTCCGGCTTTAGGCTCTACCCCCTTCCCGAGGCCCTGCATCTGGGAGTCAAGGCCAGAAGATACCAGTTCGAGGTGGAGGTCCTGGTCAGGGCGAGACGAAGGGGAATAGAGACCATTGAAGCGCCAATCCAGGTGGTCTATCAGACCAGGGGAGAACGGGTCAGTCACTTTCAGCCATGGCTTGATTTCAGACGTAATTCCGCCACCTTCAGCAGACTGATCTGGGAACGGATCTTCGGGGCCTCCCGAAAATGAAAGGGTTTGGCTACAAGCTGCTTCTCCGCATGGCAGGGCTGTGCGGCCCCTGGCTGCTGGTGGTCTTCTCCCGGATCGTTGCCGTCGGCTATTTTCTCTTTTCCGGCCGGGTCCCGGAAAGCCGTCGTTTTTATGGTGCGCTCTATCCCGAGCAAGGAAGGCTCTCCCATCTGTGGTGCGCCTTCCGGCAATACCAGAATTTCACCACCATCCATCTCGACCGCTTCCTGGCAAGCCGAACAGACACCACCACCTTTACCTCCCAAGGCTGGGAAAAACTGGAGGCCGTCATCGGCAAACAGGGGGGAATTCTGCTCATGTCGCACCTGGGCAACTGGGAAATAGCGGCCAGACTGCTCCGCCGGCAGAAAGACGATCTGCGGCTCTTGCTCTACATGGGCGTCAAGGAAAAAGAGGGCGTCGAGCATATGCAAAAGGAGGATCTACGCCGGGCCGGGGTCACCATCATCGGCGTTGACCAAGAGGGCGGCTCACCCTTTGCCGCCGTTGATGGCATCCGTTTTCTCCAGTCCGGGGGCATCGTCTCCATGACCGGCGATATCGTCTGGCGCCACGATCAGCGCAAGGTGCGGGTCCGCTTCCTCGGCCATGACGCCTATGTGCCGGAGGCGCCCTATATCTTCGCCCTGCTCTCCGGCGCGCCGCTCTTTGTCTTTTTCGCCTTCCGCACCGGAAAAAACAGCTACCGGTTCACCCTGTCCGACCCCATCGCCATCCAATCAAAAACCCGTCAAGACAGAGTGCAGGCCATAACCGAAGCAGCCCAGCAGTACGCGGATCTCTTGGAAAAAATGCTACGCGAACATCCCTTTGAATGGTACCATTTTGAACGATTTCTCCAATAACAAACTAGATTTTGTAACCATACAGATTACCATCATCCTCATATCCTGAGCGGTTACACAAAAGTTCTTTTGAATTTCAACGAAAAATAGAGTATCCACGTTCATTGAACTCATAAAAATTTTCCCGTTTTTTACCCCTTGCCTGGTCACCTGTTATGAAAAGAGATGAATTACAAGAGAAAATCCTGACCATCCTGACCGAAGACTTTGAGTTTGAGAAGCCCGGACTCGACGACAACCTCCGCGACGATCATGGCTTTGACAGCATCGACGCCATTGAGCTGCTGGGAAAAATCGAACTGATCCTCGGCTACAAACTCAGCTGGGAAGAGAAGGAAAAGGCCATGGGGATCAGGACCATCAACGACATTCTCAACTACATTGAAACCATTGACATAGATAGAAGGCTGAAGGCTGAAGGCTGAAGGCAATCACAGGAATAACGATATCCATTTATCGCCTGTTCTGCGCTGCTCCGCCTTTAAGTCTTTTTAACCTTCAGTCTTCAGCCTAACCACCTTAATTCCATGAAACGACGCGTTGTCATTACCGCCTGCTCGGCCATTACTCCCATCGGATATGCAAAAGAGGATATCATCACCAGTCTCCGGCAGGGGATTTCCGGGGTCAAGCCCCTGCGCGATGATGGACTGCTGAACAAGCATATTCACTCCCGGGTTTTCGGTTCGGTCGATTATCCCATCGACTACGGCTTCAAACGGACGCACCGCAAGACCATGGGGCCGGTGGCCTATTATGCCTGCCAGGTGGCTAAGGACGTGCTGGAGCGCTCCGGCCTGGATCAGGAATTCATCACCGGCGGCCGGCTGGGGGTGGCATTCGGCTCCACCCATGGCAGCCCCACGGTCCAGCGCGATATCTACCGGACATTTTTTCAGGAGCTGGACACGAAATTCTCCTCCATCGGGGCGGTGGATTACCTCCGCTCCATGGTGCATACCACGGCAGTGAATATCACCCGAATGTTCGGCATCACCGGCCGGGTCATCGCCTCGTCCACCGCCTGCACCACCAGCAGCCAGGCCATTGGCTTTGGCTATGAAATGGTCAAGTACGGGATGCAGGATGCCATGATCTGTGGCGGCGCCGATGAATATGACACCACCACCGTGGCGGTCTTTGACAACCTGCTCGCCTGCTCCACCGCCTATAATGAAACGCCCCAGCGCACCCCAAGGCCCTTTGACCGTGACCGCGACGGCCTGGTCGTGGGCGAGGGCGGCGGCGCCGTGCTCCTCGAAGAATACGAGTCGGCCAAACGACGCGGCGCAACGATCCTGGCCGAGGTCATCGGCTTTGCCTGCAACAACAACGGCGGCGACCTCATCCTCCCCAACCTGCAAGGCATTACCACCACCCTGCAATTGGCCTTGAAAGATGCGGAGATCGCGCCCGCGGATGTCGATTTCGTCAGCGCCCACGCCACCGCCACCAAGATGGGCGATGTCATCGAATCCCAGGCCATCCATGCCGTGTACGGCGACAACGGCCCGTTCGTCACCGGCCTGAAGAGCTACATGGGCCACACCATGGGCACCTGCGGGGTGATCGAGACGATCCTGACCACCTACATGATGGAGCAGGGCTTTATCGCCCCCACCCTGAACCTTGAAAACATTGACGAGCGCTGCCGCATGCTGCGGCATGTGCAGGAACTGACCCCGGCAAACATAAAAATCGGAGCCATTCAGAACTTTGCCTTCGGCGGGGTCAACACCTGTCTGCTTTTAAAGGCTGAAGGCTGAAGGTAGAAGACTGAAGGTAAAATGGGTTTACTTCAGCCTTCAGTCTTCAGCCTATATACCTTCAGCCTTATGAGGAACGAAAATAATGCGTGATCATACCAAACTTCGTGCGTTTGAGATGGCTGATGAAGTAGTGGTGCTGGTATATCAGGCAACCGCAAGGTTTCCGAAAGAAGAGATATATGGACTGACCTCTCAAATGAGGCGGGCGGCGGTTTCTGTTCCTTCGAACATCGTAGAGGGTTGCGCCCGTGACAGTCAGGCAGATTACCTTCGCTTCCTTCATATGGCCTTCGGATCATTGAGGGAATTGCATTATCAAATAGGTTTGTCTAAACGCTTGGGTTTCTTATGTAACCAGGATGCGGCATTGATGGAACCAAAGATCATAGAAACCGAAAAGGTCTTGAATGGCTTGATCCGGGCGTTACGTGATGAATGAACCTTCAGCCTTCAGCCTTCAGTCTTCAGTCTTCAGGTTCCCTGATTTTTTTGTCACCATCCTCTGCTGGACCTGGTTCATCCCTGGTTTTTTCCTGTTCTTTTCATGGCGCTATCTGGCCTGCGCCCTCTTTGCCAAGGAACAGGAACAATGTTTTCAACGCCTGAACAGCCGTTTTTTTCGGGTTTTTTTCCATATACTCAGGAGCACTGCCCCCAGCCACACATGGGAGATCGATGAAGAGGTGGCGGCAATCCGCTCGGCGGTGATTGTCTGCAACCACCTCTCTTATCTGGACCCCCTGTTACTGATTGCCCTGTTTGATCGGCACCGTACCTTGGTCAAGACCCGGTTTTTCACCATGCCGGTCTTTGGCTGGATTATCAAAAAATCAGGGTATTTCCCGGCCAGCGGCGAGGGACGGTTTACCAGAATGATGATTGAACAGATGGAGACCATGCAGGATTTTCTGGCCAGCGGCGGCAACCTCTTTATCTTTCCGGAAGGAACCAGAAGCCGGGACGGCATGATTGGCGACCTGAACCAGGGGGCCATGAAGATTGCCCGACTGTGCCGGGCACCCATCTATGTCCTGCAGCTCGCCAATACCGACAACCTGTTTACCCCCGGCCGGTTTCTTTTCCAAACCAGGGTCAGAAATACCATCAGCCTGAAGCTCCTTGACCGCATCAAACCTGACTATCAACACCACACCCCGTCTGCGGCCGTACTGGAACAGCAGGTGCGAGAGATATACCAACGGAAAACAGTATGAACGAATTATGAAAGTCATCTTGATCTCGATGCCCGATGTGGTGCCGATCATCATCCATGAAACGGCGTTTCACCTGCCCAACCACGGCATTGCCTCGATAGGTGGCAATATCGATGCCGATCATGAAGTCTATCTCATCGATCTGATCCGTAAACGGCGCTCCATCAAGAAATATCTGACCTCGGTGATGGCCAAGATCAAACCCGATCTGGTCGGCCTGTCAGCTATGACCTGGCAATATGACACCTGCATCAAGATTGCCCATCTGCTTAAAGTTCTGCGACCCGAGGTCAAGATCGTCATCGGCGGCTACCATGCCACCCTGATGCATGAAGAAATCGCCGCCTCAAAGGAGTCACAATGGATCGACTTCATGATCCGGGGGGAAGGGGAAGAGGCCTGCCGCCGTCTGGTGAACGGACTGGACGGCCGCGATGATCTGGCTGCCATCCCCTCTCTTTCCTATAAAAAGGATGGGGGCTTTGTTCATAATCCCCGGGGCGAAAACCTTGATCTGAGCACCATCAAACTCCCGATACGCGATCAGCGCCGACTGACCTGGGGATATCACATCCTCGCCTCCAAGATCGAACTGGTGGAAACCTCGCGTGGCTGCACCCGCGCCTGTAACTTCTGCTCCATGCGTCACATGTACGGCCGCACCTTCCGCACCTACCCCATCAGCCGCGTGCTGGCAGACATTGATGATATTTATTATAATCGAAAAACCAGGTGGATATTCATCACCGATGACAATATCGTCCTCAACCCAGCCCGGGTCATCGAGCTTTGTGACGCGATTATTGCCAAGAAGTATAAAGGGCTCAACCTTGTCGTTCAGGCCGACTGCGTAACCATAGCCACCCAGGAAAAAATGGTCGCCAAAATGGCGGAAGCAGGATTTCGCTCGGTGTTCCTGGGCATTGAAAATGGCTCTGTCAAAAATTTACAGAGTGCCGGTAAAGGTGACATTGTCAGCTCCTCCAAAAAGGCCATTGACAACTGCCACCGCTACGGGATGATGGTGATCGGCGGCCTGATCTTCGGTTTCGCGGAAGATGATGAAGAATCGATCAAAGAAAATTATGAGTTTTTTAAGGATATTGGCGCCGATGCCTCCTACTGCCAGATCCTGACCCCCTACCCCAAGACCGCGATGCGGGAACAGCTGCAGAGCCAGGGGTTAGTGACCAATCAGGCCGATTACAAAAAGTACAACGGCCTGTGGGCCAATGTGCGGACCAAACATCTGGATGCGGCTCAACTTCAGTACCAGTTCTGGTACCAGCGCCAGGTGGTGTTGGGTTGGTGGAACCCTCCGGCCCAGGCAAAAAATCAGGGCCGGGTATGGACCTCGATCTGGCGCTTTTGCTTCAAGCCATTTCTGAAACTCCGCTACCGGATGATGATGAAGAAAGATGGCTGGGAAGGCCGCTATCAAAGAGAAGTTACACGGTGGGAAAACATGAACCACTTTAAAGACCTCGAACAATACTGAAAAATAACTGTAGCATTGTAACCCCGTGAACGGCATAATGGATCGGTCGCTCTTCATCCTTCCATGGTGCGAGCGACACGAGGCCATCCATGGCCATGGTAGCGAAATGAATAAAAATATAATGGTTCTTTCATAACGACCCCTAAAAGACATGCAGATATATAATCTTGAATTTACCGAACAAGAGATCCGTGAGGCCGTGGCCGCGGACAGACTGCTTTCCATGGAGATCGAATTCAGCCGGATCTGTAATTTCCGCTGTTCTTACTGCTATGTCCCCGACCGCAGTGAATGCCTGAACGAACTCTCCCGGGAGGAGATAAAAGATGTGATTCTGCAGGCCAAGGCCCTGGGCGCGCGCAAGATCATCATCCTGGGCGGAGAGCCGAGCATCTATCCGCATCTTGTGGAAATGCTGCGGTTTCTTGGTCGTGAGGGGCTGGAGATTGAGATGTTCACCAACGGTTCCGGCATTAACACGGATCTTGCCGCTGTTCTGGCCGAGGAAAAGGTGCGGGTGGTATTGAAACTGAATTCGCGGGACGAGGCGACCCAGGACCGGTTGGCCGGTAAAAAAGGGGCCTTTCAGATCATCAACACGGCGCTTGCCACCCTGCGGCAGGCTGGATATCCGGCAGCGGATCAATTCCTGGCCATCAGCACCGTCATCTGTCGGCAAAACATAGCAGAGTTACCGGCACTGTGGCAGTGGTTGCGGGAAGAGAACATCGAGCCCTATTTCGAGGTCATCACCCCGCAGGCCAATGCCCTGGACAATATCTGGCTGAGCGTTGATTCCGGCGAGCTCAAGGAACTATTCACCGGTCTTTCAGCCATGGATCGGGAACGGTTTGGCCGCGACTGGGAACCCCAGCCACCGCTGGTGGGCAACAAGTGCATGCGTCACCAGGTTTCCTGTGTGGTCACGGCCACCGGCGATGTCACCCCTTGTGTGGGGGTCACCATTGCCCTCGACAATATCCGCAACAACAAACTAGCCCACATCCTCAAACACAGCGAGGTGATCAACAATCTGAAAAATTACCGCAACATGATCAAAGGGGTCTGCCGCACCTGTGAAAAGGCCGAAGAGTGCTACGGCTGCCGCGGGGCAGCCTACCAGATGACCGGTGATTATCTGGCCTCAGATCCAACCTGCTGGAGGAATAAGACTGAAGGTGAGAAGGCTGAAGGCTGAAGGCACTGACGTGCCGCCTATTTTTCGCTGGTTGTCCTTCGGTCTTCAGCCTTCTACTCAAACGACCGTCAGCAGCATCCAGCCCGCGGAGAACCTGCCGCTTTCAGGGATAAAGCCCAGTATTCTCTCTCCTTTTTGCAGCCTGCCGGAAGCAAACAGCTCTTCCAGCATGATATAAAAGGAGGCGGAACCGGTATTGCCCCTGCTCGCCAGATTGGTAAACCAGCGCTCCGCCGGGATGACAAAATCGATCTCCTGTAATTGCTGCCGAAGCGGTTCCTGAAAGTATTGCGAGGAATAATGGGGCAGGAACCAGTCGATATCCTCTGGCCTCAGACCGTGTTTGGCCGCAACCGGAGGCAAACTTTTACCGACCAGGGTCCGAATCACCTCCCGGTTGAGCAGCCGGGCATCCTGTTTAACGGTCATGACATTGTGCCATACCGCGTCACTCCCCACCGCATACTCCCGCCAGCCCCTGAGGCTGCCGTCTTCCTGTTTGACGGCACCGGCATACATGCAGGCCTCCAGGCAATGGGCATGGGAGATAATCTCCAGCCAGTCGATCTGCAAAGAAAGACGGTCTGGTGACGGTTTGTTTTCAATCAGGACCGCTCCGGCACCATCAGAGAGCATCCAGCGCAAGAATTCCGCCTCGAAAGAAAAGGCCGGATGGCGCTTACTGCCTTCCGGCTGAGCAACCTCATCCTGCATGGCCTGGAAGAAAGCCGTGCGCATGAAGGTGGAGGCCAGCTCAGAGCCGGTGGCAACCGCACTGTTCGTCAACCCAAGGGCCACTGACATGGCGCCGTATTTCAGGGCGGTGACCCCGGAGAGACAGATCCCGGCCGTGCTGATCACCTCGCACGGCCCAAGCCCCAACTCCCCATGCACCATGACGCCATGACCAGGCATGAGCTGATCAGGCGATGAGGTGCCGCAGCAGAGGCATTCCAGAAAGCGGCTGGGCAGCTCCTCGCCTGGAGGCACTAAACGACGCACGGCCTCGGCCGCAAGCTGGGCATTGCTGTGGGTGGCGGCCCCTGTTTCCGGGTCAATGGCATAGTGCCTGCTCTCAATACCGTTATTGGCAAGGATAATCTGCCTGGTCCGGGCCGCGATCCGCTCCACCTTCCCCAGATACCGGTCCAGATCAGCATTACGCACCGGTTGACCGGGAAGAAAGGCGGAAACGGCGGTGATAAAAGCATTCATAGTCTATAACCTGGCGTTTTGATGACTGTTGGCAAGGAGCTGTGCGTAGCGGCTGTAAAACCGCTGTTCGTCAAGTCTGGTTGGGGTGACGGCATTGGTCAGGGTGTAATAATCAAGGTTATGGTTGATGATCCGGTGATGCTCTTGCCGGTACAGGGCCGTCCCCGGCAAGGGAGTCATGACGGTGATCATCGGCAGATCAATTCGCCGGCCCCCAAGATAGGTATCCAGGCGGTCAAAGTCAGACTCATCATAGTCGGGCGAGATAATAAAATCACCGACAATAGTAATTCCCAGATCATTCAAAATGGCGATGGCCTCCGCGTTCATCGATGCCTGATTGGCCTTGTTCATGGCCGACAGACTGGCATCATCAATCCCCTCAAAGCCGATAATCACGGCCCGCAAGCCCGCCTCTTTCCACTGCCGCAGCATTTCCGGATGGCGGACAACCGTATCAGAGCGGATATCGGCCAGATACTGTTTCTTCAAACCCGAGGCCAGCAGGGCACGTCCCAGTGCTTTCGCCCGCTTGATATCGCCAAAGGTGTTGGCGTCCACCAGCCTGATGATCGGGATGTCAGGCAGCAGACCGATATCCCGAATAACGGTGTCAATGGATTTTGTCAGGTAGCCGCCGCCCGTCTGGCCGTAAATGGAGCAGAACAGACACCGGTGCGGGCAGCCGTAGGCCGAGGCGACAAAACCCATATTGATGCCCAGTTTTTCAAGGATATAGTGCGAACGGTAGCGGCTTACCAGCCCATAAGCAGGAGGCCGCTCCATGACCAGATCATCCACACGGTTCCGTAGGGGCGGCCGCTCAACCTGCGTGCCGGGCCTGGTCCGTATCACTCCAGGCAACGCACTGGCATCATTACCGCCCTCTACTGCGCGCGCCAGATCGGCAAAGACCTTTTTGCCGATTCCGACCACGATATAATCAACCGCCTCATGATTGAAAAACGCCGGATCATTGCTGGCATGGATACCGCCTACCACCACGGTTGCCGGGCAGGATTCCTTAACCCTGGCGGCAATCTGGAGCATGGTGTTCGCCTCGCAGGTCACCCCGGTAATCCCAACTACCTCCGGTTGAAATTCGCGCAACTCCGCATCCAGGCCATCAGGGTCGGCCTTCAGGTCAAGGATACGCACCCTCTGCTCCAGCAGATTGCCGGCCAGCTCTTCCAAGGCAAGGGGTTCGCCACGAAAAATCTGTTTGAGCGATGTTATTCCATAACGCTCTTCAGGAATACTGCGCCCGCAATTCGGGGGATTGATAAGAAGAATATTCATCATAAACACAAACTGGAACTACATGAGACGCTGATCCAGATAAAATCAAACCATAAAAGAAAGCCAATGCCGAAAACATACCAACCGGCATGGACTTTGGCGACCAAAAAAAATCCCGCCCCCATTAACTTGGGCTCTCCGACAAGGGCAGGATCCCTTGTATGTTATCTGCCAGACGCCGCTCAAAAAAACATCCGGTAAAGATTGGCTGTTTCTTTGAAGCGGCATAAGGTGCCGTTATGAAATAAGCAAAAAAGCACTGCTCATTTCATAACGGCCCCTAAATCCTGACCTCCTGCCTGAACCGTTCAGGGCCGACGATAAACTGCACCGTTGCCAGCGAGCCGATAATGGTGCCCAGAACGCCTGGGGCCATAACGCTCTGACCGGCCAGGAACAACCCCCGCACCGACGAACGGTTCAGCATGGCGGCCGAAAGCAGTTGCTCCGTCGAACGCATGACCCCGTACGCCGAGCCATTGGGACTGTTCACCCAATCCCTGGTCGTCAGTGGCGTGGAGACGTCCAGCAGACGCACTCCACTGAGAGGACCGGTAATTTTTTCAGCCTGGGCAATCAATCGATGGGCAAACTCCATTTTCGTCTGGAGATATTCGTCACCTCGTTGGCCGCTGACAGTATGCTGCCAACGATCCCACAGGGCTTCATGACCGGAAGTGATCAAGGAAAGCAGATTCTGATCCGGTCGCTCACTGGGACGCAGTTGCATATAGATCATATCACGCGTATCACCGGCAGCATCAGTCTGGACGGCAAACAGGTTGTGGGCGATGGCCGGATGCTGGTTGGCCGGCACCAGGGCATGAACCGCCGCCATGGCTCGGGTATCGGTCAAGGCCTGAATGCGACGACGATACGAGGGTTTGAGGCTCTCGGGTTCGAGCAGTCCCACGACCTCCTTGGGATGAATGGCACCGATGACCAGATCAGCATCGAGAGTCTCACCCGATGTTAGGGTGACTCCCCGCACACTGCCGTCCGCTATTCGAATCCGGGCGACCGCATCGCCGGTACGCACTTGACCGCCAAGAGATGCCAGACGCCGGGCGCACACATCGGCCATGTGCGCCCCGTTGCTCGCCAGGCGCCAGGCAGAAAACAGATAACTGGCCAAGGTCATGGTGTGATAAAATTGCGGACAGACTGCCGGTGGAACCCCGATCAGCACCGAAGGCAGGCCAAACACCGCCCGCAACCCAGGGCTGCAACCCAGACGATCGAAAATTGCTCCCAGCGGCTCCGCCTGTTCAAACCAGGATTGCATCGGTTTATCCGCATAGAGAAAATCCAGTTGATCAAACTGACCGGCGCTGCGGCGCAGCATCGTCATCAAGGCATCGATCTGCGACTTCTGAGCGGGAAAGGCGGCCCGCAAATTGGCCTCGTAGGCCTCGAACCCGGCAGGCACATCAAACGAATCAATCCCCAATCCCTTATCGGTAAACAGATAGCGGTCGATGGGGCCGTCCATGCCCATCCGTACGAGGGGCAAATCGGCCGTAACTCCGAGATAATCAAAACAGCGGCGCAGCACCTGCCCTTCATCAAGCGCCCCCAGATAATGCAGGCCGACATTGCAATGCACACCCTGACGCACATAGCTGCGCATCATCCCGCCGGGCTGCCTGTTTTTCTCGACCACCGTGACCTCAAAACCAAGCCTAGCCAGAATAATGCCGGCGCTCAATCCGCCGATTCCGGATCCGATAATCAGGACTTTCTTCATATCAGCATTGTTCATGGTATCTTGCCTCAATCAGAAAACCAGAGAAGGGGGAATTCAAGGGAACCTCAAGGATAGCGGCTAACAGCACAGAAAATCCAGCAGTTATCCTTGACAGGCATCCTTTTTTAATGGATATTGTGAATAAATTTACCAATTCATCACCAGCGCAGATTAAAGTTTATAATCTGAACAAGACAAACACTCAATACAAAGGCCGCGATCATGCAATTATTTTCACCTTTGAAACCATTGACTCCATGCCTTATTCTCTTCCTCCTTGTTGCTTGTGGCGGTACCCAGAAACAAGCTGATCCAGCAAATCCAGCAGTGCAGACAAGTCAAGCTGATTCAACCGCCGCTCCTGTCGTAAAAAAATTAGAAAAGCCCTATGACAATCTCATGTTTTCCACTTTTACCGCAAAACCAGAAATTGCCAAAGATTACCCCCAGGCCGCCAAGGAAGTACAGCACGGCATGATGACCTCGTTACAGATGGAAGACCGTTTCAAGAAAGTTATTACCGCCTCAGAAGAACAGCCTGCTACTGGAGATACGCTGATTATCAAGGCAGATATTACAGAAATGCGTATTGTTTCTACATCTGCCCGCATCTGGGGCGGGCCCATGGCAGGTAGTTCAGGAGTTGAGTTGAATCTTCAACTCATTGACAGTGCCACCAAGAAAATAGTCCGCGAAGAAAAAATGTCCAGTTGGAACAATGCCTGGGGCGCATCTTGGAGTGGTTCTGACAATACCTTGCTTGACGATATGGGAAAAGTTGTGGCCAAGTATGTCGTTGATTCCATGCCAGAAAAGAAAGATATTTCAGCACCAACACAGAAAACCCCTGTCAAAGGCAAGAAAAAATGAGCAACCAAAAATCTCTATGGAAAAAACAATCCAGCAGCAGTCATGCCGCCATCTTTTTTCTCGTTTTTCTCCTGACGTCGCAAATTATTATGCGAACTGATTCTGCCGATGCCGCCGCCATTGACACCTCAAAAGACACCTGGGCCGTGCTGGGCGGCTATGGCCAGAGTTTTCCGGGCTGGGGCCAGACCACTCAGCGGGTCGAAACCATTGACCTTGTCCCCCGCTACAATCACGTTATTTTTGATGATATCGGTTCCGGCTGGTATCGCGGCTTTCATTCCATCCTGATTGAGGTGCCCGTCCATTTTGTCGTCAGCCCCGACACCTCCGCCATGATTGGCATGAATTTTCTCGCCTGTTACACCTTTACCGCCGATCAGAAAATCCACCCCTATCTGTTTGGCGGCGGCGGCCCGGTTTACAGTTTTGCCGATGTTCCCGGCATGGGGGCGGAGTTGAACGGCAATTATCAGTTCGGCATCGGGCTGGAATATGAGATGGCCAAGAACTACAATCTGCTGCTGGAAATGCGTTACCATCATATCTCCAATGGCGGCAGCGAGGAGCCAAACGACCCGCTGAACTCCTGTAAACTGCTGGTTGGAGTTACCTTTTAACCATGAAACTCCTTACCGATTTCCTGCCCATCCTCCTTTTTTTCATCGCCTACAAGATGTTCGACATCTATGTGGCCACCGCTGTCGCCATCGCCGCGACCTTCCTGCACGTCGCCGTCACCTGGCTGAAAACCCGCAAAGTGGCGGCCATGCAGTTGGTCACCCTGGCAATCCTGGTGATCTTCGGCGGCCTGACTCTCTACCTGCACAACGAACAGTTCATCCAATGGAAGCCCACCGTGATCAACTGGATTTTCGGTGCCGCCTTTCTGGGCAGCCAGTTCTTCGGGGAAAAGACCGTCGTCGAGCGACTGATGAGCACCCAGATCAACCTGCCGAACCAGATCTGGCGGCGACTCAACTTAAGCTGGGTCACCTTCTTCCTGATCATGGGCGGGGTCAATCTTTACGTGATGTACAACTTCGACCGCGACACCTGGGTAAACTTCAAACTCTTTGGCATGCTCGGGATGACCATGGTCTTCCTGGTCATTCAGTCGCTGTTTCTTTCCCGTCATATCGACGTCCCGGAGAAGAGTGACGCGGGGGATTGAAAAAGGAAATCTGTCCCGGATGGTGTTAGTTTAAGAACGGAAGAAGTGACTTGGGAATACGGAGAGTGTCCCTAATTTCCTCGATAGATGGACCCTTCGGGCAGAGGAGTAGAAAAATGGAATTACCAAAGTTCAATGACACGTTTTTGCCGATCATAGACATTTTGCGCGACGGAAGAATAATTCCGGGCAGAGAGCTGATTCGGCTTGTCGAAGAGAAGTTCTATTCAGATCTGCCGGTTGAATTGCTCAGTCAGACAACAAAGAGCGGTGATCGCCTTCTTGAAAATAGGATCGCCTGGGGAAAGTCATACTTGAAAAAAGGCGGTCTTGTTCATTATCCCCAACGTGGATTTGTACAAATTACTGAAAAAGGACGATCTGCCAAAGTTGAAAGCATTTCCATTGATCAATTAGAATCTGACGTGATTGGATTCTATCAGCCCGAAGATGGGAATTCCAAAAAACGTGAAATTGAAAGCTCAAGCCCACAGGATCTCATCGATACTGGTATCGAGCAGATTGAGAACAACGTCAAAAACGAACTGCTACAGAAACTCAAATTGGTTGACCCATATTCTTTTGAAAAGGTCATCCTAATTCTCTTGAACCGAATGGGCTACGGTGAGTTCATTGAAACGTCCAAATCTCGGGATGGTGGAATTGATGGGATCATAAATGAGGACCAACTGGGCCTTGAAAAGATCTACATTCAAGCCAAACGCTATGCCGACAACAAAGTACGTGAACCCGAAATACGCAATTTCATTGGTGCAATGAGTGGCGATACAAGCAAGGGAATATTTGTTACGACTACAGAATTTGATGATAATGCCAAGAAGAAAGCCAAGGAAGCCCACCACACAATCATTCTAGTAAACGGGCTTCGGTTGGTAGAACTGATGTACAAGTTTGGGGTTGGGGTCCAGGTGAAAAGCTCATATGAGGTGAAAACCTTGGACAACGACTTCTTCGAAAATGAGGACATCTAACGCCTAGATAACCTGTAATTTCGTAACGAAATTACAGGTTATCTAGGCGTTAAACACACGAGTAAAAGGGACAGAATCAATCTTCATGCTGCAAGTTACAACAATACCAAGCAATTACACAATAGCACCTCTTTTACCTGATAATCAACCATGCCCCTGCCTGATCACACTGCCGACGATAACATCACCAATGGCCTGAAAATTCTCAGCTATGCCGTCAGCAGGAAAGGTACGCCGGATGATGTCTGGCAGCCGGTGAACGTTGTCAACACCCAAGCCTGGCAGGAGATTGACAAGAACATTGCCGCATCCAAAGATAAAATTGCGGCCGGTCGGGTGAGCTGTCTGCACTACTACATGACCGCCAACCAGATGGACACCGGCCTGCTGGCCCAATATACAAATCAGCCGCGGTGGAAGGTCTGTCTGCACCTTGTTCCCTTTTTCTTTAAGCGACTGTCTGCCACCACCCTGCAGAAATACGCGGAGTTGTACCAGATTTCCCCGGATGACCTGGCCCAGGGCAGGCTCCGGCCTCCCCTCTATAATCTTAAGTAGCCTGGAGCATAGACTTTTGCCGGATTTTCCCCATACCCAGTCCGCCCACTGTGAAAGCGGTGTGGCCGCCAATCTGCTGACCCATCAGGGCATTCCCATCTCCGAGGCCATGGCCTTCGGCATCGGCGGCGGCCTTTTTTTCGGCTATCTGCCCTTTATCCGGATCAACGGGCTGCCCTTGGTCACCTACCGGGCCGCCGCCGGGCATATCCTCCGACGGATCGCCGCCGTTCCCGGCGTCCACATGGTTGCAAAAAAATTCCGCAACCCGGATGAGGCCATGGCCGAACTGGACCAGGCCCTTGCCGCCTCCATTCCGGTGGGACTGCAGACCGGGGTTTTCTGGCTGCCCTATTTCCCCAGGGCCCTTCGCTTTCACTTCAATGCCCACAATCTGGTCGTCTATGGGAAGGAAGGCAACGACTACCTGATCAGCGACCCGGTGTTCCCGGAACCGGTCCGCTGCCCGGCCGAAGATCTGGCGCGGGCCAGATTTGCCTCTGGCGCCCTTGCCCCCAAAGGGAAAATGTATTATCTGACCCAGGTACCCGACAAACTGGACCGGAGGCCTCTCATCGTCAGCGGGATTCAATCGGTATGCAAGATGATGCTTGCCGTCCCCTTTCCCCTGATCGGGGTCAAAGGGATACGATTTCTGGCCAAGCGGCTGGTCAGATGGCCGCAGCGGTTGGGCCAGGAAAGCGCGGATCTGCACCTGGGCCATGTGGTCCGCATGCAGGAAGAAATCGGCACCGGCGGCGGTGGCTTTCGTTTCATGTACGCAGCCTTTCTTCAGGAGAGCGCGGAGGTGATGCAGGCCCCCCTGCTCCATGACTGCGCCGCCTCCTTGACCGCGGCCGGTGATACCTGGCGGGAATTTGCGGCCATGGCCGCCCGTATATGTAAAAAGCGCGCCCGGCCTGATGACAGCTATCCCGCCATGGCAGAGTGCATCAACCGGTGCGCCGCCCTCGAAGAAAAAGTTTTCACCGAGCTGAAACAATGGGCGAAACGATATCCATGAACCCTGACAACTCCTCTTTGCCTGAACCGGGGCCAGACTGTGCCGATTATGCCATCTGTGCCCGGTCACTGGTCAAGCGGTACAAGAATGCTGCCGACCCGGCGCTCAATAACCTCAGCCTTGATGTGCGGCAAGGGGAATTCTTTGGTCTGCTGGGGCCAAACGGCGCCGGAAAGACCACGGCCATCTCTATTCTCACCGGTCTGTTTCCGCCTGACAGCGGCACTGCCCGGATTATGGGTATGATTTTTCGGGAAAGCGAGCACGAGATCAAACAGATTCTGGGCCTGGTGCCACAAAATATCGGCCTGTATGACAAGCTCACGGCCCGGGAAAACCTTACTTTTTTTGGCAAACTGTGCGGGATCAGCGGCAAGAAACTGACAGAAAGGATTGAACAGGGTCTTGAATTTGCCCGGCTTACCGACCATGCGCGCCAGCCGGTTGCCACCTTTTCCACCGGCATGAAACGGCGCCTGAATCTGGCCGTAGGCCTGATCAATGATCCGCAGGTGCTTGTCCTTGATGAACCTTGCGTCGGCATCGATGCCCAGTCCCGAAACCTGATCCATGAGCAGTTGACGGCCATCAACCAGAGAGGAACCACCATTCTCTACACCACCCACTACATGGAAGAGGCCCAGGAACTCTGCACCCGGATCGGCATCATCGATAACGGCCGACTGGTGGAAGAGGGCCCCCCCGCCGCCTTGCTCCAGCAAAGCGGCATGTACAACCTGGAAGAACTGTTTCTCCATCTGACCGGCAAGGAGCTTCGCGACTCATAATGAACCTAAAAACGGCAGTTGTCTCATCCGGTAAATATTGCTCTCCCTCATCCCCGGCCCTTCTCCCGCGGGGAGAAGGGAGAAAACTCTCTCTCCTTTTGGGAGAGGGTTGGGGTGAGGAAAAAGCCGCTCACGACAAGAATTGCTGCATGATTGCTTCATTCAACAGCGGTTTGTAGAATGAATAGTTACAAATCATCTTTTCACCCGCGCGCCCTGTCATGCTGAAGATTATTACCGCTACGGCCAAGGAACTCCTGCTCCTGCTGCGCGACCGAACCGGTCTGCTGGTGCTGTTTCTCATGCCCGCAATCTTGGTTGTGATTATTACCCTGGTGCAGGAAAATGTCATGGAACTCACCGGCCAGAAAAAAACCCAGGTGCTGTTGCTCGATCTGGATCAGGGGGATCTGGGCCGATCACTGCAAACGCAGCTAAAAACCGGCAATCTGGAACTTGTTGTCTGGGATGAAAAGCAGAAAGATATGGCCGCTATCCAGGCGGCGGTGGCAGGCGGCGACTATCAGGTTGGGATTGTGATTCCCAAGGACGCGTCTTCCCGGTTCAAGGACGCGGCCTCCCGTCTTTTTCAGCAAGGAAAAGGAACGGAAAATCCACCGGACAGCATGACCACGCCCCTGCATCTTTTTATTGATCCGGGTATCATGGCCGGATTACGCTCAGGTGTTACCGCCCAGTTACAGATGGCCTTGACCGTCATGAGCCAGGAGGCCAAGATCACCATACTCAGCAAGACCCTGCAGGAGGCCATGACCAGTCTCCATGTCCCGCCGGAAGCAGCGCCCCTGGATAGCAGCAGACTCCCCGCCCTTTTCGGGCAACCCCTGCTTACCCTGACAGAAAACCCAAACAGCACCCAAACAACCATAACATCGTATAAACCGGTGCAGCAAAATGTGCCGGCCTGGGCCCTGTTTGGCATGTTTTTCACGGCCATCCCCATTGCCGGATCGATCCTCCAGGAGCGCAACTCCGGCATCTGGGTGCGCCTGATGGCCCTGCCCGTCTCGCCGCTTGTGCTCTTTGCCGGCAAGGCCGTGGCCTATATGGGGGTCTGTCTCTGCCAGTTCCTGCTCATTACCCTGATCGGCGCCTTTCTCTTCCCTTTGCTCGGACTTCCGGCCTTTACCATTGCCATGAACCTGCCTGCGGTGCTGCTCACCGTTCTCTTCTCCAGTCTGGCCGCCTGCGGCTACGGCATCTTCCTGGGGCTTATCTGCAACTCCTACGAACAGGCATCCACCGTGGGAGCCACCTCGGTTGTGGCCGCCGCCGCCATTGGGGGCGTGATGGTGCCGGTCTATGCCATGCCCCATATAATGCAGCGTCTCAGCATCATCTCGCCGCTCAACTGGGGGCTGACCGCCTTTCAGGATCTGCTCTTGCGGGGATATTCCCTGTCCGCCATTCTCAATGACCTAGGCCGCCTCTTGCTGTTTTTTGCCGTATGCGCGTTATTCTCCTGGAAACTTGCCAAGAGGCAACAATAGCTTCTAACCGATCACTCAACATTTGCCATCACAACCGACAATGGATCCCCTGCAACGCGAACTTCTCGAACTGATATGCACCACCTGCAACCTGCACGACGTGGATCTGGATCAAATAGGTCCTGATGACCCTCTGATCGGTCCCAATTCCCCCTTAGGAACCGACTCCCTGGACGCCCTGGAGATTGCCGTAACCGTGCAGAAAGAATACGGGGTCAGAATGGACGCGGAGAATACCAGCCGGGTTGTTTTACAGTCCGTGACCCACCTGGCCGATTATATCAGGGCGAACAGATAGACCAATTTTCTTGCCGCACAAAAATCTTTAAGAGAGGAGGATCATGAAAATGAAGAAACTTGTTACCCTTCCACTTGTCCTGTCAGCCATCTGTCTGTGGATGCCAATGACCAATAGCGCGCAGGCTGCGGCCAACGGGGAAGAGCTTTTTAAGCAACGCTGCAGTGTCTGCCATCCGAATGGCGGCAACATCATCAACCCTCGCGAAACTCTGCACAAGGGAGAGCGGGAGGTCAACACCGTCGAGGAAATCATCGGCAAGATGCGAAACCCCGGGCCGGGCATGTCGAAGTTTGATAGCAATGCCCTGCCTGACAGCGACGCCAAGGCAATCGCCGAGTATATCCTGAAGACATTTTAAGGCGTATTGGACGGGTGTTTGTCGTTACACTATTGAGGAAGATAAGCATAGCTCCTTATCTCTTAGGAAGGTCGCTGTTCCGAGCCGCGATTATTTTTCAGATGAATGATCTTCCGGTAATAGCGGTTGTTCTGCCGCGCTCTCCATGCCATTGGCGACCTCCTGAATGATTCCCATGCGCAGATAAATGGGGCGCACCTGCTCCCTGATTTGCGGCAGGTATCGTGCAAAAACTGCCGCCCCGACAAGACAACCAACACTCCCAAGCAGCAGGGTGCCACGTGGGCCGATAATGCCGGCCATAGACCCGGCGCCAAGACTTCCGAACGGCGTCACCCCCAGAAATGCCACGGTAAAAAAGCTCATGACCCGGCCGCGTTTATCTTCATCCAAAACCGTTTGCAGAACCGTGTTGCAGGAGGCAACAAGCGTCATTCCCCCAAATCCTGTCACCGCCAGCGCCGTAAGCGAAAGGATGAAGTGACTGGAAAGGGCAAAGGTGGCAATCCCGACAGCGAAAAAAATCGTCGCCATCACAATCACCCGACCAAGCCCGAGCACACTGTGGCGGGAGGCAAGATACAGCGTGCCGACCATGGCGCCGCTGCCCGCTGCCGCCATCAAAAACCCGAAGGTGTGGGCGCCGCCATGCAGGATCTCCTTGGCAAAGACCGGCACCAGCACCGAATAGGGCATCCCCATGAGACTGACCAGGGCCAGCAGAAGGAGAATGCTTCTGATCGGACCAAATTCATACGCGTAGAGAAAGCCTTCATGGAGTTCTTGCAGGATAGGACGCCGGGCGTGCCGGCGATGAGAAACCTGGGGGAGACGCATGGCCGCAAGCGCCACAATGACCGCCAGATAGCTGATGGCATTCAGGACAAAGCAGATCCCTTCTCCCACGGAGGCCACGAGCAACCCGGCAATCGACGGGCCGATAAGCCGGGCTCCGTTGACCATTGAGGAATTGAGGGCAATCGCGTTGCCCAGATCCTCCCGATGTTCAACCATCTCGACGACAAAGGATTGACGTATCGGAATGTCAAAAGCACTCACAATACCCAGAATCAGGCTCAGAAGAATAATCTGCCAGACCTGGACGATTCCGGTCAGCACGACCAGGGCAAGACAGGCCGCCTGCAACATGGCCAGGGTCTGGGTCGCAATCAGCAGACGCCGCCGGTCCCAGCGGTCAGCAAGCACACCGGCAACCGGGGAGATAAGCAGAGTCGGAATCTGGCTGATAAAACCAATAACACCCAAGAGCATGGCAGAACCGGTCAGACGGTAAACAAGCCAGCTCATGGCCACCATCTGCATCCAGGTTCCTACGAGCGACACGCTTTGCCCGGCGACAAAGAGGCGATAGTTCCGGGAACGGAGAGCGCGTAAAAGATGGCGGATGGGCGGCCTCTTCTTGTCGTTGTTTTCAGTTGCACTCATCAGCAGACCAGCCTCAAAAAAAACTGTAGAGCAGGATACCGTTCAATGCAGAAATGAGCACGGCAATCCCCCACAGCAGCCATTTTTCTATTCCCGCATTGCGGTGTATGCCCATGACCCGTTCGGATGAAGTAAGGGCGATGAGCCCAAAAACTGTCCACGGCAACTGAATACTGAGAACCACCTGGCTCCAGATCAGGCCCTGGAAGGGATCGGTGAGAAAAAAAACTGCCAAGGCGGCCAAGCCGATAGAGATCACGATCCCCAACCGCGAATGGCTGTCGGCAACATCCAGAGGTTCGCTGAAATATCCGGCAAAGATGCTGCCGCCGGCCAGAGCGGAGGAGATGGACGACGAGACGCCGGCAAAGAGCAGGGCGGCGGCAAAGACGAAGGCCGCATTGTTGCCGAGCAATGGCCGTAAGGTCTCTTCCGCTTGGGCAAGCTCGCTGACCACGGTGTGGCCGGAGAAGAAAACCGCGGCGGCCATGATGATCATGGCGCTGTTGATCGCCCAGCCCGCGGCCATGGCAACGATGGTGTCAATGAATTCATAGCGCAGGTGTTTCCTGATACTCTGCTCATCGCCCAGCTGCAACTGGCGGCTCTGAATAATTTCCGAATGAAGGAAGATGTTGTGCGGCATGACCACCGCCCCAATCACGGCCATGATGATCATGATCGAGCCATGGGGCACGGAGGGGACAACAAGACTTCGAGCCGTGAGCGGCCAGTTGACATCAGCCAGGAAGATTTCATAGATGAAGGAGAGGCCGATGATCGAGACAAAGCCGATGATATACCGTTCAATGGCGCGATATCCCTTGGAGAAAACAATCGCCACCACCACCACGGCAGTCAGGATCGTCCCGACAGGAACAGGAATCTTGAACAGCATATTGAGCCCGATGGCCGCGCCGAGCAACTCCGCAAGCGATGTGGAGATAGAGGCCAGCATCGCGCTGCCAAGCAGGAATGCGGTCCAGGGCTTGTTGTTGAATTTGACAATGGCTTCCGAGAGACACAGCCCCGTCACAATTCCGAGATGCGCCGCGTTGTGCTGGACCAGAATGAGGATGAGGGTCGAGAGGGTTACCACCCAGAGCAGGCCATAGCCAAACTGCGAACCGGCCGCAATATTGGTCGCCCAGTTGCCCGGATCGATGAACCCGATGGTCACGATGAATCCGGGGCCTATATATTTGAGGATCTCCAGACCGCCGAGTTTTGGCCGGTGTCCGGAAAAGATTTTACGAAGGAAGGTAGGCATGGGCAGCATTGTCGGCAGAAAGTTGGCTGGTTAATAAGCCAGCTATGATCCTAACCCATATTGTGAAGTTCCGCGCCCCACGAAATACCGTGCTCATGGCGTATCTTCCAGCTCACGCTCAATCTGCTCGATACTCGGCAGGCTGGTTTGCAACTCTTTGGGCAACGATTCGACAAGTTTGTACTCCGCCACGCCAATGGGCTTGTTTGAGTCGCGTAGTGCATATTCAGCCACCACGCGATTTTTCGTTTTGCACAGGAGCAGGCCGATGGTCGGGTTGTCCTGCTCCGATTTCATTTGCGCGTCCACCGCGCTCAGATAGAAACTCAGTTGCCCGGTATGCTCGGGTTTGAAGGCCCCTGCCTTGAGTTCCACCACGACATAACAACGCAGCTTGAGGTGATAAAACAGCAGATCGATGAAGAAATCGTCGCCGCCCACTTCGAGATGCACCTGCCTCCCGACGAAAGCGAAGCCAGCACCCAGCTCCAGCAGAAAGCGGGTGATGTGCTGGACGATGGCGGACTCAATTTCGCGTTCATCGGCCTCCTTGCCCACTCCGAGAAAATCGAAAAGGTACGGGTCTTTCAACATGTTGCGGGCAAGATCGGTCTGAGGCGCAGGCAGTTGCGCCTCAAAGTTGGTGACAGCCTGACCTTCCCGCTCCAACAGCCGGGTCTCGATATGGATGTTCAGTACGTTGCGCGACCAACCATGCTGGATAGCACGCCCAGCATAGGCCAGGCGCATTGCCGGGTCTTTCAGCCGGGTGAGCAACACCAGGTTATGCCCCCAGGGCAATTGTCCAACAGGCTGTTGGACAATTACGGCATCCGGCCAAGCCTCGGCAAAGGCGCGCATGTACATCAGGTTGGCGCGCGAAAACCCCTTCATGTCCGGGAAAGCGGTGCGCAGATCGTGCGCCAGCCGCTCGATCACCTTGGCCCCCCATCCTTGTTGGGCTTGCCGTTCCAAAATGTCGCGTCCAATCTGCCAATAGAGCAGCACCAGTTCGCGGTTCACCGCCAACGCCGCGCGCTGCTGGGCGGTGTGGATACGGGTCTTCAGTTCCGCCAGCCAGTCGGCGTAGCCAGTGGGGGCGGTGGTGAGGGCCACGGGGGTGTCGGGGGGGGCGCTCATGTTTATTTCCTTATGTTAGCGGAGGAGATGGCTTATCCCCACTGACGTGGGGGGACGACGAGCGAGGCCATGAAAGCCGGTGCCTGTCGATGGTTTCAATCTACGCCCCCGCGCGTGGCGACTGGCTACTCCAGTCAAGTCGGCTTGAAAAGCAAACTGTGGTAAGTTTTTCGCGACTCAAATCACCACAAATGAGGAGCATATGAGATCATACACACAGCTTACCCAAAAACAAAGGATTGAGTATTTTTTTGTGAATTCTCAGCCGCCCCTGTGTTAGGGAAGGATGTCGTCTCTATGTTTCAATCCACGCCCACGGGCGTGGGGTGACAACAGCTAACACCGAGTTACAGCTCCGGCAGAAGTTTCAATCCACGCCCCCGCGCGGGGGGCGACAAAGGGGCAATGGTGGTCGCAGCAACGACAGATGTTTCAATCCACGCCCCCGCGCGGGGGGCGACGTTGACTCCAGTTCCATCTTCCTGCATCCAAATGTTTCAATCCACGCCCCCGCGCGGGGGGCGACCGGCGGCATATCCGGGCCTGTATAAGC
>CAISPV010000048.1 GCA_903887485.1 uncultured Desulfobulbaceae bacterium | reverse complement strand
TTGCCGATGATCCATCTCGGTGATTTGAACTAACAATTTAGAAAAGGACTCGTTCTCCATGGTTCCCTCCTTCTTGTGATATATCAAAAAGATAAGAACCATTGCTTATTTTTCAACACTTAACGGGAACAGAGCCTTTTTATTAGACCATCAGGAGTAAAATGATGAAGACGGAACTTGAGTTTATCCAGCCTGTTACCGGCGAGCAGTTTGAGTACTCCTACAAGGCTGAGATCACCAATGTCTATCCCTTGACCAGGATGGAAAAGCTTTACCAGATCCAACTTGTTGACCCAGTGGAACGAGAACAGTTTATCTTCAGGCCGGGGCAGTTTGTCATGCTGGAACTGCCGGGTATAGGCGAGGCTCCTTTCTCCATCTCCTCATCTCCTGTCCGCCATGGTGATCTTGAACTGTGCATTCGGGCTGTCGGTAATATGACCAGGTTTTTGGATCGGGTGGAACGGGGAACGAGAGTCGGGATCAGCGGCCCCTTTGGCACCCATTTTCCGGTGGAGAAGATGGAGGGTGAGGATATCCTCCTTATTGCCGGCGGCCTGGGGATTGCGCCGCTGCGCTCTCCCATTCTGGCGGTGCTGGAAAAACGGAGTCGTTATGGTCAGGTGGATATCATCTATGGGGCGCGTCGGCCTTCTGAGTTGCTTTTTGGCTATGAGTACGCTATGTGGCGGCAGTTTGATGTGGGGCTCGACATCATCGTTGATCAGACGGAATCAGGCTGGCAGGGGCCGGTGGGGTTGATCACCGAGATCCTGAAACAGCGTATTGCCGGCAGTGCCCCTGATCGTTTTCGGGAGCGAACCAGCGCCATTGTCTGTGGCCCACCGGTCATGTTTCCTTTTGTCTGTGACCTGTTGACCCAGGCCGGGCTGCCGGTGGAGAAGATCTTTGTCTCTCTGGAGCGGCGCATGCACTGCGGCCGGGGCAAGTGTTGCCGTTGTAATATCGGCTCCACCTATACCTGTCTTGATGGCCCGGTCTTTGATTACTGGTCGGTGCTGAATCTGAAGGAGGCTATTTAGGTGCCGTTGCTCAAAGAGCAAGGGCTTTTTTTTGCTCTTTGAGCTTACGGCACCTTATGCCTCTTCCCAGAAACAGCCAGTCTCTTCCGGCGGTTTCTGGGAGAGGCCTCTGGCGGATTACAACAGGTCTTTTATTGACAACGCTGTTAAATTATTTTCGAACAGGTGTCTGAAATGACGATGAACAAGACATTTCTGGGGGTCCCGGTGGCCAGGCCCAAGGTGGGATTTTTTGAGTTGAGTTCCTGTGAGGGATGCCAGTTGCAACTGCTCAATAACGAGGCGACCCTGCTTGATTTTCTCTCCCTGGTCGAGATTGTCCGTTTTCGGGAGGGGATGAAGGAGGCGGGAGATGATTATGAGATCGCCTTTGTCGAGGGCTCCGTGACCCGGGCTGATGAGGAAGAACGGCTTAAGCACATCCGCAGGCAGGCCAGGGTTGTGGTGGCGCTTGGCAGTTGTGCCTGCTTTGGCGGGGTCAACCAGTTGAAAAATCGTTTCAACGATCTGGAGTGGGTGAAGAAAGAGGTCTATGGCTCCTTTCCCATCGAGACTCAGGAGGTAAAACCTCTTTCCGCAGTCATTAAGGTGGATCTCGAGATCTATGGCTGTCCGATCAAGAAGGAAGAGGTGGAACGGATTGTCACCGCTCTGGTCCTGGGTGAGGAGATCCGTCATCCTCAATACCCGGTGTGCATGGAGTGCAAGGCCCGAGAGAATATTTGTCTCTTTGATCTGGGCGAGCCCTGTCTTGGCCCGGTGACACGGGCCGGCTGCGATGCCTGGTGCCCTTCCAACCGCCTGGGCTGCTGGGGCTGCCGCGGGCCGGCGCCCGAGGCCAATCTTGCTCGGTTGCAGATCATTATGGCGGAAAGGGGGATCTCCCAGGAGCGGATGATCGATCGGCTTGAGTGTTTTGGCGGCTTTGCCGGCTTTGTTGCTGATATCAGGGCCAAGAAGGAGGAACCAAAATGAAGATCTCCTGTGATATCGATATCAAACACCTGACCAGGGTGGAAGGGCATGGAAACATTCGCATAGTCATTCAGGACGGGCAGGTACAGGAGGCCCGCTGGGAGGTGGTGGAGACCCCGCGTTTTTTTGAGGCCATCCTGGTGGGGAAACATTTTGAGAATGCGCCCTATCTCTGCGGGCGGATCTGCGGGATCTGCTCCATTGGTCATACCTTGGCCTCGATCCGGGCCGTGGAAAACGGTTTCGGGATTACGCCCACTGTGCAGACCAGTCGGTTGCGGTTGCTGCTCAAACACATGGAGACTCTGCAGAGCCATATCCTTCATATCTATTTTCTGGCGGCCCCTGATTATCTGGGAGTCGGCAGCGTCCTGCCCCTGACCCAGAGTCATCCAGCGGTGGTGCAGCAGGCCCTCCGCCTCAAGCTTCTGGCCAATGATATCTGTGACGAGGTGGGGGGGCGCAGGCTGCACCCTACCCGCACCGTGGTCGGTGGTTTTACCATGTTGCCGGACCGGTATCGGCTGGGCCAGTTCCGGCAGCGCCTGCAGGCATCTCTTGTTGATCTTGGGGTCAGTGTTGAGCTGTTCAGGTCTTTTTCCATCCCTGATTTCCAGCGGGAGACCGAGTTCGTATCCCTGCAGGGTAAGGGGGATTATCCCTTTATTGGCGGCGATCTCATCTCCACAGACGGGGTGGTGAAACAGGAGCAGGAATATGCGGCCATGACCAATGAGTATATGGCGGAGTGGTCTACCTCAAAACTGAGCCGCCTGTCGCGAAAATCTCTGGCCGTTGGCGCCCTGGCCCGGATCAATAATAACTTCGCAGGTCTGCTGCCGGAGGCCAGGGCTATTGCCGAGGAGGTTGGGCTTGTGCCGGTGACTCATAATCCCTTTATGAATGTGATGGCCCAACTGGTGGAATGTGTGCAGGTCGTGCTGGAGTCAATGCAGTTGATTGATGATCTGCTGGCCGAGCCCTGGCAGGATCCACGGCAGGTGGTTGCGGTCAGGGCAGGGATCGGAGTGGCGGCAGTGGAGGTTCCCCGGGGAATCCTCTATCACTGCCTGCATCTTGACGCCGCGGGCAGGATTGTCAAGGCTGATTGTGTGATCCCTACCAGCCAGAATCATGCCAATATCCGTCATGATATTGAGGCGCTTGCCGTGTTCTGTGTGGGGCAGGGCAAAAGCGACAAAGAGATTGAGCTGTTGGCGGAGATGCTGGTGCGGGCTTATGACCCGTGTATCTCCTGTTCAGTGCACTGAGCATGCGGGATGTTCGTGTGGAGCAATCAAGAGTCCACACGAACATTGTTTGTTGAGATTATTTTGCAGAGCTGCAGCAGCGTGTTTCGGCCACTCCCAGGGCCTTCAGGATCATGGCCAGAGGGCAGAATTTGGTGATCCCGTATTGGAAGAGATTGGCCCCCACAAAGGCGGCGACAAAGAGCCAGTAAGGATGGAGAAAAACTCCCAAGGCCAATGAGAGGAGGATGAGAAATCCGGCGATGGTGTGAACCCAGTCGGTGATGATCATGGAGGTTTCCTTTATGAGTATTTGGTTAAAAAAGAGGTGATTGTATTGTGTTGTAAGTGATTTGGTCCAGGCGCCATTTGTAATTATACAAAAATATGATCACGATGGTTGTTTGTCCAGTGGATATTTTCAACAACGCCATCCATTCTCTGTGAAGTCGGCCTTCTTATGTTCGGCTTCTTTTCATTAAACCGTCGTCAATAAATAAGGGCAGAGACAGGAAAACAGGTTGCGGCAGGTTGCCAAACAGGTCATTGTTTAAGATTCCTGGCTTCGAAACTCCCAGCACTGATGAATCCGGCTGTGCCGTTCAAAGTCCAGAGGAATGGTCTCACGGCTGATATCACGGACGGCAAAACGCTGGCCCAAGGCTTCATCAAGGACAAACTTGCGGAAATTAGTGGAAAAGATCAACAGACCGCCGGGGGCCAGATGACGCATGGCAAGCTCCAGCAGCCGTGTGTGATCCCGCTGCACATCAAAGACCCGATTTTCTTTTTTGGTATTGGAAAAGGTGGGCGGATCAACAAAGATCAGATCATACTGACCTCGTGGATCTTCCAGCCAGCGCAGACAATCCTCCTGGATGGTTTGGTGGGCCGGGCCGCCATAGCCGTTCAGGGCCAGATTCATCCTGGCCCAGCTGAGATAGGTGGCTGACAGGTCAACGGTAGTTGTTGACTCCGCCCCGCCTCTGGCCGCATGGATGGTTGCCGTTCCGGTATACCCAAACAGGTTGAGAAACCGCTTGCCGGCCGCAAGCTGGCCAATACGATTCCTGGTGATCCGATGATCGAGAAAGAGGCCGGTGTCCAGGTAATCGGTGAAATTGACCAGGAAAAAACAGCTTCCTTCCCGCACCTCAACCATCTTGCTGCGGCTGCCCTGTTTCTGGTACTGCTCCTTCCCTTTCTGTTTCTTGCGGGTCTTGATGAAGATCCGGTCCCGGCGCACCCCGAGGACCTCACGTATCATGGCCAGGGCCAGGCTGAATCGCGTCGCGGCCAGCTCCGGGTCGATGGTGACGGGCGGGGCATACTCCTGCACATGAATCCACTTGCCATAAAGATCAATGGTCACATTATATTCAGGAAGATCGCGGTCATAAACGCGGAAGCAGGTAATCTTCTCTCGTTCCGCCCATTTGAGCATCTTCTTCAGATTCTTGGCTAACCGGTTGGCAAATTCCGAACCCTCCCCCTGAAACAACTCAGGGGAAACCTGCCACCGGAACTCCGGCTCCGGGACCTGTTCTGCCACCTCCGCACAAAACAGGCGACAGGCGAGCGGCCCGTTAAAGAGTCGATGGCTGGCCTGCCATGGCAGACCAAAGCGATCGGCAAAATCAGGGCCGGCAATAAAGAACCCTACCTGCCAGCCGACAAACTCCTGCCGTGCTACCCGGCCCAAGGCCCGATAGAGCTGGACTGCCTCATCCACTTCATTGAGGCGCTCACCATAGGGCGGATTACAGACCAGAAACCCCTTGTTCGCCGGACGTTTCAGGTTGGCAAGCTGACCCTGTTTGACCCGGATCTTTTCCGTCAGCCCCGCCTTCTCAATATTCTTGCGGGCCGCCGCCACCACTACCGGATCGGCATCATAGCCAAGAATCATCGGCCATGGCCGATCCAGCCCCGCATCTTCCCGGGCGACCGCCTCGTCAACAAGCCGGGACCAGAGCTCTTCATCATGACCCTTCCAGCCCATGAAACCAAAATAGCTGCGCCAGAGGCCGGGTGCGGAATCACCATAGAGCAGGGCCGCTTCAATGAGCAGGGTACCGGAACCGCACATGGGATCAAGAAACATGCTATCAATCGCCACATCCCTGGTCCACCCGGCCAGGGCCACAATGCCTGCGGCCAGGCTTTCCTTCAACGGGGCAATGGCACCCTCCACCCGGTAGCCCCGACGATGCAGGCTTTCACCGGAAAGATCAAGGGACAGAGTTGCCTGGTCGCTGTGGATATGAAGCCGGATTTGCAGATCCGGCCGTTCAACCTGGACCGAAGGGCGTTCGCCGCTCCGCTCCCGAAACTGGTCCACCAGCGCGTCTTTGACCCGGAGGGCGGCATATTGGCTGTGGGTAATGGCAGAATCGCTCAGGGTGCAGTCAATGGCAAAGGTAGAGCTGTTATCCATGTGCTCCTGCCAGTTGATGGTGCCGCACTGGTTGTAGAGCTCGGTGTCATCGGCCGCCGGAAATTCGGCCAGCTGCAGCAGGACGCGCGAGGCGAAACGGGACCAGAGACAGGCTCGATAGCCGCTGGTCAGATCTCCCTGCCAGGTGACAACCCCCTTGGCCCGGACGATCTCCTGGCCGCCGAATGACGTAATCTCGTCCTGAACCAGTGATTCCAGACCGGCGGCACAGGTGGCAACCAGGGTATAGTTCTGTTGAGAGTTCATAATGAATACACGGCAACACAACCAAAGATTGCCCCACAATACTCACCTGCTTTTCTGATGTTCAAACAGACACCTTCTTTTTATTTTTCAGCATAAAATAGAGTACCGGCACCGCCATGCGACTGATCAGCAGAGAAGCAATCTCACCAAACATCAGCGAGATGGCCAGTCCCTGAAAGATTGGATCAGCCAGAATCACCGAGGCGCCAACCACCACCGCCAGGGCGGTGAGCAGCATGGGCCGGAAGCGGATGGCCCCGGCCTCAACCACCGCTTCAGCCAGGGGCAGGCCATGACTGATCCGCAGCTCGATAAAGTCCACCAGGATGATGGAGTTCCGCACCACAATGCCGGCGCCGGCCATGAACCCGATCATGGAGGTGGCGGTGAAAAAGGCGCCGAATCCCCAATGGGCCGGCAGGATGCCGATCAGGGAAAAAGGGATGGCTGCCATGACCACCAGGGGCGTGAAATAATCCTTGAACCAGCCGACCATCAGCATGTAGATCAGGATCATGACCACGCAGAAGGCCAGACCCAGGTCGCGAAAGACCTCCAGGGTGATATGCCACTCGCCGTCCCATTTGATGGAGGGTTCGGCATCCATAAAGGGCTGGTTCAGATTGTAGATCCGCACCTTGTCCTCAAGTCCGCCATACTCCCCGCCCTTGAGCGCTGCCAGTTTCTTGTTCATATCAAGGATGGCATAGACCGGACTCTCGACGGTGCCGGCCACATCGCCGGTGACATAGATCACCGGTTTGAGATTTTTCCGGAAGATGGGTTGATCAACTGCGGCCTCGGTCACCCGCACCAGTTCCCGGAGCGGCACCAGCGGTGCCTGCGGATTTGTGGATGAGCGCAGGGAGATATTCAGGAGTCCATCGACGTGCGCCCTGAGTTCGCGGGGCAGCTCCAGCACCATATCGATCTCTTCCTTGTCAGCGGGCTGATGAAAGAGATCAATGGACATCCCCTGCATGGCCAGATGGACGGTGCGGGTGATCTCACCCTCGGAGATTCCGTTCAAGGCCGCCTTTTCCTTGTCGATGGTCAGCACCATTCGCTTGCGCTCGGTCTCCCGGTACCAGTCCACATCGACCACACCCTCGGAGCTCTCAAATATTCCCTTGACCGATTCGGCCAGCCGCACCCGGTCAGCCTCCGTGGGGCCGTAGATCTCAGCCACCAGGGTCTGAAGCACAGGAGGGCCGGGTGGCACCTCAGCCACTGCCACCGCTGCCCCGTATTTTTTGGCAATGAGGGCAACCTCCGGACGCACCCGCACGGCAATGGCATGGCTCTGGACATCCCGCTCATCTTTGGGCCGCAGGTTCACCTGGATATCGGCCACCGTCGGCCCACTACGAAGAAAATAATGGCGGACCAGGCCATTGAAGTTATACGGCGAGGCCGTACCGGTATAGACCTGATAATTGACCACGGCCGGATCTTTCTTGATCACCTCAGCCATCTCAAGGGCTACCCGGCTGGTCTGCTCCAGAGTTGAGCCCTCGGGCATATTGAGAATCACCTGAAATTCACTCTTGTTGTCAAAGGGCAGCATCTTCACCTTGACCAGGCCGAAATAGACCATGGAACAGGTCCCGAGCAGCAGGGAGATAATGACCGCAAAAAAGAGCAGACGCCAGGAACCACTGGCCAACAAGGGGTCCATGATCCGGTGATAGAGTCTGGTGAAAAAATCATCCGGGGCATGATCTTCGGTATGCCCATCATCGACCGCACACTCACTGGGACGGCACTTCTTCTTCAGGATATGGGTGGCGGCCCAGGGGGTTACGGTAAAGGCAATGATCAGCGAAAAGATCATGGCCGCTGATGAGCCAATGGGAATAGGTCGCATATAGGGACCCATGAGCCCGCCGACAAAGGCCATGGGCAGAATGGCGGCAATCACCGCCCAGGTGGCAAGAATGGTGGGATTTCCCACCTCAATCACCGCCTCCACTGCCACATCAACGAGCGACCGGGCACGGCTGGCAGGCAGACGCATGTGACGGACAATATTTTCCACCACCACAATGGCGTCATCGACCAGAATGCCGATGGAAAAGATCAGGGCGAAGAGGGTGATGCGGTTCAAGGTATAGCCGTAGAGATAAAAGACGAGCAGGGTCAGGCCCAGAGTGGAGGGGATGGCCAGCATGACGATCATCGATTCCCGCCAGCCCAGGAAAAAGAGGATGAGCACAGCCACGCCAAAGACCGCGATCCCCATATGGAGCAGCAGCTCATTGGACTTTTCCGCAGCTGTGGCCCCGTAATTACGGGTCACCGTTACCTCAAGATCAGCCGGGATCAAGGTCCCTTTCAGGCTCTCCACCTTGCTCAGAACCTCGCTTACCACGCTCACGGCATTGGCCCCTGGACGCTTGGCAACGGAGAGGGTCACCGCCGCCTCCTGGCCATGGACGCCAGCGGCACCGAAAAGGACGTAATTGTCGGGCTCTTCAGGGCCGTCAAGGATCTGGGCCACTTCATCAAGATAGACGGGGCCGCCGTCATAGAGACCCACCACCAGTCGGCCAACCTCCTTGGCGCTGTTTAAAAATTCCCCGGTCTGCAGCAGGAACTCCTGATTTCGCGTCTCCAGCCGGCCGGAATAATCCTGACGGTTGGCCTGCTGGATCTTCGGCACCAACTCGGCTACCGTCAGATTACGTGCGGCTAGGAGCAGAGGATCAAAAAGGATTCTGACTTGACGTCTGGTCCCGCCAATCAAGGTGGTCTCCGCTACCTTGTGGACGCTCTTGATCGCATCGTTCACCTGGGCCGCAATCCGACGCAGGGTATAATGGTCATAGGTGTTACTGTGAAAGGTCAGGGCCAGGACAGGCACATCATCAATGATATGCGGTTTGACCAGTGGCGGGGAAACTCCGTGCGGGATACGATCAAAATTGGTAGCCAGCTTCTGGTTCAAGCGGACAATGGAGGTCTCCAGATCCTCACCCACATAAAAACGCACCACCAGCATAGACTGACCTGACTGGGAAGTGGAGTAGATATATTCCACCCCGGGCAGCTCATAGAGCAGCTTTTCCATGGGAATGGAAAGCCGCTCCTCCACCTCCTTCGGGGTGGCCCCGGGCATGGACACCATGACATCAATCATGGGCACCTTGATCTGCGGCTCTTCCTCTCTGGGCAGCATGACAATGGCGATCAGGCCCAACAGCAATGAAGCGAGGATCCCAACCGGGGTTAACCGGGAATTGACAAAGATTGCGGCTACCCGGCCGGCAAAACCAGGTTTTTCAAGAAGATTCTGACTGCTCATGGCCGCTCTTTCTCCTTCCCTGAAGGCAGATCCATGGCCTGCGGTTTCACATCCAGAGGCTGTCCGTCCTGCAGTTTGTCTGCTCCACTGACAACTACTCGATCTCCGGGAATAAGGCCAGCCAGGATCTCAACCTGCCCGTTGTAGCGTGCGCCCGTCCGCACCAGATGCAGATGGGCAATGTTGGTCGCCCCTGCGCCATCCTTGGCGCTTGCGACACTGGGCCTTCCTTGGCCTGCGTCTTCAACCAGAAATACCCGCTCCATCTGGCCAAAAGACAATATCGCCTTCTCGCTGATTACCAGAGACTTCTCTCCTTCATTGGTCAGGGTCACCCTGGCAAACTGGCCAGGCCTGAGATCAGCAGCAGCCGTTATATTAATCTTCACCGATGCAGTACGTGAGGAAGGGTCTGCCGCCGGGGCCACCTCTGCCACCTCTCCGTTCAAGGTCACCCCGGCGGCCGGAACAGAGACCGGGAGGACATCTCCCTTGCGTACCTTGAGAATCAACCCTTCAGGCACCTGGGCCACCACCTGCAACGCCTTTTCATTTTCCAGTTCCAGCAAGGCGACACCGGGCGATGCAAGATCACCAACACTTGCGATCTTGCGGGTTACGATCCCGGCAAAAGGGGCGGTGATGGTCGCATACTCCAGCATGGTTTTTACCTCTTCATGGGCGGCCGCAGCGATCCTGGCCTGCTCCCGCAGAGACTTTACGGTTTCAAGGGTGGAGGCCTCTTGTTTCTGCAACCTTTCTTCCCTGGCAAGATTCCGCCTGGCCTGTTCAACCCGGGCCTGGGCCTGGAGGAGTTGGGCCAAGATCTCACCGGTACTTATCTTGACCAGGAGATCACCCTTGTGCACCTGTGAACCGAGGTCCACCGGCATCGCGACAATCTGTCCGCTCACCCTGGGAGCAATGGACGCGTGCTCAACAGCATGTACCGTTCCCACCACCTCAATTTGTGATCTAACGGTCTCCGCCACCACCTCCTGCACACTCACCTGCGCCACCGGCAGCTTGGGCGCGGGCTTACCTTCATGCTCCCCTTTGCAGCCTGCAAGCGTAAGAACCCCTGCCACCAATAGATATCCGATTAATTGCTTCTCTAATCTCATTGCTTGTCTTCCCTTATCTACTTATTAAAATAAAAAAATATGTAATTTATTATGTTAGCGTTCATGGTGCGCACCCGGAAAGATATATTGTGAAGATACTCGGCGCACCATAGTATCTTGAGCTGATGGCAGAAAGCGTAACTGTAAACCTTGGATGATATCCTTAAAACTGTGACAGCCCTGTAGCTCGGCGTAAATCGGCAACAGCCACACGAATGGCAGCCTTGGCAACAGTCTGTCGCACCTGGGCCTCGGTCAGCCGTGTTTCAATATTCATAAGATCGGAAGCGAGAATCACTCCCTCCTTGAAACGAATCCGGCTCAGACGAGCGCTTTCCAGTGCTTGTTCAAACATCTTTTCAGTAACCTGCAAACGCTGTTCCGCCTGCTTGTAGGCAAGATCCGCCTGCTGCACCTCAAAATCCATGGCCAGCTCGAGTTTCTGCTTTTCCGCCGCCAATCTGGCAAGTTTAGCTTTCGCACTGGCAATATCCGCCTCTGTTTTTCCCCCGGTAAAGAGAGGATAATTAACCCGTACCCCACCCATCCAGGAGTCTCCCGAACCATTCAGGACAAAACCGCGATCATACTGATAATGGGCCAGACCATCGATTGTAGGATACCGTCCTCCTTCGGCCACACGCAATTCTGCCTCTGCCGCTTCAATCTGTCCCTCAATGCCCTTGAGCTCCGGACGTTTCACATAATTGCGATCTTCCGGCAGTTCCTGCTCACTTTCCTGGACCGTATCAATCAAAACCTGTCCCTCGCGCAGACCGAGAAGATTGAGAAAGGCCTTGCGGGCAAGCTCCAGACTATGTTCCGCCAGGATCATATTTTCCTTGGCCATCGATTCCTGTACCTCGATATTCAGCAGATCAGCCTTGAGCAGATCGCCTGCCTCAAAACGTGCCCTGGCAACGACCAGAGAGGAGTCTATCGCCTTGATTGATGCCTGATGAGCTTCCAGCATGTCCATGGCCTGGGCAATGGTATGAAAGGTGCGTACCACTTCAAAGCCAAGCTGGGCGGATACCGCGATTTGCTGCATCTCCGATACTGCAATTCCGGCCTCCGCCGCCTTTACTCCGGCCTGATCACGGCCGCCATTATAAAGTCGGTATTGCAGGCCCGCACGCAGGTTCAGATTATCGGTACGGCCTGGGTCGTTAAAATCAATGGACTGATTAAACTGCCCCTGATTGAGGATATTTCCAAAGGAATACATGGGATTATTGGTCTGAGCATACTCGGCGCTGAGGCCAATCTGCGGATAAAAGCTGGCCTTGACCTGATTCATTATGGCCTTAGCCGCCTCGATTCTTTGGGTTGCCACCTGGCTGTCCGGGCTATGGGTCAGTGCGAAATGCACGGCCTGACGGGCGGTCCAGATGGCCGGCTGGGTTTCGGTCGGGGAGATCCCTGTCGCGAGCGGCGCTTGCAGTATCGCTTCCGGCTTGCTTGCCTGCGTGTCCATACCAGGCGGCTGGGCTGATTGAGCATCTCCTCCAACTGCAAAAACAGGAGAAACGCAACTGATCAGAAAAAAAGATAAAACAAGATATATTTTGTGCATAATCATTCTATTCCTATAGAAAAACCATATTTTTTTGTAACGATTCAGGTTGGCAGGTTGAAGGGGCTGTGAGAAAAAACCGTACATGACCATCAAGCTCAAGATATTTGCATTGAGTGAAAAAGGAGCGCAATTATTTTATCGAATAACCATGAGCCTTCAGCCTTAACATCTGAGTAGTTCCCCGCTATCGTTGCTTTCAGATGGAAGTCAGGTAAAGGCAAGTTTTCTTATTTTACCATATTTTATCTGACATGGAACAGAAAACTATTATCATCTTTTATCCGGATTTTTACCATGAGTAAGCATCATTACAGCGGCACGTAATGATGGTGTTCATTTTTTTATTTGAAAAACGAGTAAGGTTTAAGGTATGATTAAATCATTTTGAGACTGTTGATCCTGCCTGAATGCTTTGTATTTATTGAGTATTGTGTCATGTCTTGAGGGCAGGCCTGTGAAGCTGAGGGGGCATTTATTACAGAAATCGTTTGTTTTCTGGTAAGTTCAATCTGTCTTTCAGGATTGCCATACGTTTTTTAACAAGAGTGGAGAGGAGAGCGCAATGAGTGTCGATGAAGATAAGATTACCAGTCTATTGAGTGAAGGCCGTACCTTTGAGCCCCCGCAGGAAGGACGGGATGCCGCCCATGTGGGAAGTATGGAGGCCTATAAGGCAGCCTATCAACGTTCCATGGAGGATCCTGAAGGGTTCTGGGCGGAACGTGCCGGAGAGCTGGTTACCTGGGACAAGAAATGGGACAAGGTTCTTGAGTATGATTATAACAAGCCCGAAATTAAATGGTTTCAAGGCGGCAAACTGAATATCTCCTCTAACTGTCTTGATCGCCATCTGACGAATGGACGGCGTAACAAGGCCGCCATCATCTGGCAGGGAGAACCGGAAGAGGATGTCCGGGTTTATACCTATCAGATGCTCTATACTGAGGTCTGCCGGATGGCCAATGTCCTGAAGAAAAAAGGGGTGAAAAAGGGCGACCGGGTTGCCATCTATCTACCCATGATCCCGGAGCTGGCTATCTCTCTCTTGGCCTGTGCCCGCATTGGCGCCATCCATTCAGTGGTCTTTGCCGGTTTCTCGGCGATTGCCCTCAAGAGTCGGGTTCAGGACTGTGAGGCCAAGGTGTTGATTACCGCCGATGCTGTGCTGCGCGCGGGTAAGACGATTCCCCTGAAACCTAATGCTGATCAGGCGCTGGAAGAGTGCGACAGCATTAAGGATGTCATTGTGGTCAGACGGGCCGGCAACGAGATCCAGATGCTGGCTGGCCGGGACACCTGGTGGCATGATGAGGTGACTGGTGCTGATATCGCCAGTACCTGTACGCCTGAGTCCATGGATGCCGAGGATGTCCTTTTTATCCTCTACACCTCCGGCTCCACCGGCAAACCCAAGGGCGTGGTCCACACCACCGGCGGCTATCTCACCTATGTGATGCACACCTGTCAGTGGGTATTTGACCTGAAGGATAATGATGTGTACTGGTGTACCGCCGATATCGGCTGGGTTACCGGCCATTCCTATATCCTCTATGGCCCTCTGGGGATGGGCGCCACTTCCTTGATGTTTGAGGGCGTGCCTTCCTATCCGGGGCCGGACCGTTTCTGGAAGATTGTCGAGAAGTTCCAGGTCAACATCTTCTATACTGCCCCTACTGTTATCCGGGCTCTGATGCGGGATGGCGAGGAGCCAACAAAGCGCTATGATCTCTCCAGCCTGCGGATCCTTGGTTCCGTTGGCGAACCGATTAATCCTGAGGCCTGGATGTGGTATCATGCCAATATCGGCAAGGGAAAACTGCCCATTGTTGATACCTGGTGGCAGACTGAGACCGGTGGAATCATGATCTCTCCGCTTCCGTATGCCACGCCCTTAAAACCTGGTTCCGCCACCCTGCCTCTGCCGGGTATTGATGCGGCTATCTATACGGAAGAAGGCCATGAGGCCGGTCCCAATGAGGGCGGACATCTGGTTATCCGCAAACCCTGGCCGGGCATGCTGCGCGGGGTGTTTGGCGATCCGGAGCGATTCAAGAAGGCCTATTTTAGTCGGTATGCAAACATCTATGACCCTGAAGACGGGGCTCGCCGCGATAAGGACGGCTATTTCTGGATCATGGGACGTCTTGATGATGTTATTAATGTTTCCGGTCACCGTTTGGGCACCGCCGAGATCGAGTCGGCCCTGGTGGCTCATCATTCGGTTGCCGAGGCCGCAGTTGTCGGGATGCCGCATCCGATCAAGGGTCAGGCCATTTATGCCTTTGTCACGGTGAAGTCCAATGTGGAACAGACCCCTGAGCTGCTGGTTGAATTGCGGGCCCATGTGCGCACCGAGATCGGCCCGATTGCCTCGCCCGATGCCATCCAGTACGCACCAGGATTGCCTAAGACCCGCAGTGGCAAGATCATGCGCCGGGTCTTGCGAAAGATCGCCGCCAATGATTTTGAAAACTTTGGCGACACCTCGACCCTGGCTGATCCGTCAGTGGTTGAGGATCTGATCAATGGCAAGAAGGCCCTGGCCAAAAAATAGTCTGATCTTTCGTGATCGATGAGATAAGGCGGGGCTTTCTGGCAAGGAAGCCCCGCCTTGTTGTTTTGCAGCTATTAAAGGGCAGGGAGAGTGAGTGAATGGCAATCTTCAAAGGGAATGATGTCCATGTGGTTGCCCCGGATGTGGCAATCTCATTTTTCAAGGGGATCATGCCCTTTAACACTCTGGATGCAGAAACGCTGAGTGATCTTGCCCGTCATTGCCGCATTGATTTTTTCCCCAAAGGAACCAGGGTCCTCACTGCTGATTCCACCGAGTTGACCCATCTCTATCTGATCCAGCGCGGCGGGGTCAAGGCCTTTCTCGAAGACGACAACGGCGAGGTGACCCTGAAGGATTTTCGCGGGGAAGGCGCCTCTGTCGGGGCCCTGGCCATCATCCGCGGTACTCGTGCCAATCTCAATATCGAAACCGTGGAGGATACCTTTTGTTTCCTCCTGCCCCGGGAGATCTTTCTTGATCTTATTGAAAAACAGGCAGGTTTTGCCCATTATTATCTGAAGAGTTTTTCCGAAAAGATCGTCATCACCGCTTATAGTGAGCTCCGTCATCACAAGGTGGCGCCGCGCAGCAACGAGGATCTGTATCTATTCTCGATCAGAGTTGGCGATCTGGTGAAGACCTTGCGCAAGATCGCGGCCAGTGCCACCATTCAGGAGGCCGCCGCCTTCATGTCTGAGTATCGGGTGGGGTGCCTGCTGGTCCATGACACGATTGATGAGGAAGAGATTGTCGGCATTATTACCGACCGTGATCTCCGAGGCAAGGTGGTGGCGGCCGGGCTGGATTATAACGAGCCGGTTGCGACCATTATGAACAGCCCGGTGCAGACGGTGCTGTCCCAATCCCTCTGTTTTGATGTGTTGTTGAAGATGATGGCCACCGGGATTCATCATCTGGCGGTAGAGCGCGGCGGACGGGTCATCGGGGTGATTACCTCCCATGATATCATGCTCCTGCAGGGGCACTCACCCTATTATCTGTTCCGGGAGATTCGCGCCCAGCAGCAGATTGCCGGGCTTTATCCGTTGGCCCAGAAGATTCCGGAGGTGATTCGGGGATTGATCGGCGAAGGGGCCAAGGCCGGCAATATCACCCAGATGATCGCCATCCTCAACGATCATATTCTGGGACAGATGTTGACCCTGCTTGAAAAAGAGATGGGGCCGCCGCCGGTGCCCTACTGCTGGCTGCTTCTTGGCAGCGAAGGGCGGCGCGAGCAGACCTTCAAGACTGATCAGGATAATGCCATCCTCTATGCCGATCCGGGGGATGAGGCCCAGAAACAGGCAGCGGAGGCTTATTTTGCGGTATTTGCTGCCAAGGCCATTGATCATCTGGTCAACTGTGGCTATCCGCTCTGTCCTGGCGAGATTATGGCCACTAATCCGCTCTGGTGTCAACCTTTTGCGGTATGGACGCACTATTTTGACCATTGGATTGCTGCACCTGAACCGCAGGAATTGCTCAATTCCATTATCTTTTTTGACTTTCGTGCCGGATTCGGCGAGACCATGCTTGCTGAGGAGCTGCGAGCGTATCTGAACCGGCAGATAGCAGGGCGGGATCTTTTCCTGTTCCATCTGGCCCGTCACTGTATGGAGACCCGTGTTCCGCTCTCTTTTTTCAAAAATTTTATTGTGGAAAAAGATGGAGAGCATAAAAACCGGCTGGATATCAAGCGGCAGGGGTTGACCCCTTTTGTTAATTTTTCCCGGGTGCTGGCATTGAAATTCGGGGTGAAAGAGACCAATACCCTGGCCCGTCTAAAGGCTCTGATGGAAGGAGAACAGATTCAGGGGGAGTTATGGTCAGCGGCGAGCGAGGCCTATGAACTGCAGATGCAGCAGCGTCTGGTGCATCAATTGCGGCAGATTGAGGCCGGAATCCTTCCTGACAACCATATCGATCCGGCGGATCTCTCTGATCTGGAACGAAGGATGCTTAAGGATGCCTTTGCGGTGATAGAAAGGCTGTATGGTGTGCTGGAGCGGATGTATCCGGTGATGTGATGGTGAATTTCTTCAAACCAAAGACCTGGTTTGCCCCTCCCCATCCGCTTATTGTCCAGAATCGGGAGGCTTTTGCCAAATTTGATCAGTCGAAGCCGCTTACCGAGTACACCTTTGTCGTCTGTGATACCGAGCTGACTGGTTTTGACCGGAAACGTGACGAGATCATCTCTATTGGCGCTGTTCTGATCAGAGATCTGCAGATCGATCTGGGTACTACGTTTCATCAGTATATCCGACCACGGAATATCGAGCATACCCAGGCCACCCTGATCCACAGGATTACCCCGCAACAGTTGGCCCAAGCGCCGCCCCTGGCGGAGGTGCTGCCTGCCTTTGTGGAGTTTGCAGGAAACAGTCTCATGGTGGGTCATTTTCTGCCCCTTGACATGGATTTTTTGAACAGGGCGGCCCGTAAGGTTCTTGGCGGCACCCTGTCCAATCCCGGGATTGACACCATGCGTTTGGCCCAGGGTTATCGGCGGGTACTCAACGGCCATTTTCAGGACGAGGAAGACCGCTCCTGCAGTTACGTCCTTGAAGATCTGGCCAAAGAGTATCATCTGCCCATGTTCAAGGCCCATGACGCCTTTGAGGATGCGATGCAGACGGCCTATCTTTTTCTCTTTCTCCTCAAGAAATTCAGGAAAGGCGGGTTGTTGACCTTAAAGGATATCTATCAGGCCGGAAAAGTCGGAAACATGTGGTATTGATTCTCATAAGATTGTCCAGCTTTACGTGGAAGCGGCGATAATGCACTTGACGCCATGCAAAATAAGACTATGCTATAAAATCCTTTACCTTTTCAAGGTGTCTGGTATGTTTTTATGTGGTCGTTTTAAAAATAAATAAATCAACTTTTATAAAGAGAAGGAGAAAATAATGGGACAAAATTATTTCAACAGTCTGTCGTTGCGCCTGCAGCTTCAGGAACTTGGGCAGTGCCGGTTTATGGACTCTTCTGAGTTCGACGGGGTTGAGGCCTTGCGTGGCAAGAAGATCGTGATTGTCGGTTGCGGCGCTCAGGGGCTGCATCAAGGGCTAAACCTTCGGGACAGCGGTCTTGATATCTCGTACGCTCTGCGCGAGGCGGCCATCAGTGAGAAACGGCAGTCTTTCAAGAATGCCAGCACTAATGGCTTTACCGTGGGCACCTTTGAGAAGCTTATCCCTAAGGCTGATTTGGTCATCAATCTGACCCCGGATAAACAGCATACCAAGGTGGTCACGGCCATCATGCCGCTGATGAAAAAGGGTGCCTGTCTGTCCTATTCGCACGGTTTCAATATTGTGGAAGAAGGGATGCAGATCCGCGAGGATCTCACCGTTATCATGGTGGCCCCAAAATCTCCTGGGACCGAGGTGCGGGAAGAGTACAAGCGTGGTTTCGGGGTGCCCACCCTGATCGCGGTGCATCGCGAAAATGATCCGCAGGGAAAAGGTTGGGAGCTGGCCAAGGCCTATGCCTGCGGTACCGGGGCCGATCGTGCCGGTGTTCTCCAGTCTTCTTTTGTGGCCGAGGTAAAATCTGATCTCATGGGCGAGCAGACCATCCTTTGCGGCATGCTCCAAGCCGGTTCTCTCCTCTGCTTCAACAAGATGATCGAAAAAGGGATCGAGGCTGGTTATGCCTCCAAGTTGATCCAGCATGGCTGGGAGACCATCACTGAGGCCCTGAAGCATGGCGGGATCACCAATATGATGGATCGTTTGACAAATCCGGCCAAGATCATGGCCTTTGCCCTCTCTGAGGAGTTAAAGGATATCCTGCGGGCTCTCTTTGAAAAACATATGGATGACATCATGTCCGGTTCCTTTTCCAAGACGATGATGAAGGACTGGGCTAAAGATGATGTCAACCTTCTGAAATGGCGGGCGCAAACAGCCAAGTCCGCCTTTGAAAAGGCGGCTTCCACTACGGCGGTCATCCCGGAGCAGGAGTACTTTGATCACGGTATCCTGATGATCGCCATGGTCAAGGCCGGAGTGGAGCTGGCCTTTGACACCATGGTCGCCGCCGGTATCAAGGAGGAATCCGCCTATTATGAGTCCCTGCACGAGGTGCCGCTCATTGCCAATACCATTGCCCGTAAGAAGTTGTATGAGATGAATGTGGTTATCTCGGATACTGCGGAATATGGTTGCTACCTTTTTGCCCATGCGGCGGTGCCCATGCTGGCTGATTTCATGAAGAATATTGACACTGATGTGATCGGCAAGGGGCTTGCCTCGCGGGATAACGGTGTTGATAACGTCAAGCTCATTGCCGTCAACGAGGCGATCCGTTTCACCGGTGTTGAGATGATCGGTGAGGAGCTGCGTTCGTACATGGGGGCGATGAAATCCATTCTGTAAGGTTTTTAAGTGAGCTGTTGTTTGCTGAAAGGATAAGGAGAAGATTGATTCGGGTGTGAGCCAACAAGATGGTTGTTTATCAATTCATGGGAGGAGATGGAATGTCAAAACGCGAGATGAACTGGGCTGCTATTGATACGGATCCCCGGTTTCAGGAGTTGCACCGGAAGAAGACATCTTTTTTGTGGGGGTTAATGCTCCTGTCGACGGTTTATTATTTTATGTTGCCAATTGGCGCCGCTTATTTCCAGGATTTGTTTAAGATCAAGGTCTGGGGTGTGGTCAATGTGGGTATCTTGTTTGCTCTGTCAGAGTTCGTCGTGGCTTGGACAATTGCCTTTGTCTATTCGAAGAAAGCGAACACTGAATTTGACGTCATGGCACAGGCAATTATTGCTGATGCGCATAAACTGGGAGTTTAAAATAATGAGAATCCTTAATACTGTTGCATTTTTTGCGGCGGCACTCTTGTCCAGCAGTTCGGCTTTTGCCGCTGGCGGTGCTGTTGCCGACGAATTTAAATGGATGACCTTTGCGGTATTTGGCGTCATCATTGCCATCACTATGGCCATTACCTTCTGGGCGGCCCGAACGACCCATACTACTTCTGAGTTTTACGCTGCTGGTCGTTCGGTAAGCGGGATTCAGAATGGTTGGGCGATTGCCGGTGATTACCTGTCTGCAGCGTCTTTTCTGGGCATTGCCGGTTTGATTTCACTCTATGGATTTGATGGATTCATGTATTCGGTGGGCTGGCTGGTGGCCTATATTACCGTATTGTTGGTGATTGCTGAGCCGTGCCGGAACATCGGTAAATATACCATGGGTGATATCTTGGCCTTCCGTAACGATCCCAAGAAGACGAAGGTCGTGGCGGCGCTGTCCACCATTACTGTGTCTACTTTTTATCTGACGGCACAGATGGTCGGTGGTGGGGTTTTGATTAAGACCCTTATTGGTATCGATTATGAAATTTCCGTGATCGGTGTGGGACTCCTGATGCTGGCCTACGTGGTGTTCGGCGGCATGAAGGCCACCACCTGGGTTCAGATCACCAAGGCGGTGTTGCTGGTTATGGCATCCCTTTTGTTGGTGTTTCTGGTGTGGTCACCGTATGGTTTCAGCCTGCCGGCGTATTTGAAGGCCGTGATTGGTGATGACAAGGTTATTGCCCAGGTTGCCAAGCTGCTGGGTAGTGCGGCTGCCACCATGAGCAAGGAAGAACTGGGGCAGCGTTTCCTTGAACCTGGCCTTTTCCTGAAAAATCCGATTGATCAGATCTCGCTCGGTATGGCTTTGGTGCTTGGTACTGCCGGGATGCCCCATATACTGATGCGTTTTTTTACGGTCCCTTCTGCTCAAGCCGCGCGTACTTCGGTGATTTGGGCGATGGCTATTATCGGTGGTTTTTATGTGTTGACCCTGTTTCTTGGCACCGGCGCTGCAATGCTGGTTGGTCCGGCCAAGATTGCCGGTATTGATCCTGGTGGCAATATGGCCGGTCCATTGCTGGCACAATATCTTGGTGGCGGTGCTCAATCACTGCTCGGGAATTTTTTCCTGGCCTTTGTTGCAGCCGTGGCCTTCGCCACGATTGTTGCGGTGGTAGCTGGTCTGGTGTTGGCCTCTGCTTCGGCCATGGCGCATGACATCTATGTTGGTGTTATCAAGGGCGATCGTGCTTCCCAGAAGGAACAGGTTGTGGCGGCCCGTGTCTCTTCACTGATTGTCGGACTTATGGCCATCACCGTTGGCATTCTGGCAAAAGGCCAGAATGTTGCTCACCTGGTGGCGCTGGCCTTTGCCGTTGCCGCATCGTCGAACCTGCCGGCAGTCTTTTTGACGCTTTATTGGAAGAAGTGTAATACCACGGGTATTATCGCGGGCATGTTGATTGGTTCTGTCGCTGCCATCGGACTGGTAATGATCTCCCCCAATATGACTTATCCAAAGGCTGTACTGAGTGCGGCCAAGAAGGTAATGGAGGGTGAGCCTGCTGTTGAGGCCAAGGCTGCCATCCCAGGAGAGGGTTTGAAGTGTGAGTTGTTTGCTGTTTGTCCAAAGGCTGAGCCTGCCAAGCTAGCACAGGCGGCCAAACCTGGTGCCCCGGAGAAGAAGGCTGGACTTCAGGCCAAGCTGGCGATTGCCACTGATGCTGCCGAAAAGGCGAAGATCGAGAAGGATATTGCCGGACTGGATAAGACAATTACCAAGGCGGAGGATGATTTGAAGAAGTTTGCCGGTCAGACCACAAGTATGATGGGCCTTGAAAAACCTTTCTTCCTGTTGAAAAATCCCGGCCTGCTTTCCATTCCGCTTGGTTTTCTGTGTGTAATCCTGTTCTCTCTGGTGACCCGCGACAAGCGGGCGGAAGAGATGTGGGACGAATTGTATGTGCGTCAGAATACTGGTATTAATGCCGAAGGTGCGAATGTGCATTGATCGGTAATTGTATTATCCGAAGCCCCTTGGCGAGAGTCAAGGGGCTTTTTTTTTGACATTTTATGAAAAGAGCAAAGAGGGGAGAAGAAAAAAGGGTGGCGAGAGCGTTATAAAGTTTATACTATTCCGTTTTTTCTCTATGAAGTTTATCTTTCTTACTTTTTTGGGTTGATAAAAATATGACTACCTCGCTTTTACGACCTGAACAGTGTTGTCTTCATGTTATCGATCCACAGCAGAGCCTGATGAGCCATATTCATGAGGCTGATCGGGTCATTGCCAACATTGTCCGTCTGATTGAATGCGCCAGAATCTTGAAGATGCCCATCCTTGCTAACACGCAATATAAAAAAGGATTGGGGCCATATGTGCCTGAACTCGAAGAGATGATGGCGGGTATTCCTCGTCCCGATAAAACCGAATTTAATGCCTTGGCCAATATGGAGACACGGGCTCAGGTCAATAATTTGCCGGATTCGGTGACCACGCTGATTCTGGCCGGGGTGGAGACTCATATCTGTATCTATCAGACGGCCATGGGCGCGCTTGAACGAGGACTGATCCCCTGGGTGGTGGCGGATGCGGTTTCTTCACGTACCAGGGTCAATCATGAACTGGGTCTTGCCCGCTTGACGGCGGTTGGGGCGATTGTCGGACCTGCCGAGATGATTATTTATGAGTTGCTGGGCCGGGCTGGAACTTCAGAGTTCAAGGCCATGCTCCCTTATGTCGTGTAGTTTTTTCTCCTTAACACTTAACTTTTTTCTTTTATTATGAACGGAAACATAATTCGTCAGAAATTTTTAGACTATTTCGCCAAACATGACCATACCGTGGTGGAAAGTTCTTCTCTCGTGCCCAAGGATGATCCAACCCTGCTCTTTACCAATGCCGGCATGGTCCAGTTTAAAACGGTCTTCATGGGTGAAGACCGGCGTGATTATGTGCGGGCCACTACCAGCCAGCGCTGTGTGCGGGCCGGCGGCAAGCACAACGATCTTGAAAATGTCGGCTACACGGCGCGGCATCATACTTTTTTTGAGATGCTGGGGAATTTTTCCTTTGGAGATTATTTCAAGGAAGATGCCATCCGTTATGCCTGGGAATTTCTTACAAGCGAGCTTGGTGTGTCCCCTGAGCAGCTCTGGGTCTCGGTCTATGAAGAGGATGACGAGGCGTTTGCGTTGTGGGAAAAGGTTGAGGGGTTGCTGCCTGGTCGCATTGTCCGCATGGGAGAAAAGGATAATTTCTGGGCCATGGGCGATACCGGTCCCTGCGGCCCCTGCTCAGAGATCCATATTGATCAAGGGGCGGCGGCCGGATGCGGTCGTCCTGACTGCGCCTTGGGCTGTGATTGTGATCGTTTTCTTGAGTTATGGAATCTGGTCTTTATGCAGTTTAATCGCACGGCAGATGGGGTCATGACTCGCTTGCCCAAACCCAGTATCGATACTGGGATGGGGCTGGAACGGGTAGCGGCGGTGCTTCAGGGGAAATTCAACAACTATGATTCCGATCTTTTCCGTCCGATTATTAACAGGCTGGAAGGGATCTCGGGACGCGTCTATGGGCAGGATTCGGCTGATACTACTGCTATGCGGGTCATTGCCGATCATGCCCGGGCCACCACCTTTCTGGTGGCAGATGGGGTACTCCCTGCCAATGAGGGACGGGGATATGTCTTGCGGCGGATTATGCGCCGGGCCGTGCGTTTTGGTCGGAACCTCGGGCTTGACAAACCCTTTATGGATGAGGTGACGTCAACGGTTGTCGTAACCATGGCCCATGCCTATCCGCACCTGCTTGATGCTGTCGAATTATTGAAGAAAGTGGTTGTCAATGAAGAGGAGCGTTTTCGTGAGACCCTGGAGAATGGTCTTCTCCTCTTGGATGAGGAGATCGAGCGGATTGGTCAGGACAGTGATCCCATGATTGCTGGTGATTTTATTTTCCGCTTGTATGACACTTATGGGTTTCCCATGGATATTGTCCGTGATATCTCGCTGGAGAAAAAGATCGGTTTTGATGAGGCGGGATTTCATGTGGCCATGGAACTGCAGCGCGCCAAGTCCCGGGCCTCGTGGAAGGGGGATGGTGTTAAACTCCGGGAGCAGGGGGTGAAAGATCTGGTTGAATCCGGGGCAAAGGCGGAATTTGTTGGTTATGAACAGTTGGATGTCAAGGTCCGGGTCCAGGCCTTGTTGAGTGCAGATGGTTTGGAGGTCTCGGAGATTGCCTGCGGCGCTGAAGGTCGACTCTTTGTTTTGAAGACGCCTTTTTACGCGGAATCTGGCGGGCAGGCAGGTGATGTGGGGCTTGTGCGATGGCCTGGCGGTCATGGACTTGTTCTTGGCACTGTTATCGGGGCTGATGGAATTATCCTCCATCAGCTGCGGGTGGAAGAAGGGGTGTTACGTATCGGACAAGAGATAGAACTTGTGGTGTCTCAGGTTGAGCGTGGTGATACTGCTGCCAATCATACAAGCACCCATCTGCTGCAGGCGGCCATGCGTGAGATCCTGGGAGAACATATAAAGCAGTCGGGATCACTGGTTACTCCTGAAAGGTTACGTTTTGATTTTACCCATTTCACGCCACTCAGTCAGGAAGAAATCAGGAGGATTGAACAGCGAGTCAATGAGAAGATCCGGGAGAATCTTTCCGTTGATACGCAGGTTCTGTTGCGGGATGAGGCCATTCGGCAGGGGGCTACCGCTCTTTTTGGTGAAAAATATGGTGACCAGGTTCGGGTGGTTTCGGCTGGAGATTTCAGTAAGGAGCTTTGTGGCGGAACCCATGTGCCGGCAACCGGGGCTATTGGTCTATTCAAGATTCTGTCGGAAAATGGCATTGCCTCAGGGGTCAGGCGCATTGAGGCCGTAACCGGACGGGTGGCCTTTATCTCTATTCAGGAAATGGGCCAGCGTGAGCATGAACTTTGCCTGACCCTCAATGTCAGACCAGAAGGGATTCATGATAAATTTAAATCCCTGGTTATGACCCAGAAACAGTTGGAAAAACAGGTGGCTGAACTTGCCGCCCGGCTTGCTTCCACTAGTCTTGAAGATCTGTTTCGTTCGCCAGTCGAGGTGAATGGGATCAAGGTGATAGCTGCAAAGATTGCTTTGGAAAGTCCTCAAACCTTGCGGGAAGTAGGTGATCGGGTGCGGGATCAGATGGGGTCCGGAGTGGCAGTGCTTGGTGGTGTTCTTAAGGAGAAGGTTGCCCTCTTGGCCATTGTCTCCCATGATCTTACCGACAAGATTTCGGCAGGGGTATTGGTAGGCAAGGTTGCCGCCATGGTTGGTGGCAAGGGCGGAGGAAGGGCGGACATGGCTCAGGCTGGGGGGCCAATGATCGATCAATTGAGTGGGGCGATCAGTGCTGTGCCTGAATGTGTGCGGAAAATTGTGGCAGGATAAGGGATTGCTTGGGATTTTTTTTGGGTGGGAGAAAAAGGAAAAAAGACTAAAAGAGCTGATTATTGTTGAGAAATAAGGCGTCAATATACACCATAAAAAAAGTTGACATGCCTTATTTTATGATGTACAACCGATCTCCGTATTGATGAATCATCATTCATTTTGAATGAAATTTTCAGGTATCTTAGCTGAACGGGAGCGTATAAAAATGATTACAATGGATATCACCCTCGTGATTCAGATAGTAAACATGTTTGTTTTAATGTTTCTGCTGAATGCAATTATTTATAAGCCGGTGCGTAAAATATTACATGATCGTGCCGCGAAGATGCTGGGCATGCACGATGATGTGGCCAAGTTGCAGGAAAATGCTCGTCGACGTCAGGAAGATGTGAACAAGAAAATGACAGTGGCATCTGGAAGGGCGAAGGCCGCATTGGATTCGGCCAGGGCCGGGGCTCAGGCGGCTGGTGATGAAAAGCTTGCGGCGATCAAGGCTGAGGCTGGTGCTGAAAAAGATATACAGTTGGCAGAGGTGAAGGTGCAGATTGTGGCTGCTGGCAAAGAGCTTCAGGCTAATCTGGATGGTTTTGCAACTGCCATGGCGAGTAAAATTCTGGGAAGGAGTTTCTGAGATGAAAAAGGTGACGCAAATAGCCAAAAAAAGTGCTCTGGTCACAGCAGCGCTTTGGTTCACCTTGGCTGTGGGCAGTGTCTGGGCGTCTGATGTCGTTCAGGGCGAAAGGGCGCAGGCCGAAACAGGTCATGCTGCTTCAGTTGTTGAGCATGGTGCGGATGCTGGGGCGGTTCACGAAGGAGCAACTGCTGAAGCGCATGGGGCTGCTGCGGGACATGCCGGTGCTCATCATGACAGTCTCTCGCCAGCCAAGTTGAAAGACTTGGGTTTTCGGGTAATGAATTTTGTTGCCTTGATGATCATCCTGATTAAATTTGGTGCCAAACCAGTTGGTGCTGCTCTGTCAGGGCGGCGCAGGCAGGTAAAGGAAGATCTAGATGCTCTTGAGGCTAAAAAAATAGAGGCGGAACGTTCATATAAGGAATTTTCGGCAAAACTTGCCTCTGTTGAGAAGGATGTCGATTTGATCGTGGAGAAAGCGATAGCCCAAGCCGAGATTGAAAAGGTCAAGATTATTGAGCGGGCTGAAAAGGCGGCGGAAGATATCAAGCGTCAAGCACAGATGACAGTTGCCAATGAGATAATTGCTGCCCGGCGGATGCTGAAGAATGAGATCGCGGACAAGGCGGCGATCATGGCTGAGGCGTTAATCCTGAAGAATCTGACCGAGGATGATCAGGTCAAGATTGTGGAAGATTACTTAGACAAAGTAGGGGCCATCCAGTGAAACAGACAATCTTAGCACGAAGATATGCCAAGGCACTTTTTGCTGTTGGCATAGAAGAGGGAAAGTTTGAAGAGTATAATGAGGCACTTCAAGGAGTCGCAGGGCTGTATGTCTCGCACTTAGAAGTGGCCGATGCTCTGACCAATCCGCTTTATCCCTTGGATATCCGCCAGAAGGTAATGGCTGGTATGATTGCGTCCATGGGCGTTGAAAAGATCATGGCTAATTTTCTGAACCTGCTGGTTGAAAAAAAACGAGCCGGGGTTCTTCCTGAGATAGCGGAAGAGTATCAGGCCATGGTTGACAATGAAAAAAATGTCAGTCACGGCAGTGTCGTTTCGGCTATAGAATTAAGTGAAGCATTGCAGGTCAAGGTTCGGGCAACATTAGAAAAGCTTACTGGCAAGAAGGTGGAGCTGACCACTAGTGTCGATCCTTCAATTATAGGTGGCATCATTGCCAAGGTCGGGGATTTGGAACTGGATGGCAGTATCAGGACACAACTTGCAAGTTTAAAAGATTCCATAAAGGGGAGAGAGTAGAAATGCAAATCAGAGCAGAAGAAATCAGTCAAATTATTAAAGATCAGATTGGTGAATATGAGACCAGTATTGATTTGAATGAGACCGGAACTGTTATCTCCGTTGGTGACGGTATCGCCCGTGTTTACGGTGTGCAGAACTGTATGGCCATGGAACTCCTTGAGTTCCCCGGTGGCATTATGGGACTGGCCTTGAACCTTGAGGAAGACAATGTCGGTTGCGCCGTCCTTGGCAGTGTCAGGGGGATCAAGGAGGGCGATCTTGTCAAGCGTACCGGCAAGATTGCTGAGGTTCCTGTAGGCCCGGCCATGGAAGGACGTGTTGTTGATGGTATTGGTTTCCCTATTGATGGTCAGGGGCCGATTAATACCACTGAGACCTCCAAGATTGAGGTTATTGCCCCAGGCGTTATCGCCCGTAAGGGTGTGCATCAACCCTGCTACACCGGTGCCAAGGCCGTCGATGCGATGACCCCGGTTGGTAAGGGACAGCGTGAGCTGGTGATCGGTGATCGCCAGATTGGTAAAACTGCCCTCTGTGTTGATGCCATCATTGCCCAGAAAGAGACCGGTGTCCATTGTATCTATGTTGCCGTTGGCCAGAAAAAATCAACTGTAGCTCTGGTTGTTGAGGCCTTGAGAAAACATGGCGCCATGTCTTATACCACCGTTGTTGCCGCCTGTGCCTCTGACCCTGCGCCAATGCAGTATGTCGCCCCCTTTGCCGGCACCTCCATGGGTGAGTATTATCGGGATAAAGGTGAGCACGCGCTGATTATTTATGATGATCTCTCAAAACAGGCCGTTGCCTATCGTGAACTTTCTCTGTTGCTCAGACGTCCACCAGGACGTGAGGCGTATCCTGGCGATATTTTCTTTAACCATTCTCGTTTGCTTGAGCGTTCAGCCAAACTCAGTGATGAACTTGGAGCTGGCTCTTTGACCGCCCTGCCCATCATTGAGACCCAGGCCGGTGATGTTTCTGCCTTTATTCCTACCAACGTTATTTCCATTACCGATGGACAGGTTTACCTGCAGCCGGATCTCTTTTTTGCTGGCGTTCGCCCGGCAATCAATGTTGGACTTTCAGTTTCCCGCGTTGGTGGTTCTGCCCAGGTGAAGGCCATGAAACAGGTGGCAGGTACACTGCGTCTTGATCTTGCCCAATATCGTGAGCTCGCCGCCTTTGCCGCCTTTGGTTCTGACCTTGATGCCGCCACCCAGGCCCAGTTAACCCGTGGTGAGCGTCTGGTTGAGATCCTTAAGCAGCCTCAGTATCAGCCACTGCCCATGCAGAAACAGGTGACCATTCTCTATGCCGGCGCCAATGGATACCTTGATACCCTGCCAGTCAATACCCTCAAGGATTATGAAGCCGAGTTGTTTAACTATATTGAGTCCAATGATCCTTCAATCTTTGCCGATCTGAAGGCGCAGGAAGTCTTTACTGACGAGATCAAAGCCAAGCTTAATAAAGCTCTGACCAGTTTCGGTGCGACCTTCAAAGCAACCAAGGGTATCAATTAATGGTATCAACCAAGAGAGGATAGAGTTCTGCCATGGCGAGCTTAAAAGACATTAAGAACAAGATTGCAGGTGTTAAGAAGACAGCGCAGATAACAAAGGCCATGAATATGGTCGCGTCTGCCAGACTTCGCGGTGCCCAGTCGAAGATGGAGGCCTTCCGGCCCTACACTTCCAAGTTTGATGAGGCGATGTCCAACCTGTCCGGGGGGGCCAATACAGCGGCTTTTCCCTTGATGGAGGTCAGAAATGTTTCCACTGTGGAATTAGTGATTGTGACCTCCGATCGTGGCCTGTGTGGCTCTTTCAATGCAAATATCAATAAACTTGCAGAGAAGAAGATGAAGGCCTACGAAGCTGAAGGAAAAAAAGTCAGCATCGTCTGTGTGGGCAAGAAGGCCAACCAGTATTTTAAAAAGACCGGCAAGGTACGCAAGGCGTATACCAATATTATGGCATCTTTTCAGATGTTTCATGCTCGTGAAATTGCCCAGGATGTTGCTGACAATTTCGTAAAGGGCGGGTCCGATAGGGTTGAGGTGCTGTATGGTCATTTCAAGTCAGTGGCAGTACAGCAGCCGGCCGTTCAGGAAATGCTGCCGGTGCAGCCAGTCGCTGCGGCCCCAGGTGCTAGCAAGAAAGCGATAAGTGGTGACTATATCTATGAGCCCTCCACTGAGGAGATCATGGATGTGATGCAGCCATTGTATCTGAATGTTATTTTGTATCACGCCATGCTCGAGGTTGGTGCCAGTGAGCATGCCGCGCGGATGACGGCCATGGAGAATGCGACATCCGCCTGTCGTGATATAGTAAATAACCTGACCCTGATTTATAACAAGGCGCGTCAGGCTGCAGTTACCGGTGAGTTGATGGATATCGTTGGTGGCGCTGAAGCCCTTAAGGGATAATAGACCATTACCAATTTTAAGACTTTGAGGAGGGGTGAATCCCTATGAGTGAACAAAACGTAGGAAGAATAATTAAAGTAATTGGCCCGGTAGTTGACGTTGAATTTCAACCCGGTAAGCTTCCAAGTATCATGAATGCGCTCTTTATCAACAATCCTGGCATCTCTGATGTGGCTGACAATCTGGTTGTTGAGGTTGCCCAGCATCTTGGAGATAATGCCTGTCGTTGTATTGCCATGGATACCACTGACGGTCTGGTGCGAGGCATGGAGGCAAGGGACAGCGGTAAGCCAATCACTATTCCTGTCGGCCCGCCTGCCCTTGGCCGGATTATGAATGTTGTCGGTCGTCCAGTTGATGGACTGGGTCCCATTAATTCAGACAAGACCATGTCTATTCACCGTGAGGCCCCTCTCTTTACTGAGCAGGACACCGAGGTTCGGGTTCTTGCAACCGGTATCAAGGTTATTGATCTTCTCGTTCCATTCCCAATGGGTGGAAAGATGGGTCTGTTCGGTGGCGCCGGTTGCGGTAAGACTGTTATCATGATGGAGATGGTTAATAACATTGCCCAGCATCATGGTGGTATTTCCGTATTCTGCGGTGTTGGTGAGCGTACCCGTGAAGGAAACGATCTGTACCAGGAGATGAAGGCCTCAGGCGTTCTGCCAAAAGCGGCTCTGGTGTATGGCCAGATGACCGAGCCTCCAGGAGCGCGTTCACGTGTGGCCCTGACCGGTCTGACCGCTGCTGAGTATTTCCGTGATGAAGAGGGCCAGGATGTGCTCTTCTTCGTTGATAATATCTTCCGTTTTACCCAGGCTGGTTCTGAGGTCTCCGCCCTTCTTGGTCGTATTCCTTCTGCCGTTGGGTATCAGCCGACACTTGCCACTGACCTTGGCGCCCTGCAGGAACGCATTACCTCCACCACCAAGGGTTCCATTACTGCTGTTCAGTGTGTTTATGTTCCTGCCGATGATTTAACCGATCCTGCACCTGCAACCACCTTTGCTCATCTTGACGGTACGGTTGTTTTGTCCCGGCAGATTGCCGAGTTGGGGATCTATCCTGCAGTTGATCCCCTGGATTCCACATCCCGTATTCTGGACCCGAACGTAGTGGGACAGGAACATTATGATGTTGCCCGCGGGGTCCAGATCACCTTGCAGAAGTATAAAGACCTGCAGGATATTATTGCGATTCTTGGTATGGATGAGTTGTCTGAGGAAGATCAGCTCCTTGTTGGCCGGGCCCGTAAGGTTCAGCGTTTTCTGTCACAACCCTTCACTGTTGCCGAGGTCTTTACCGGCATGGATGGAAAGTTTGTAAAGGTCGCTGATACTGTCCAGGGATTTAAAGAGATTCTAGAAGGGAAGTATGATCATATGGGAGAGAATGCCTTCTATATGGTTGGCCCCATCGAAGAGGCTATTGCCAAGGAAGCAGCCAAGGCATGATCTTATCCTGATTAAGAGCCGTAACGAAAGAGTAACCATTACCTTTAACCTTTTCGTTACGGCTTCTTCCGCAGAGCATGCATGCTCCAGTGGTGGACGTCCGAAGGAACCCCTTGGGGTGTGAAGAGCGACTGCCGATCTCGGCATCAAACTGTTACAGTTATTTTAGAACAACGGCTTAAGAGGTCAAATTAATGGCTCAACAAATACGACTTGAAGTGGTTACCCCTAATGGCGCTGTCGTCAGTGAAGATGTCGATATCGTCAATGCACCCGGATATGGTGGCGATTTTGGTGTGCTCGCCAACCATGCACCCTTTCTTGCCACTATCAGGACTGGTTCCCTGACCTATGAGCAGGGAAAGAAACGTGAGAATCTTATGATCAGTGGCGGATTTTGTGAGTGTTCCAATAACAAGATTACGTTTCTGGTGGAAAGCGCTGAGTTTGGGCGACAGATTGACGTGGATCGGGCCATGAAGGCTAAAGAGCGTGCCGAGCAACGTCTTGCCAAGGCAACTCAGCATGATGACTTAATAAATAGAACGCGAGCTGAGGCAGCATTACAGCGAGCACTTGCGCGAATGAAGGTCTCTAAAATGTCTTGATTCCTCACATGATAAGTGATAAAAAAGGTCGTTCCTCTCAGGAGCGACCTTTTTTTTTATGCAGCTACAACCAAACCTAATATCCAAAATATCAAGGGGAGATATGAAACCACAAGAGCGTATGGCGATTGCCCGACAGATGCCTGTAGAGTTGCCCGTATCTGAGCGTATTCACAATTTTGATGAAATAGTGGCCGGTTACTCCACGGAAACGGCAATTCTGGAAGCCAATCGATGTCTTCAATGTAAAAAACCAGCATGTCGGGATGGATGTCCCATTCATAATGATATCCCAGGTTTTATAGCTCTTCTGCGTGCAGGTGAGTTTGAGAAGGCATATTGGAAGATCAGGGAAACCTCTTCCATGCCTGCTGTCTGTTCACGAGTCTGTCCGCATGAGTTCCAGTGTGAAGGTTCTTGTATCCGTGGTAAAGGGAAAGGGCAGGCCGTGGCTATTGGGATGCTCGAACGTTTTGTTGTCGACTGGATGGTAGTAAATAACAAGAATTTGTTCACATCCTGTGCCCTGCCGGTTGGCAAGAAGGTCGCTATTGTTGGTTCTGGTCCAGCCGGGATGTCTGTTGCCTATTATCTATCCCATAAGGGAATTGCCTGCACGGTCTTTGAAAGTCTCTCTGAATTTGGAGGAATGTTGGCAGTTGGCATTCCTGCCTTCCGGTTGCCCCGTGATATTATTCATGCCGAATTTGCCGCCCTGAAAAGTTGTGGGGTGGATATAGTTAAAAGCGTTACCATTGGCAAGGATAAGAGCTTGGCTGATCTGAAGAAGGATGGCTTCGATGCGGTTTTTCTTGGCGTTGGGGCCCATTCCAGTCGTAAATTGGGTCTGGAAAATGAGGAGGATACCGAAGGGGTCATGCATGGGGTTGATTATCTGCGTCGCATCAATCTCGGGGAGAAAATAGATCTTGGCAAGAAGGTTGTGGTGGTTGGTGGTGGCAATGTGGCCATTGATGTGGCCCGCACCGCACTGCGACTTGGTTCGTCTGATGTGTTTATCCTCTATCGCCGGTCTAAAGATGAGATGCCCGCATCACGGGCCGAGGTACACCATCTTGAGGAAGAGGGGGTTCGCATTGAGATGCTGGCAGCGCCGGTGAAGATTCTTTCCGAGAACGGAAGACTTGTTGGTGTTGAGTGCGTCCGTATGGAGCTTGGTGAACCTGATTCCTCTGGAAGAAGAAGGCCTGTAGTGCAGAATTCGTCTAATTTTATCATCAAAGCAGATTCCATCGTTCCTGCCATCAGTCAGAATGTAGATCATACCGCTGACCATGGATTAGAGTTTAAGCTTACCAGCTGGGGTACTTACGAAACTAATCCCTTAACACTTCAGACTTCTGTTGATTGGATTTTTGCTGGTGGGGATAATGTTCTGGGCCCGCAGACAGCGGCCAAGGCCGTGTATCAAGGCAAGGTCGCTGCAGAATCTATTGAACGTTTTCTTAACGGACAGGACCTGATGACCGAGCGGCAATTTCTCTGCGAGTTGGATGGATAAAAACAACAACCCTCAGGCATCTTGAATGGTCGTCTGGTGGATTATAAACAAGCGATTCTCGATATGACCCAATCCCAACCTTTTGAAACTGTATAATATCCTGTACTATTTTTCTTTGAATCGACTTGAGCATAATTTATATGCGCCGACAGTCTTACTTGGGGAGTAAAACAGAAAAATATCTTGTAATCTGGATAAAGTTATCCTGTTCATCCCTTTGCGTGATGCTGGCTAGGAAGCCTGCTTTTTAACCCTGTTCTATAGAAACGCAGGGTACACCTGTTTTTCAGTTTTTTGGACAATCAAGCGAAGAATCATCTCCATGAAGGGTGCTACCAACCTGTGGAAGTAACCACGAACTCGTCCCCCTTCATAGTTGAGGGTTGCTCCGCATTTTCTTTCTGGCCCTGGAAAAACGGACAGCACATCTGCTGAACCTGATCAAAAATCCATGTCTGCATCATCAATGTGGTAAAGATCGAAATCAAGTGTTTCTTGCCGCTACCAAATAATTATCTTGAAATCCAAACTTTTTTTGTGTTTGGCAATACTTGTGAAAATTAAATTTCTTACCACCTCTATTTATTGATGTGGCTGGTTTGTTCGGCACGTTATTTGCATGAATTTATTGGGTATTTTTTGATGTGACTGTAAATTTATCTTGGAGAAAAAAATGAGAGGATATGTGCGTTTCTTTTGTCTGGGGGTGATGTTTTTGGCTACGTCTTTTAGTCTTGCGGAGGTGCAGGCAGAAGGAACACTGGCGGTATCTTCTCAATCTTCTGTAGAAACTGTAGGGGATAAGCTTTTAGCTAATAGTGAAAAACTTGAAAAACGCAACGAAAAACAAGAGGCTATTCAACAAAGATTAAAGCTTAAGGATCCAATGAAAAGTTTTGGAGACAATGGGTTTTGTATCAATTGTCATGAGGATGAAACTCCTGCAATTTTTGACGAGTGGGTTAAATCACCCCATGCAAGGGCGGGTGTAGGGTGTGTGGATTGTCATGCCAGTCCACAAGGAAATCCGGATTCTGTTAAACATGCAGAGCGGTTTTATATTTCAACAATTGTAACTCCTTTCGATTGTGCCAAGTGTCATAAGGATCAGATACGTGATTATACCAGCAGTGGGCATGCACATGGACTTGAATTCCTGAAGAATATGAAAGAGGATGATCCCCGATATCCTGTTGTTGCCCAGTTCAAAGATGATGGTTTTGCCCAGTGCGGAGGATGTCATGGGGTGACGGTCGGAGTTGATGCAGAAAAAAGACCGGATTCTGCCTCCTGGCCAAATAATGGTGCCGGTCGTATTAATCCTGACAGAAGTCATGGTACCTGTAGTAGTTGTCATTTAGGGCATCGTTTTTCTTTGCAGGCCGCTCGTCAGCCGGGAACCTGTCTGCGTTGTCACGATGGTGAGAATTATCCTGAAGGCGATATATATCAGCATTCTCCGCACAGTGTTCTTTTTGAAACTCTTGCAAAAGGAGAAGTCCCGGATCGTCCCGGCCTGTTTCTGAAAGGAAAGGATATGGTCGCTCCCACATGTGCCTATTGCCATATGAACGGTGCCGGAAAAGGTCTTGTGAACAGCCATGATCAGGCATGGAGGCTCCCCCATGACCTCACCTCTCCAAATGCGCCATTGCTTGGCCGTTCAGAAAATTTACGCAATAACATGAAATCTGTCTGTCACCAGTGTCATGGTGAAAGTTTCACGGAGCGTTTTTTCAGTGACGCTGATAACCAGCTGAAAGAGTATCAGAAAAAGAGTGTTGAACCGCAACTTGCAGTATTTCTGAAGAAACTTTCAACGCTTACAGGGGAAAAACGAAAGCAAACCCTCAAGGAGTATTCGAAGTTTCTTGCAGAGGCCAAACGATACAGAATGAATCTGTATATGGGCAGGCATGGCAGGGTTCAACGCTGAGGAGGCTAAAGGTTCACGATGCTTTAGGTTAAAAATGATTCACGGTTCAGGTGTTCACTAACCGTGAACCCCTGAACCCTTTCTTTTTGTATTTATCTCGGATTTCGATATTCGAATTTCGAAATTATTCTCTTTAAACTTTACGAGATCCATTATGTATAAATCAAACCTTAAAATCGGAATTTTTTTCTCTCTTGTGCTTGTTGTTTTCTTTGCAGTTTGTAAAAATGTTGAAAGTAAAAATGACACATCTCCAGAGACTGTAGCTGCGAAGGCAAATGATTCTGGAATCAGTCGTTCTGATTCTGGTAATACACCCAGAAGTACTGAAAGTAAGAACGGGGCCTCCCAAGATACTGTTGCCGCCATGGTCAATGGTGTTAAAATCAGTCGTGTTGATTTTGATAATACACTTAAGGTGGCAAAAAAGCAGTTTGCCTCCATTGGTGCAAAAAAGGGAGAGATCCCAAGCTCAGTGAATGTTGAAAAAGAAGTGATAGAAAGACTTATCAGCATTGAACTGATGCTTCAGGATGCCAAGAAACGGGGCATAACTGTGGACGATGTCGCTGTAAATGGTCAAATGGCCGGTTTCAGGAATTCCTTTAAAACAGAAAAAGAATTCACAGACTACATGAAGGAAAATAATATCACTCTTGATATTGTCAAAAAACAGATCACCAAAGAGATGACACTGAAACAGCTTCAAGGCAAATTGCTCCAGGAAATGAAGGAGAAAATTCATGTAACCGAGAAGGACAGCAAAGCCTTTTATGATGCAAATCAAGATAAATTTAACCATCCCGACCAAGTTAAAGCCAGCCTTATTCTGATTAAAGTAGAACAGAAAGCAGATGAGGCCGCTGTCAAACAGGCCCTGTCAACCATTGAGGATGTAAGGAAAAAGGTGATCGCCGGAGAGGATTTCGCTGAACTTGCCAAAAAGTACTCCCAAGGCGCAAATAATATCAAGGGTGGAGATCTGGGTTTTTTTGCAAAAGGAGAGATTCTAAAAACCATTGAGGAGGCAGCTTTTGCTTTGCAGCCAAATGAGATCAGTAAAGTAGTGAAGACAGAGTTAGGTTATAATATTATCAAAGTAACAGAACGAAGGGCTGCTGGTGTGATCCCTTTTGCAGAGGTGGAAGGTAAAATTAGCCAGTTCCTCTCTCAAAGGTGGCTTGAGCAGGCTCAGAGTCAGTATAGTGAAGATATCCGCAAGAATGCGAAGGTTGAAATAAAGATCTGATGGTAACTACGCGAGTAATGCTGGTGGATGATCATGATGTTGTCCGCACAGGCCTTCGGGAGCTTTTAAGGACAGAATCTGATCTGGAAGTGATTGGAGAGGCCTCGAACGGGCTTGAGGCAATTGAGGCCCTACGCGATATTCGGCCTGATGTTGTGCTCATGGATTTGACCATGCCTGTGATGAATGGTCTTGAGGCGACCAGGATAATCAGCAAGAAATATCCCGATTGTCTTGTTCTTGCTCTGACAGCCCATGAAGACAAAGAGTATTTTTTCGAAATGCTTGCCGCAGGAGCAAAGGGCTATATAACCAAGCAGGCTGCCAGTGAAGAACTGATCTCAGCCATTCGTTCAGTGGCGGCAGGACATGTATACCTGCAGCCGGCCCTTGCGCGGTGGCTGCTTGAAGATTACCAGCGGGTTGTAGAGCGGGAGGATAGTACCCCTTTAACCGCAGTTGCTCCCGGAGAGCTGGCTATTCTCAGTGAGCGGGAAAGGGAAGTGCTTGAACTTATTGCTGATGGTCTGACAACCCCAGTCATTGCCAAACGCTTGGAGCTGAGTCCGAATACTATTTCCAGGCATCGTGAACGGATTATGAAAAAGCTGAACCTTCACTCTATTACTGAACTTGTTAAGTTCGCTCTTCGAACTGGATTGATTGAAATGGGGTGAGAGGTCGGTTTGAGGTGTACGGTATTCGGTTTGCGGCAAGGGCGGGGTTTTTGGCTTGTTTATTTTTTACCGAAAACTTCATACCGCAAACCGAATACCCTTTTTATCCCCATTCCCCATACTACACTCTGTTGTTATCCACACACCTCAAACTGCAAACCGATCTGTTATGATAACAAGCACACTCGCCAAATGCTGCCTTCGCCCTTTCTCCATGTTCCATGGTATTGTTTTTATCTCCCTTTTGGCAATTATAAGCCTGCCGCTCTATATATTCTTTTTTGTGTCACCATCGCTGGTTAATTATATCTCGACCCTCAAAGAAGAGGAAGCCGTTGCTCTTGCTATTCACATGGAGTCAAAACTGATTCCGGATAAAAATCAGAAGCTGATTCCGTCGATTTTAACAGAAGAAATAATTAAAAGATTAAAGGGAACCTGTCGGGATTTTAATTTATTAAAGGCAAGGATTCTTCTTCCAGACGGCGAAATCCTGTTTTCAACAGATGAGAGTGAGGTAGGGAAAAATATACACCAGGATCCTGAAGAGTTGAAACACATCAGCCGCAATATCTACACGAAATTCACAGAAAAAGGGTCACTGGATATTGAGGGTGATATTTCGTGCTGTGACATCGTTGAAACCTATGCTCCTATTATTCGGGATAAAACCTTTATTGGCGGTTTTGAGATTTATCATGATGTTACTGCCGATAGAGAACGACTCGCGTCTCTTTTGCGGTTATTTAATCTCGCTCTTTCCCCCATAGTCCTGATTCTGTTCAGTTCTGTTGTTATAAGTTGTCGCAAGGCCAATAAATCCCTGAATAAACGTATTGAGGCGGAAACAAGTCTTAGTCAGAAATCTCTGGAACTTGAGCAAAAGAACAGGGAGTTGACGGCCCTTGTTGCCCAGGGTCAAAAGAGGCAGTTGGAATTGGAGGAAGAGCAAAAGGCACGCCTTGAAGCGCAGAATCAGGTAAAAGAGGAGTTGGTCAAAAGGGAAAAGCTGCGCATAGAGTTCCTGCGTCATTTGGTCCAGGCCCAGGAAGAAGAACGTGCTCGAATTGCCAGGGAATTGCATGATGAAACAGCGCAAACTCTCACTGCAGCCTCTCTTAATTTCTGTACTCTAGGGAAGATGCTTGCCGGGAATACTGAGGTTGCCGATGTGGTGGACAGGCTGCAGGGACTTTGTCGACAGATGAATAAGGATCTGTATCGGCTGGTACATGATCTGCGGCCAGCGCAACTTGATGATCTCGGTCTGGTTGCGGCATTACGTTATCTGACCGATGAAGCCCAGCGCGGCACAGGAGTAAAGGCAACGTTTAATACGATTGGTTCTGTGAAGCGCCTGGAGCCCTTTGTTGAGACTATTATCTTTCGTGTTGTGCAGGAAGCCTTGACAAATGTAATCCGCCATGCAGAAACGGATAAGGCCCTTGTTGAACTTGATTTTAGCTCCCAACAGCGTGTTGTCTTGCGTATCAGCGATAAGGGTAAGGGTTTTGAGTCCAGCGGTGTCCAACTTTCGCGGCCGGGATGGGGCCTTGTGGGCATGGCCGAAAGGGTCGCATCCATAAATGGCGTTTTAACCATTGATTCAGCTTCCGATAAAGGCACCACTGTTGAGGTGGTCATTGACTGTTTTCCCCCTGTTGCGCCTGGGGAGATCATACCCATATGAAAAGAATTTTTGGTAGTCACTGTTGTTTCTGATGGCTGATTCTAGTTGCCGGCGTTGGTGTTTTCGGCCTATTTTTGCTCGCCTGCATGTTGGTGTATTCACCCTATCTCCGCTATGGATTGGGGGTTTTGCCCCATCTTTTCTGCCGATGTCTTCACATGCTTTATCCCTTGAGTGTATACCTGTTGTATCAAATCGTCGAAATCAATTCTTGTAATATTCTGTTTTAAAAGGTTTTGTTTTGGGTAAAGTATTTTTTTGCAAATATTTTTTCCTATTAGGCTTGTTGGCCTATTGTTTGCAAGCTATACGTTCGAGCAAGATCACTCAATTTGTAATTGCTGTGATTGTTCATAAGATTTTTGCAGTCTGGACTAAACAGCGGTTCCCCCCAATCGCCTTGAACAGTTTGCAGAGATAAGCAAAACGTATAGTTCTCTAGGAGGGACAATATGAAGAAAAGTTATAAAAGCTGCATAGTCGGATCACTGGTGACTACTGCGGCCTTATTGATAGGCAGTTCAGCCTTTGCGCTGCATACTCAGCCTATCCCGTTGCTTGACGCGGCAGGTAATCCTGTCACGATTGCTGGCGGAAACAGTAATGTTGCCTACAGCACCAAAAAAACCTGTGGCGCTTGTCACGATTACAATAAAATTGAACGTCATTCTTTCCATGCTCAACTGGGAGCAAATGAACATAAGGGCTTTGATCCCTGGAAATTTGGAAATTGGAACTCCACCGACGCCCAGAGTAAGCCATGGGTTCAGTCAACCGGCCATGCAGGAAAGTGGTGACCTCCTTCCGCGCGCCAGTTGGCGCGTATGTTTGATAATCCAACAACAGTAGGTGATCCTGGTACAGGCAATGTTAATTACGGGAAGTATTTTATTGATAGAAATTCTGATGGTGTGAAAAATGGTACCTGTACTACCAGTACAACCGATGAGTGTTATGTCGATACCTGGAATAATTATGCCGAGGGTAATCTGAAGGGCAAATACACCGCACTCAGCGATGCAGATAAGCTCCTTGTAAAACCCCAGGTTCAAAAACCTGTGAATTTCAGTGCGTTGTATAGTTTCACAGATGCAACTACTTTTAAAAAGAAGGTAGACAATTCCATGGCCGGTCAGATGCGTGACTGTGGCGAGTGTCATGTTGGTGGCGGTGCTTTTGAATATGTTCCGGTAGCTCAGGGTACAACGCTGGCTCCTGGAGTCAGACCAGAACTGCGTGCTAATCCAGCAATCGTAACTACTGGCGTTAATACCTATAACTATTTTATCGATCAGTATGATGATAATGGTAATGGAGTCTTAGGCGAAGTACTTCCGCAGAATTACGCTGATACCGGTGTTCTGGAAATGGATTGTCTGGTGTGCCATATGGCGGGTTACTCCTGGGATAAGAGGACGGAAGCAATCCGTAAGGGTAATTTTGATGCCTCACGTGTTGCCGGCGCCGGACTTGGTGTTGCTGATAATGCTGACGGAAGTCTGAACTTGAATGGTGCTGGTGCGGGAACTGGTTATGGTAAAAAAGTAACCTATGATGCGCTTATGGTGGCAAATAATGCTGGCAATGCTACCCTTGGCCCACTTGCTCTGAATGCCATCCAGGCTAAACCTGAAAGTGCCAACTGTTCTGCCTGTCACATGGATCTCCACAAAGTTGACTGGAAGAAACGCGGTGATACCTGGGCTGAAAATATGGCCTATCAAACAGAGGTTCACAAAAGTATCGGATGTATAGGATGCCATACCAGAGATGATGGAAAGGAAATGGATCCCAATAACGCATTAGCCGGGACTGGGGACAATCCAGACTGGACCGGTAACGCCACCAATACTGCTGCTGCAACCACCCTCGGTCATGATCCATCCAAGGGGGATGCTCCTTACAGTTCCCTGTGGAACAACACCGACAATACGGTAAGGACATGTGCAGGATGCCATACAAAAGCTGCCGGTAAGACCTACTACGGTTTTGGCGGTGCACCTGATCCGACAAACAAGCATGATTTCATGGGTCTGACTTCGACATTGATTCAGACTGGTGGTATGGGCAAAATGACTGGTGTTGCCGACGGCAACCATCTTGATGTCATTACCTGTGAAGCGTGTCATACCAGGAAGTTGGGCCACGGCCCAGCTGCTACTGAATCCTTGTACGAATGGGGTACAGGTGGCGCCCTTGTTGATTCCACCGGAGCGGATGCTGAAGGTCGTTTAACTGACCATGAGAATCTCTATGTAGAGCGGACCATGGAAAATAATCTGACCGTAGCCTGGCAGGGGAACAAAATAAGCACGAGAAATGCCCTGCTCAGCATGTTCTGGGTTGATAAAGACGAGGAATTCGGTACTGGTAATAAGGGTACGTATATTGATATCAATGCTGATGGTCAGGATGGTGGAATGGATGCGGTTAACGCATCACATGTCCGTAATGCCATGAAAGCCGCAGCCCTTAACGTGTTGACCCATGACGGTGTAATTACCGGCACTGAAATTGCTGCTCAGAAAACAGCCCTTCAGAATTATCTGCCAACTGTCGGTGTTGACTATTTAGGTAGGACGCCTAAGCTTAAACTCGCCCTTATGGGTGTTTTCTTTAAGGTAAACCATGGTACTACACCTGCAGCTAATGCCTGGGGTGCCGGTGGTTGTAAAGATTGTCATGGCGCGAATAAGGGCTTTTATAATGGTCCCTACGACCAGAAACCTCGTGACCTGCAAGCTAGTTGGACCAACACAGGTGCTACTGACTGGAGCGCAGTTGAGGGTGGAAAACCTGGTTGGAATTATGTCGTACCTTTTACTACTGTGAATATGGACAACTATTCCGGTCGTGATGTTAATCTGCCTCTTTGTAGTACCTATTACGGACCTAATCCGCGACCTGCGCCTCCGACTATGGGCACGACATTGCAAATTGGCCAGGCTTGTAGTGAAGGTGGTACCAGTGGTACTTGGACTCTGTATGCTCTTGGCAAGATCAAGGCGGATTATCAGTTCAGTGACTACCATCCCACCACTTGGGCCAAGGGGCAGCCTGGACGTAGTATTGCAATTACATCTGCCAGCGGTGCTTCTGATACCATCCGGGTAATGGATCGTTCGGAAGGACTGTGGGAAGCAAGTTTTGTTACAGGCACATATAACGGTACCATTAAAGGTACTAACGGAGTTAACTATACAACTCGTACAGCATGGGTTAGCTATCTGAATGGACTCGATAATTACCGACCAGCAGTCCATAAGGAACATGCGTCGTATGATTGTTCTGTTTGCCATTCAGATGGTGTTGCGCCTGTTGGTGGAAGGAATGCGAATTATAGTCTTGTCTCTGATCCCCAACTGCCTGCTGCTCAGCAGTTTACCTTCACAATTCGTCCAGACACTGGAACCGCAACATGTGCAACTGCATGTCATAATGTTGCTTTAGCGACATTACCTACCGATGTTGCAACTGCCAGAATCAGTACCCAGCATGCAATCGATACGAACTTCAAGGTGAATCTTGATGGTTCTAAATCAGCATGTTACCATGTGGATCCCGTGACAGGTGTGACTACCGCGGGAAGCACGCATTACACTTGGTCCTTTGATAGTGTAGCACCGAGTGTAGCACCAACGA
>CAISPV010000047.1 GCA_903887485.1 uncultured Desulfobulbaceae bacterium | reverse complement strand
TTGCCGATGATCCATCTCGGTGATTTGAACTAACAATTTAGAAAAGGACTCGTTCTCCATGGTTCCCTCCTTCTTGTGATATATCAAAAAGATAAGAACCATTGCTTATTTTTCAACACTTAACGGGAACAGAGCCAATAAAAAATACCTGATAGAAGAGCAACCGTGTGGACATGCTAAATCGTTGTCATGGGCTGAAGGCAAACTGAAAATAAATTAAGATATAACAAATAGTTCCAGTTGATGCACGTGGTCACGCTCCACTGCATTAACTGATATTGTCCCTTGAGGACACAAAACCAATCAATTCAGTTTTTGTTTCCCCCATGGATCAGAATCAGCACTATTATAAACGTATCTCCGGCGACCTGCAGATAGCTGCCGGTCAGGTGGCATCCACGGCCCTTCTTCTGGCGGAAGGGGCGACCGTCCCCTTTATCTCCCGATACCGCAAAGAGGTGACCGGTTCCCTTGACGAGGTTCAGGTGGCCGCCATCCGCGATCAGCTCGCGAGTCTGGTGGAGCTCGATAAGCGGCGGCAGGCGATCATGGAGTCGCTGGCGACACGAGACCTCCTGACTGCCGAGTTGCAGTCTGGTTTGCAGGGTGCTGTCGATCTGGCGACTCTGGAAGATCTCTATCTGCCGCACCGGCTGAAACGAAAGACCCGCGCCATGATGGCCATGGAAAAGGGGCTGGAGCCGCTGGCCCGCTCCATCTTTGCCGGTCGAGATCAGGGTATTGCTGTCGCCGCCTTTATTGATCCTGAAAAAGGCGTGGCCTCCGTAGATGAGGCCCTGGCCGGGGCCAGGGACATTATGGCTGAGTGGATCAGTGAGGATGCGCCGATGCGGGCGCGTCTGCGCCGTCTCTTTGCTGACAAGGCGAAGGTCCATTCGCTGGTCGTGAAAAAGAATGAGGAGGCTGGCGCCAAATACCGTGATTATTTTGACTGGCAGGAAGAGGCCCGCAAGGCCCCCGGCCATCGGTTGCTGGCCATGTTTCGCGGAGAGGCCGAGAAGGTCCTGCGGCTGTCAGTCAGGCCGGATGAGGAGCTGGCCCTGGCCATTCTCAATAAACAGTACCTGCCCCAGGGGAAATTCCGGGAGCAGGTGGCCCTGGCCGTGGCCGACAGCTATAAGCGATTGCTGGGCCCCTCTCTTGAGAATGAGCTGCGCGCCACTCTCAAAGAGCGGGCGGACCGCGAGGCCATACAGGTCTTCGGCGACAACCTGCGACAACTGCTTCTGGCGCCGGCCCTCGGCCAGAAGCAGGCCATGGCCCTTGATCCCGGATTCCGTACCGGTGCCAAGCTGGTCTGTCTGGACAGTCAGGGGAAGTTGCTTGACTTTGCCACTATCTATCCCACCCATGGCGGCAGCCAACAACTGGCAGCGGCCCAAAAAGTCAAGGAACTCTGCCGGTTACATCAGATCCAGGCCATTGCCATCGGCAACGGCACAGCCAGCCGGGAGACCGAGGAATTTGTGCGCGGCCTTGATCTGGTGGGCGATATCCTGGTCACCCTGGTCAATGAAAGCGGGGCCTCGATCTATTCCGCCTCCGAGGTTGCCCGCCGGGAGTTCCCCGACCATGATATCACGGTTCGCGGCGCCGTCTCCATTGGCCGCCGTCTTCAGGATCCCCTGGCGGAACTGGTCAAGCTTGATCCCAAATCAATCGGGGTCGGTCAGTACCAGCATGACGTCAATCAGGCGGAATTGAAAAAGGGGCTGGAGGATGTGGTGGTGAGCTGCGTCAATAGCGTCGGGGTCGAGGTCAACAGCGCCTCGCCCGAACTGCTGGCCCATGTGTCGGGTCTGGGCCCGGTACTGGGCGCCAACATCGTCGCCTACCGTGATGAGCATGGAGCTTTTGCCAGCAGAAAAGAGCTGCTGAAGGTGCCCCGGCTGGGGGCCAAGGCCTTTGAGCAGTGTGCCGGATTCCTGCGCATCCATGGCGCTGCAAATCCGCTGGACGATTCGGCCGTCCATCCTGAACGGTATGCAACGGTGACGAAAATGGCCGCCGATCTCGGCTGCACGGTCAGTGAGCTGATCAGCAGCCAGGAGCTCAGGGACAGGATTGATCTGCAAAGGTATGTCGCGGAAACGCTTGGTCTGCCCACCCTGCAGGATATCCTGGCAGAACTCGCCAAGCCTGGCCGTGATCCACGTCAGGAGTTCACCATCTTTGCCTTTGCCAAGGATGTGAACAGCATGGACGATCTGATTGTGGAGATGCGACTGCCGGGTATTGTCACCAATGTCACCCGCTTTGGCGCCTTTGTCGATATCGGGGTGCATCAGGACGGCCTGGTGCATGTCAGCCAGTTGGCCGACCGGTTTGTGAAAGATCCGGCCGAGGTGGTCAAGGTGGGGCAGCAGGTCATGGCCCGGGTGCTTGAGGTGGATACGCAGCGGAAACGGATCTCGCTCTCCCTGCGAACTGCGGCTTGAAAACTACACTTTGATGCCGACTTACAGGCCTGCACCGTCGTCGATTAGTGTCCGTACACCAGGGCGTCGGGCAGGGTGGCCTGGTGCAGCAGCCACTTCTTTTTCTGCTTTTGCAGGGAAAACTTCACCTGGTGGACTTCGTTAAAGAAGTTAGGCCGGTTCTGGTTGGCGGTCATATGGACCAGGATGCTGACTTCAGCCAACCCCTTGCCCGGAATATCGACCAGGATCTTGTCAATGGCCACCTGCAGGTTGGCCTGACGCGAGCGGTAGATGATGAGGTAGCGGATGGCCAGATCCGGATCCAGGAGCTCGTGATAGTTGCTTTCCTGTACGATCACCTCACAGGCCGGGGCAATAAAATCCTTCACCGGCCTCATTTTCACGGAAAGATGGATTAGGCTCTCTTCTCCCTCCTTGTCAAGCGCGATCGCTATGGAGCTCAGTGTCCGCTTGATCACCTCCTTGTCGCTATAGTGGTGCAGGATCCAGCCGAAGACCCCAGCCAGCAGTACGACCACGGCGATAATCGATTTTTTATTCATCGTTACTCCTTCGTCTTTTACCTGATACGTTAGAGTTGCGGATCAATATTCCCCGGCCCACCACATTGGGGTGAGTAGCAGGTAATATTCTTAAAATCACACACCTCGCCACAGCCCGGACATCTTTCAGGCGGATTTACAGCCTGAACGGTTCTTCCACAGCCGCCGCATTTCCAGAAGGGATCACCACCCTCTGAGATATAAATGCCATGGGGTGCATAGCCGCAATGGCCACAGACGGTCTGAATGTCCTCATAATTTTTGCCACAATCTTCGCACTTGCCCTGTTTCACCTGTGTCATGATTCTGCTCCTTGTGGTTTGGGTTTAAATGCAACCTTGCCAGATAAACACGACTGGATACATTCATTATATATGGCTCTGTTCCCGTTAAGTGTTGAAAAATAAGCAATGGTTCTTATCTTTTTGATATATCACAAGAAGGAGGGAACCATGGAGAACGAGTCCTTTTCTAAATTGTTAGTTCAAATCACCGAGATGGATCATCGGCAACGAC
>CAISPV010000046.1 GCA_903887485.1 uncultured Desulfobulbaceae bacterium | reverse complement strand
GGGCCGCTTTGACGGCACCGCCCTCTTTGAACACGAAGACCCGAGAAAAGGCGAGCAACAGGAATGGGGGACCTACATCTACAACTATGGACGCCGCGAGGTGAGCAATTTCCTGATCGCCAACGCCCTCTTCTGGCTGGACAAATACCACATTGACGGCCTGCGGGTCGATGCCGTGGCCTCCATGCTCTATCTCGACTACTCACGCAAGGAAGGGGAATGGATCCCCAATGCCTATGGCGGCCGGGAGAACCTGGAGGCCATTGAATTTATCCGTCATCTCAATTCCATTATCTATAAGCGCCACCCGGGCACCCTGATGATCGCAGAAGAATCCACCAGTTTTTACGGGGTTTCCAAACCAACGAATATGGGGGGCTTAGGCTTTGGCTTCAAATGGAACATGGGCTGGATGAACGACATCCTCTCTTATTTCAGCAAGGATCCTCTGTTCCGAAGATACCATCACAACAGCCTCACCTTCTCCATCATCTACGCCTTTTCGGAAAACTTCATCCTGCCCATGTCCCATGACGAGGTGGTGCATGGCAAACGCTCTCTTCTCGATAAAATGCCGGGAGATCTGTGGCAGAAGTTTGCCAATCTGCGCCTGCTTCTGCTCACCATGTGGATGCATCCAGGGAAAAAACTGCTCTTTATGGGCAGTGAATTTGGACAATGGACGGAATGGTACTGCAAACAGGGCCTGGATTTTCATCTTCTGGGCGAGAATCCCCTCCATTCCCAGATGCTGACCTTTGTCGAAGAGCTGAACCGGTTCTATAAGGAAAATCCCAGTCTGTGGCAACTGGATTTCAGCCCGGAGGGATTTCAATGGCTGGATCTGGAAGACCGGCAGAACTCCATCATCTCCTATGTCCGCTATGGCAAAGACCGCTCCGACCATCTGGTCTGCCTGTTCAACTACACCCCGCAGACCATGTATAACTACAAGCTGGGCCTGCCAACCGGCAGCCAGTATGAAGAGATCTTCTGTTCGGACAATAGTAGATATGGCGGCAGTAACGCCAGTGACAAAACCCGTTACCAACCCATTGCCGAGCACTATGCCCAGGCGCCCTTCCACACCCGGCTCACCGTGCCGCCACTGGCGGGCGTGATTTTAAGGCCGGTTCCCTTAGCTTAGGAGACACCTCATCATGTCTGCACATACACCTACTCAACGTCCTGGCGACAAGATGAAAAAGGCCATCTGTGCCTTTTCTGAACTCCTTCAGGAACATCCCGAAAAAAGTCGCATTTCCCTGCTGCATCAGGTCGAGATCCAGTTTGATCTCTCACCCAAAGAGTGCGAGTTTCTCAACAACCATCTATCTGAATGTCAAAACCAGGAGTAAGCATATTTAGAAGATAACAAAGGAGGATAGAAGATGGATGCCTACCAACAACTTATTGCCACCATTGCCCTGATGATGGGTACATCCTGGGCCGCCGGCATCAATCTCTACGCCACCATTGGAGTTCTTGGCCTTCTGGGGGTAACGGGTAACATTGTGCTCCCGGAGCCATTACACGTCCTGCAGAATCCTCTGGTGATTGGCGCGGCCGCCTTGATGTATGTGGTAGAATTCTTTGCCGACAAGACCCCTGGACTTGATACCGGCTGGGACACCATTCACACATTTATCCGCATCCCTGCCGGAGTCATGCTGGCCGCAGGCGCTGTGGGACAGGTGAATCCGGCCGTTGTCATTGTGGCCGGGATCCTGGGGGGAACCATTGCCGCCACCTCTCATTCCCTCAAGGCAGGCTCAAGAATCCTGATCAACACCTCTCCTGAACCCTTCAGCAACTGGACCGCATCACTGTTGGAAGACGTGGCCGTTGTCGCCGGACTCTGGACCGCTCTGCACCATCCACTGGCCTTCATAGGACTTTTTGTCCTGTTTATTCTTCTGGCTATCTGGTTGCTCCCCAAGATATGGCACGGGATAAAAGCACTTTTTATCCGGCTGAAAAAGTGCTTTATAAATCAAGCTAATCCACCGCCTCCACATCATCTGGAGACAATAACTCGACAAGATCCATCCTGAATTAACTGTCCCGTTAAGACCTTACCCATCACCTTGTTTTTGGATATCAAACTTAGCACAAATTCTGCGGCAGAGGGGAAAAAACCAAAAAAGGAGGAAAGGACCATGAAAAACAAGTGTATTAAAGATTCTATCCGGATTCTCATGTTGATGGTGATGTTCTGTGGTTTGATGGCTGATATGGCAGATGCAAACAGTGGTGTAAAAAACCAGCCCCTACCGATCGATAAAGATCTTTTACAATTCAGGGCGGGAAGCCATATCATGGGGTTCAAACCGGATAAGGCGTATCTTGTAAATACGACTGGTTTTTTAAGCGTAGAATTTATTGGCGCTCATACTATTGCACCGCTGTCTGTCATCGCAGACGCAAACCGGCACCAAGATAATGCTGCGTTGACACAAGACCATGGAAATTCGCTTGCCAATCTGCAACGGGTTGAATATCAGGGTCTTTGGGATGGGATAACCCTTCGCTATGACACGGCACAAACCGGAATCGCTGAAAGCACCTATTTCATTCAACCCGGGGCCAATGTTGCTGATATCAGGTTGAAATATAACACCGATACAGAACTGCAGAAGGACGGGTCGCTCAAAATTAAACTTGCCACCCGGCAAGGCTATATTACCGAATCCAGGCCCGTAGCCTGGCAAGTGCTGGATGGCCGGAAAAAAGCAATCGAGGTGGCATATGAAATACAAGACGGGGTGATTAGCTTTAAAACCGGAGTATACAATAAAGATCATGAACTGATCATCGACCCAACCTATCAATGGCACACCTTCTACGGCTCTGCAACTGAAGATGAAGCCAACGGCATTGCCATTGATGGAAACGGAAATGTCTATGTGACAGGTAGCAGCGATACCTCATGGGGCAGTCCATTGCATAATCATAGTGTGGGCGGCAGTAACATGGATATCATGGTCTTAAAACTTGACAGCTCAGGGGCATTGCTGTGGAACACCTTCTACGGCTCTGCAAATACTGATGAAGGCAAGGGTATAGCCGTTGACGGAAGCGGAAATGTGTATGTGACAGGTCAAAGCAATACCTCCTGGAACGACCCGAGCGCTCCGAAGCATCCTCACACGTCAGGCTTTGACATCGTGGTCCTCAAGCTTGACAGCTCAGGAGTATACCAGTGGCATACCTTCTACGGCTCGACATCTACAGATTATGGTTATGGCATAGCCGTTGACGGTAGCGGAAATAGCTATGTAACAGGTATCAGCGTTGCCACCTGGGGTAGCCCGGTTAATCTCCATGCTGGAGGTGGCAACGCGGACATCACGGTCCTCAAGCTTAACAGCTCAGGAGAACTGCAGTGGAATACCTTCTACGGCTCGACATCTACTGATTATGGTTATGGCATAGCTATCAGAAGCGGGAATAGCTATGTAACAGGTACAAGCCAAGACACCTGGGGTACTCCGGTTCATCCCTTTAGTGGAAGTGGGTTGGGTGACATCACGGTTCTCAAACTTAACAGTTCAGGGGCATTGCAATGGCATACCTTCCACGGTTCGACATCTATTGATTATGGCTATGGCATAGCCGTTGACGGAAGTGGAAATATCTATGTAACAGGGTATAGCCAAGCCACCTGGGGCAGTCCGCTCCATGCTTATAGCGGCAGCGCTGACATAGCGGCCTTAAAACTTAATAATTCAGGAATACTTCAGGGGAACACCTTCTACGGCGCGGCCTCTCTTGTTGATCATGGTTATGGCATAGCTATTGACGGAAATGAAAATGTCTATGTGACAGGGTATAGTGAGGCCACCTGGGGTGCTCCTTTGCATGCTTACAGCGGAGACCATGACATCGTGATCTTAAAGATTTCCACCACCTTCAAAAAATTTCCATGGCCGATGTTTATGCCAGCCATTATCAAGGGAGGAGTCAAATAAAAAAAAGCGCCGATTGCAGATAAGCGGGCTCAAAGTCTTCACTTATCTGCAAAACTCCAATAGTCTGAATAAGCATTGCTCCTCCGGCGCTGGTTAGATGATTTCTCATAAAAACCGTCATAACCGGAGGGGTAATGCCCTTTATTTTATCCATCAAATTTGCACAGACTCTGCAAAAATGGTCGGATTAAAACTTCACCAATGGCCTCAGTTACATACAGGGCAGAGAAACAACAACGGTTGTCCCCACATCCGGCTCACTCTCAAAGGTTATGGTGCCGCCATGTTCCTCAATGATCTTGACTGACATGGCAAGCCCCAGCCCCGTACCCTCCGGCTTGGTGGTAAAATAGGGGTCAAAAACGCGGGGCAGGTCTTTTTTATTCACGCCACACCCCGTATCCTTTACGGTGAACAAAACATTCCGACCTTGGGTGGCAACCCGGATGTCCAGCCGACCGCCATGCTCCATGGCCTGGATGGAGTTCAAAAAGAGATTGAGAAAAACCTGATTCAGCTTATCCTGATCGGCCTGGACCACCGGCAGATCAGCCTCCACCTGGATCTCCACCCTCACCCCCTCAGACTCCGCATCCATTCGGATAAGCGACACGGCCTTCTGCACCACCTCTTCAGGGTGGACATCTGCCTTGATCAGTTTCTGAGGTCGGGCATAATCGAGCAATTCGCCAATACTTCGGTTTAAACGCTCTACCTCCTGCACCAGGATATCAGCCGTTTCCTGATCAGTGCTCTTCTCCTGAAACCGTGATTTAAGGAGAATGGCCAGCCCCTTGATAGAACTCAACGGATTTCTCAGTTCATGGGCAACACCAGCAGCCATCTTGCCAAGGGCAGCCATTCGCTCACTCCGGCGCAACTCCTCTTCCAGAGATTTCACCTGGCTCAAATCCTGGATAAGGAGCATGACACCAGCATGCGCACCTTCACTCTCGACAATACACAGGCTGTTCAACTGGAGGGTTCGCCTCACCCCCTGAGCATCAGGCAATATAATTTCCCTCTGCACCGAGCCTGCTGGTGACTTTTTCTGGTCTGCAATATCCATATTCAGCGCCAACGCCAACTCCGGCGCCAGCACATCCTCAGGGATCAAGCCCACCACCTCATTCTCGGCAACCGAGGCAATCTGTTCCGCAAACTGATTGCACAGGACAATCTTTCCCTTGCTATCCGTGACGATCAAGCCAATAGGCAGAGAAGAAATGAGGAGATCCCGAAAGGCCCTAATCCGGCTCAACCTGCTCTGCGACCCCTTCAAGCCTTCAAGGGTCAACAGGGACAACCAACCGCCAATACCAACCAACAGGAGGACCACAGAAAGAATCACAATCTGAAGAAACTGCTGCCTGACTGCCTTATTAAATTCTGCCAGATCAAGCTCCACCAGGATACCATATTTTTGCAGGCTCACCCGTTCCAGCTCATCACTCCATTCTGGAGGGAACAGATGATATTTCATCATCCGCCCCATCATCCCCTCGCCACCACGATTTAAACTATTCAAGCGCGACCCCTGCAGCTCCAATTCCCTTTTGCCAATGGGGACAAAAAGGGCTGCCACCTGAAAAGCGGTGGCGTTACCAGACTCACTCAGAGACCCGCCAACGCGATAACGAAACCTACCCTGGTCGTAAACCCCCTGAGCAATGGAGCCAATAAAGGTAAGGGTCTCATCATCAACACGGGTACCCACCTTTTCCGACGCGGAACTGGCAAGGATATTCCCAGAGGCATCGACGATGGCCAGGAAATGCACCCCTGGATGCTCAGCGGCGTGCTCCAAAATTTCCTGCATATGCTCAGACCATTTCCATACAGGCGGCAGCCCTTTCCTCACACCATCGAGAAATGAGGCCCTGGCGCCTGAGGTCACAAAGCGGATAAGGGTCGCCCCACGCTCGAGCAGGCCATCGGTCATCAAACTTTTTTCACGCCGGTAGTTATTGACGGCAAACACCCCGATGATCAAGGACAGAAGGGCACAAGCCGCAGCCAGCACCCACGGTGAAACTAAGGCAAGACGTTGTCCCTTTATATATCGCATCTTCGATCGGCAGGTGGATTCAAAATTTTCTGCACCAGAACCTTGGTGATAAGATAGGTGGGCACGATCCCTTCCGTCCCCATGGAACCAGCGGCCAGTGTCTGCCCTCCACGCAGGGGATTGTCTGAGGCATAATAGGCATAACGAATCCGGACCTGGGTAGAGATATGCCCTTGAATCACTGCGGCATTGATGGCCCGCTGATAATGCCCTCCCTCCATTTCAAGCCCCACCGCCTTCCAACTGGAGCTGTAAAAACGCTCCAAGACATCACGATTCTGCAAAGATGTACCCAGAACAGTCACCATAGGCCCCACATAGACATCTGCCTTCCCCTCAAAATCATCGACCCGCAAGTCATTGGCCACAATATAGTTATGAGATGTCCCTTCCATAACATGGGCTGTGGCCAGCATGATATCTCCTATTTCCCCAGGAAGAATACCCGCCTTGCCCATTATGGAAATGGATTCAATACGAAAGGGGATCGTTTTCTCCTCTGAATGACAGGGGCACAGGAGCTCATCCATGATATCAAAGGCCTGGGTGCCAAAGGCATAATCCATGACCACAATCACCGGCCTCGTTTTCTGGATATATTCGAGATCAATCGTCAGATCAGGATGAGAGATATCACTCTCAATCTTGGCCGCATCAATCACCATAACATCAATATTCGACCCGGAGAGATCAGGCAGGAAGGAAAATCCATACTGCTCGGCAAAGGTTCTTACTTCTTCATCTTTACCCTTCAGGGCGGGGATCATATCAAAGAGGCTGGCCGGAACGCTCTCGCCCATTTTCTGCAATGCACCAGCGCCATAAAGGACATTTTTCACAGAATGCATATTAGCGCTGACAATATGGAGAGGCCGCTCGTGAAGACCACGCTGATGCAGATGCTCCTTCACCACTTTCGCCCAGGCTGATGCATATTGATGATGGGCGATCATCTCCTGAAGAGACGGCGTGAAATAGATGGTTAGATGCTCGTCAGGCGATTTCATCTCATTGATAACACGTTGCCCCATATCGTAAATAATAGAGAATAAGCCGTTGTTATATCTCTGATCATGATACGTTTTATTCATGCTTTCATAGGTTTCACGCGTCTCTTTGTAGGTTCGCCCCAGAATAATTGACAGATTCCAGATAGCCTGATCCAGTACCGCGCCCTCAAGCGCAAGTTCTCCTCGTGCCGCCCTGCCCAATTCATGCCATTCGGAACAGGTACCTCCTTCTTTATCGCAGATCTGTTGCTGGATCTTCTGGGCCTCGATATTGAGGAATGTAATATGGGTCAGGATATCATAAACCTCGGTTAATCCTTTAGTGATGACAAAACAGATCTCCTTTTCCGAGACCACATAGGACAAACGGCGCCGTTTCAAGGGAATGACCTGTTCAAAAGAGGTATTCTGAAAATCTTCATGACCGGTCAGGATAATCCGGTTGCATTTTTCGATTCCCCTTGGCATCCGGTCAACCACATACTCAAGCCCCTGGAGTTCCATCACCCGAGGATCACTCATGGATCCATAAATCTCGGGAGCAAAAAGTTTGAGCGATTCTTCCAGCTTTTCCCCGGATTTTCCCGAAAGTCTATAGTTACCACGCAAGGTCAAGGCATCAGCCAAGGTTTTAAAAGTACGAATGGCAAGGCGTGCCTTCTGCGCTTTGGTAAGACTCTGCATGACAAACTCCTCTTTTTCTTGAGAGCGGGGAAGATAACAAATATAAGACTATACCCTTATCATCTTTGAAGAAGCAAGAAGAGAGCTGACTGGCGACAAAAAACAGCGATGACAGAAAGATGAAACTTTCAGACAGGATAAAAGAAGAGGGGGAACAAAAAAACAGAGGAATACAAAGAAAGCGGAACATTCAAAAAAACTTTTGAGTTTACCTGAAAGGCTCAGGTAAACTCAAAAGTTAAAACTGTTCTCAATCAGATTTTACGCACGTTGGCAGCAGCAGGTCCTTTAGGGCCTTCTGTAATTTCAAACTGAACCCTGTCGCCTTCGTTCAAGGTCTTGAAGCCTTCGGAGGAAATCGCAGAGTAGTGTACGAAAACATCCTTACCACCATCTTGCTCAATAAAACCAAAACCCTTAGACTCATTAAACCACTTTACTGTGCCTTCTAACATGATACCTTTTAACTCCTAATAGTGTAATCAAACTACCTTTGTGCTGTGCGGCAATTCAAACCGACAAAAAGCAAGAACCACATAATGCTATATTCTTACATGGTCACACCAATGCCAAGCTAAAACACCACACAATTAATACCTCTTTTTTTCTTATAGCAAATTGCACCATGAAAAACCAGAAAAAAAATAAAAAAATTCAATCTCCCCCAAGAGGCTAGTATCATTAGATTTATACACACGCCCATCACTCATAACAACACGAGCAACGAGGGATCATAGTCTTCTGGAGCCTCAAATCCAAGAAGGTTGCAGATGGTCGCGGCGACGTGGGTCAACCCAGGCTGCTCCGGATGGCTGAGCTGAAATCTATTCTTGCAGCTATAATCCTTGATGATCAACGGCACCGGATTCCTGGTATGGGCTACCATGGCTGTACGCTTGCCGTTTTTTTCAGTCCACATGCAATCGGCGTTGCCATGATCAGCGGTTATCAGGGCAATGCCACCAACCTTTTCCAGGGCGGCAAGGATCCTCTTTAACGACAGGTCCACGGT
>CAISPV010000045.1 GCA_903887485.1 uncultured Desulfobulbaceae bacterium | reverse complement strand
TCATCTTGCTGCGCTTTTTGCTGCTGCTGTGACGGGGAGTTTCTTTTGGGTTTCTGCGTCAGCCCTTCCAGCACACCCTGGAATAACTGCTGCTTGATGTCATTCTCCATGGAATTGCCACCGGAATTGCTGCGGGAAGGAGATTGTTTAGACGAACCTGACGGTGTGACGCACACCGGGTGACTTGTAGGAGTGGGACATGAGCATTCACCGGTGCGATAGTACCCGCTCAACACCCAGGACCTGATCGTTCCTTCACATTGGATCTCAATCCCCGCCCAGGTCTGCATGGGAACAAACAGCGAAAACAGAAGTATGAACATTAACAAGGTCAGTGGGGGTAGATGCCGAACCGTAGTTGATCGTAGCGGTAGATTTCTCATGGTTACTCCTTTGGCGTGACGGTTCTGATTGTATCATAAATACAGATTGGCATCGCTAAAGTATCTATGACTCTGAGATACTGATCTGTCTTTCCTCACACCACTGGGCACCCAACCTGCTTTTGGCCTTGCATTGAGAAGATAACCGATACGATAATGCCCGCATGACACACGACTTATATTTCTCCTATCGCCCCATTGGTATCCTGCAATCCCCCTATTCCCGCCGCATTGATGCACCTCATCAAAGCACGGTAGTGGAAGGCACGGAAACGGGGGATCCCGCACTAGCCACTTTGGTACTTCATGATTGGCTGGACGAGAAAGTCATTCATGATCTGAACGGTTTTGACAGACTTTGGCTCATCTTCGCCTTTCATCTCAGTGAAGGCTGGAAAAGTTGTGTCAAGCCGCCTCGGGGTGGCCCAAAGCGCGGAGTTCTGGCCACCAGATCCCCTCATCGCCCCAATTCAATCGGCCTATCCGCTGTAGAATTACTAAAAATCGAAGGCAGGACGCTCCACCTGAGAGGAGTCGACCTTTTGGACGGCACGCCTGTTCTGGACATAAAACCCTACGTGCCCTACGCGGATGCCTTTCCTGATTCCAAAGCCGGCTGGATCGACGAATTGGATGAAAAAGTTGGGCGGTATTTTGCACCAGGGCCACGAAAGCCCAGGTAGTGGCCATCCGGAAACTCCGGACGGACTCCAGCTATATCCATATACTGCCGACATTAAACTATTTGCTATTAACGGTATCGCGTGCTAGAAGAAATCATCTAATTAAATGAAGCGATTATTGAGACGAATCCATGCAAACCTACATCTGGCAATTAAATAGCTGGCCTGACCTGACCTGGGATGCTGACGGGCTCCTGGCACCATTAAGTGAATGCCGACTACTGCAAGGCAAACTGCTCAGCAAGGTCGGTGGTCTGGGCATGACGCTTGATCATCAGGCACAAGCCGAGATCCTGGTGGAAGAAGCAATCAAGACCTCTGCCATCGAAGGGGAGCAGTTGGACGTGCGTTCGGTGCGTTCGTCTGTTACCCGTCGCCTGGGGCTACCGTCAGCCGGTCTGCCGGTGGACAGAAGGATTGATGATCTTGTTTCTGTGCTGCTGGACGCTACCCAGAACTTTGATCGGCCACTTACTCAGGATCGTTTATGGGGTTGGCAGGCGGCACTCTTTCCTTCCGGGTATTCCGGGATGCACAAAATCAAGGTTGGCGGTTGGCGGGACAGTGAAGAACCAATGCGGGTTGTATCAGGGCCCATTGGCAGGGAGAAGATCCATTTTGAGGCACCACCAGCTGAAAAGCTTGATGGTGAAATGAAACGTTTCTTTGTTTGGTTCGATGAGAGCCTGGGTAGTGTTGAAGGGATCATCCGAGCGGCCTTAGTACATTTGTGGTTTGTGACGGCCCATCCCTTTGACGATGGCAATGGCCGGATCGCCCGCGCCCTGACCGATATGGCCCTGGCCCAGGATGACAAGCAGCGGGTACGGTATTACAGCCTTTCCACCCAGATCATGGCCGAGCGAGAAGAATACTACGATATTCTGGAGAAGACCCAGAAGGGTTCAGGATCTATAACCGATTGGCTGGTCTGGTTCATGGGCTGCTTTGCCAGGGCGATTGAGAAGTCGGAAGACATAATGAATGGCGTGTTCTCCAAGTCAGATTTCTGGCAGCACCATGCCCAGGATCAATTGTCCGAGCGGCAGAATAAAGTGATCAATCGGTTACTGGATGCCGGTATCGAGGGTTTTGCCGGTGGCATGACCACCCAGAAGTATGCATCAATGACGCACACCAGTAGGGCTACGGCCTTTCGCGAGTTGGACCGGTTGTTGGAATTGGGGATATTGAAGAGAGTTGGGCAAGGGCGAGCGGCAAGATATGAACTAATAACATTGCTGTCCAAGATAATCCGGAAATGAAATTTCGGCGTTGACTAAAGTGCAACCGTTTCACGGAAACAAAACAGGCACCTACAATATATAATTGTAAGTGCCTGTTTTTTATGGAGCATTTGTCTCAATCGAATAACTGCTGTAACATACTGTAACTCGACATGTTTATCTATTATATTTCGCACAGATACCCCCAAATATACCCCCAAAAATACTGTATGCTGTGCTTGTGGATCTATTCGGCTCATCTATGCTGGCGGGAACTGACAAGT
>CAISPV010000044.1 GCA_903887485.1 uncultured Desulfobulbaceae bacterium | reverse complement strand
CCCCGCGCGGGGGGCGACCAAGTGCTGGTGATTCATCAACCTCTCTTGCCGCTGTTTCAATCCACGCCCCCGCGCGGGGGGCGACATGGCAGAAAGATATATCTATCAATCCGAACAAGAGTTTCAATCCACGCCCCCGCGCGGGGGGCGACTGTACATCAAAAAAACTTCATTATAACAATACAATACTACCAGTTCAGCGCGAAGAGGCGATCAATTCTCTATTAACCAACACTTTCTTTGAAGCTATAATTTCTTTATACTGCAAAACCAATATATTATACCACCCGCGAATAACTCAGAAAAACCATGTCCGCTTAGGGTTCGCGCACCTCCTTTTTAAATGATCAATGGGCCTTCAGGATCATAGGCAGGTTTTGCCCCCACATGCTCCAGCCGCCGTTTCCAATTGCTGCCAAGAAAATAAAAACGCAGACTGTCTTGAGCCTCATCAATTTCATCAATCAACCGCGCCCGCAGGACAGACCATTGCGCAGGGTCCAGCAGACACTCAAAAACCGAGAACTGTACCCGTTGACCACAATTCTCACAAGCCCTGGCCACACGCCGCAACCGCTTACGACCTGCCGGTGTTTCCGTGTTAACGTCATACGTCACCAGTACCAGCATTCCAACCTCCTACTTCCAGAAATAGGGCGGATACCCGTCCAAATCCCCTCGCAAATATCGACTCAACAACAAGGCCTGAATATAAGGCAAGAGGCCAAGTGCAACCTTTTCATCAATGAACGGATGCTGCAATTCTTCCTGTTTCCTCTTCTGATATGCCACCAATACCTCCTTGCGAGTCTTGTCATCCATGACTACCGCGCCAGTTTCCGTGGTCTTGAACCCATTCCCCTTGACTTGCTGCCGGTTGACCAGTGAAAGAGCAAGCCGATCCGCAAGCACGGGTCGAAGTTCCTCCATAAGGTCTAATGCCAGACTTGGCCTTCCCGGCCGGTCACGGTGCAAAAAACCGACCGCCGGATCCAACCCCACCGTCTCCAAGGCGGAACGGACATCATGCACCAGCAAGGTATAGAGAAAGGAGAGCAGCGCGTTCATATTATCAAGCGGCGGCCTCCGACTTCGCTCATGAAAAAAGAAACTCTCCTTCTGGGCCACGATAAGATGATCAAAAACAGCAAAATAATGGCGGGCCGCATCCCCTTCAATGCCCCGCACACTATCAAGAAGAATTGGCTCCCGGAACATGGCAAGTTGCCGCTCCAGATAGTCCTTCGCACTCTTCATCTGCTGACCACCGGCCATCTCTGGATAATCCCGCAAACCGCGCAGGAGTACGGTCCGCTGATTGGCGACCTTGGCGGTGACCACGGCACGGGCAATTTCTGCGGATTTCTCGGAATCATCAGCCCACCGGTATTGCTGCCGCCGCAGGAGCACATTGCCCGAGACCGGCCCCTCGACCCTGGCCCAGAACCTGCCATTCTCGCTCAGAAAGGAGATCCTCACCCCACGCTCGGCGCAAAGCTGCATCAGCGGCGGAGAGCAGGAGACCTGGCCGAAACAGACAATGGAACCCAAGGTATGGAGCGGCACCCGGAGCCGCGTTTCATGCTCCACCCGGACGGCCACGGTTTCGCCATCCCGCGCCAGATAAGCGCCTTGAGTGGTCACATAGAGGGTGTTGAGCAGATGCCGCATGATTATTCTCGCATTATCATTTTTGAGAGCTTGGGGACTTTTTCACCGTCAAACGCTTTTGACCTTCCGGCTCGTCCAGGTAGTTCTCCGGCGTTACCACCTTCTCGCCCGTTTCTTTCTCCAACTTCTCCCGCGCCTCTCCGGCAATGCGCCCACCCTTGCGGGCTGCGATCTTGTTCTCACCAAAGCCCTGCGCTTCGTGCTTACGGGTGATCTCGGTAGTAGCTGCCTCACCGAGCATGGAAAAGATCAGCTCCAAGTCGGTCATGTGGTCGCGCAGGTTCTCCCGCTCCAGCCCCTTCAAATTCTTGTATTCCGCAGGGGTCAGGCCAAATGCGGCCTTGGAGATTTCAGAAGTCAAAATGGCATACTCTGGTTTTCCGTTGACACCCCGTTTTTTCCATTCATCAGTCAACTCGGCCCGGACGGCACTGCCGCGCATCCGCTTCTCGATCCAGGCATCGGAATAGCCCTTGGCCCGGTACAACGCCTTGGTCCGTTTGGTGGCCAGTTCCGGGTCTTCAATCTCCTGCACCCGCTCATAACCGACCTTGGCCAACCAACGCTTAAACGGCTCGGCCTTAGGCGAGGGGATAGATTGGATGATACGGAAGATGCCCTCGGTATTGGCGCAAAGCATTCGTTGCACGCCACCAGCAGTCTCAATGGAAAGGGTATGTACAATCTGTACCCACCCTTTCCCCAACTCCGGGTCACGCTGCTTCATTCGTTGGATATATTGTTTAGGATCTTTTGAGTCGATCAGAGTCACTACAATATCCTCAACAACAAACCACCATTCGTTGTTATGAAGCATTCGTCTGATTTTTTTATCTTTGAAAACAACAAGCTTTGTTTCCATATCAATTCCTCACCCTCTCTGCTTTCTTGTCTTCATCAAGGTTCCAACAAAAGCGGTGGACTCTCTTCATGTCACATTAGCCAAAGCTGTTGCCATATACCCCTTCACACTCCGTCGCGACCCGGTTACCTTTGGCATGCAAACAGATAGCATGGAACAGCTCTCGCATTTTTTTTCATACCTTGCTTGGGGAGTACGGTCACTATTGACCAACTCATGCAGCCGCCGGGCCGCATCGCTCGTTTTTGCCCGTAAAACTTCATCAAAGACTACCGCCAGTCGCCGATGAGGCTTGCCATAATAGATCGCTCCCTCCGGCACAACGCAACCAAGCATCTCCTCAAGACAGATGGCCTGGGCACAAAGCTGAGCCTCGAAACCTTCCTCATGCCGCATCCTGCCGCGCTTGTAGTCCACCGGATACGGCCGCCAGAAGCCCGACACACTAGGGAGAGGAATGGCCATTGCCAGGCCTCTCGGAATAAGAGAGGACAATGTGCCGCCCTCACTCACCAGTTGAAATTCCACCACATCCGCCTTTCCGGAGAGGCCCAAATTAAAGGAACGCAACATAAGCCCTCGTGTGATTCGGACATCACCGCGCGACTCGACGGGCAAATCATCATCCACCTTCTGATGAAGATGTGTGCCTTCGACGGTGAAGAGATTGTCTTCCCAAAGTCCTTCGATCTGCACCAGAGCCGCCCGACGTTCACAAAAAAGGAAATGCTGAATAAGCGAAAGCGGCAGCAATTCTTCTTCCGTATATATTCCCATCACGGTGTCAACAGTTCTACTCCTGACGGCAGACGATCCCGATGCACGACAACCTCGTAATCCGAAAAGCTGCGAGGTGAGCTCTCCGATTTTCTTGTTATTTCCACAATGGCTCCCTTGTCCAGCAGCTTATGCGCCGGGGCGCATCCCAGCATGGCCTGTTTGATCCGCTGATTCAGGTCGCTATCGGTTCCCACATGCTTAAAGACATAGAGGCCACGGCAGGACATCATCCCCTTGCTGGCGGATCGATCATGGTCGTACATATTGAGAAGAGCCTCCCATACGTTCTTTAGATCGCTGTCGGAAAAGCCGGTCCCCTTGGCAAGATTGGCACTGATAAAGCCTTTAGCCACATAAAGACCATAAGGAATGAGTGCCTTGCGGCCCATTGTCCGGAGCTTGTCCTCTTCTTGCTCGTTTTCCCACTTTTCATAATCAGCCGCAGTCTTGGCACCACTTACCTTTTCCGCCACCGCCATACGGGTGATAGAGACATCAAGCGGCAGGATTGGATCAACCGAGCGGGCAAAGGAGAGCTGCACCGGCCCCCTGACTTGTCCAGCATTAGCGCCGGTACTCATAACCGCCCCAAAGGTGCGGACATCAAAAAATGTCTTGCACATCCAGTCCCGTGCGCTGCCAACCTGGTTACGGTTACCACCGCCTTCAGGCTTTCCACCTGTCTCTTCATGTGCCTTGGCTATCGGCTTGTTCAAGTTTGTGGCGTGTTCGATAAAAATTGCATTGGGAGCTTGATTATCAAAACAGGTCTGAATGTAATTCCGAACCCGCCTCTTCATCGCCACATCAGAGACCAGACCGTGCATGTCTTCCGGGTCGATGCGCGGGCTATTGCCAGCATCCGGGTCACCATTCGGGTTGCCGTTTTCACAATCAAAGAGGTAGAGGAATTCGTAACGGTTCTGGATGCTCATTAGTTATCTCCTTTGCTGGTTTCATTGGTGTCATTATTTTTACCCGCCCGGTTAGCAGCGATCTGCTGATAGTAGCCAAGGGCAAATAGACTCTGTTTTTCCAAGTTAAGGGTCGCCGGGATACGATCTTCAATCTGGCTCATGATAGCGGCGATCTGTCCCTCGTACCAGAAGGCAAGGCCACCTTCCAATTTATTCAAATGGTTCTTGGCGTTGGCGATAAGCCGCCCAAGGATAAGGCCGGGCGTCTGACTGGCGGCCACATAATAGCGTTGCACCACGCCTGCGCCGACATCTCCCAGCGCAGCCCGTTGCAAGCTTGCCAGCATTGCCAAAAGCCGTCCGCACTGATAAGCGGGTTCAGGATGTTCTTTGTTCAGATAAGCTGTCATGTTGTGATTTCCTCCTTTGCGAATGAAGTATGCTTTAATCAAACCCATGCGGGCATGGTTGAATGGTTTGTCATCTATAAGATCGGTGCGAAAACGACTCAGGGCTTGAGCGATCAATGGTAGCGGAATCGGCAGACCGGACAGGGCGACACGCCACAAGGTGGTGGCCGTTGGCGCGGGAAAATCTTTCAAATCTCTTACCAAAGCGCCGCATACTGCCATAAATTTTGGATTAGGTGCGGGCCTGTCACCACCTCTGGCAACAATTTCCAAATCAGCGAACCACCCCTCAATTCTTGTAGCCAATTCCTCAAAACTCCCCTCCATCCAGTCGCGGACCATAACTCGACCCGATGCGCCAGAGACCGTCATGGCGTAATACCGGTTGTTGGCTAAATCGGAGCGCTTGCCAGAAGAAATTGATGACAAAAGGAGTTTAGCTCGCTGACGAGCACTGGCCTCGGCGAGGCCTGGAGGTTCAAACAAAAAAGGCAACAAATCATCGTCTTCCTTGTCCACCAAGCTATCCTTGTACCAATGAACAACCAAGGCATTAGCCAATTTTCGGGAATGATTTTTTATCAGGTGGTTAAGAGCATCTACATATTCCCGTGCTGACTTTTCGCCCATGGCGGCATTACTTGCCTGCTCCAAACCAAAGGAGCAAAAAGCCGCCTTGTCGAAGCCAGCCATGACATCGCCCATCCCTAAACCACCAACTCCGGAAAGACCTGTAATTTTAGGCTGCGTAGATAATGGCACCAAATTTTCACCGCTCAAAAAACAGACCATTTCGCCAGAAACGACACCCTCTGCCAGCTCCGCAACTTTTTTCCCCCGCTTAGGTTTATTCTCTGCCTTGCTCTTCCCCCTAAAATCAGAATCACGCCATATCCGCCACCAATCTAGCACCGGCGGATGTTGCATTGGGTCAACTCCAGCAATTCGCCAGCGAAGCCAGTCGGTCGGCTTAGCTTTCTCCTTGGCAAGTCGGTCACGAAGAATATCAAGTTGCTCCCCATCGGCTAAAAAATTGGCTAATGGTTGCAACAATTGCGTTTCAGTGGCTGCCTGCTGAACCATTTCTGCAAAAAAGGAGTGTTTTCCCCGCGAGCAGGCGATCTTGCTTTCCTCTTCATTTGGTTTACAGAGCAAAGCCACGGTTTGAAGCGTTTCGACAAGGAAATGCGCCCTTCCCCCGGCATTCATGTTGTCCATTGCTGGACATTTTGACGTCTGCTCGCCCTTCTTATCTTCTCCCAAGGGGACAATATTCACAAACTGACCAACCGCAGAAATCTCCGCAAGCCACCGAACTGTACGAGTTGTAAACCCAGGCTCGGAGCCAGAAATATTTTTTTTGGCATATTCAACAAGCTGATTCAGCATCAGACACCTCCCTTTTCCGGCTTTCGTACCTTCTCACTTTCAAAGCCAGGAACTTCCAGAACACCATTGACTACTATGGCTTCAAAAAGTGTAATGAAAGGTTTTCCGTCCTTAACCACCTCTCGTCGCAGATCAAAGACATCATAGAGCATCCAGCCGATATGCTGATCAAAAGGGGCCGGTGACCTTCGTTTCTCTTCCGGTTGGATATACTCGAAGAAGGCAGGAAACTCACTGCATCCAAAATAGGGCTGCTGAAAGCACTTACCGTGCTTGGCCCGGCGCTCGAACATGCTGTTGAATTTATTACACTGTCCCGGCCCAGCAAATTTTTCCTTGGGAATAATTCTGGCCGTTAGGCGATAGCGGACATTCTTCAAGGCCATGGTCTGTCGCTGGGTGCGCCCCTTCTGATCAGTGCCCAGAACGTCCTTGCCACTATCCGCCCAAATGGGTTCCGGCTCTGACCGGCCATCCATCCAGGTCTTGATGGTACGGTCGGCTGGGACCTTATCCTTCACCTCATTCCGGCGTAGGGCAATGTAGCGTGGCATCTCCAGCACCTCGATCCGTTCCACCTGCCAGTGGAAATAAGGCCGCATACCGTGTTCGTCGCGAATGCCTTCCCAGTAAATGGCATCAAAGATACCCCGCGCAGCGGATGGCGTGATAACCGGATAACTGAACCGCTCCACCTTCATTTCCGGCCGGGTAAAACAGGCCAGGTCTCCCCAGACTTCCAGGGTATGGGTTCGTTTGCTCACCTTTTTCCTCCTATCATGCGATGAAAATTTGCTGGGACTGCGGCAACCGCAGCCCGAAAACATCGTCGTACCGTTCGCCCGAACGGTCTTCGAGGATGAACCATTCGTCCGACACTCCTTTGCCATAGCGCAACTTTACCGGAATCAATACCTCCCAGGCCTGATGTTCCGGGCGAGGCAGGAAGATGCTGACCGCCAATCCCTGTGCCCCTCGTATCCATTTGCCGCTGATCCCTTCCTCATCCTGCTGCTGTCGCAACTCATCAAACCGATCACGATACGGGGTATAGGGCACCAACACCTGAATGGCAGCCTTGTCAATCAGCCGATATTTCTTGGCCACGCCCGCAAAATCGACAGCTTCCAACGCCGCCGCAAGTTCTTTGTTTTGGGTTTCCGGTTTGCTCACATCGTAAAGCCGGTGGTAATAGTCGCGGAACACCGCCGGATCGTTCAGGTCAAGTCCTACCCCGTCTGATTCAACGAGCATGGTCCGGGTCACCTCCACCGCCTGAAAGTAGGCATGAGTCGGATAGTGTTTCCTGAAGTCACCAGACACATCCGGCTCAAACACCCGAACCTGACCCAACCGCCGGTTGCCGCTGGCATCCGTCAGTCGCCCTTCCCGGTTACAGCGTCCAGCTGCCTGAGCTATAGCATCGAGCGGGGCTAAGGCACGATAGACCACGGGGAAATCCACATCAACCCCGGCCTCCACGCATTGGGTGGAGACCAAACGGCATGGCAGCCTGTCCCGCAACCGGGAACGGACTTCATCTAGTACTGCCCGGCGATGCAAAGCGCATAGGTTGGTGGAAAGATGAAAGATATCCTCATCGTTGCACAACTCTGCCAGGAGGGCATTGGCATGATTCTTTAAGTTCACCACGCAAAGCACCTGCTCCTCATTTCGTATTTCATTCGCCAACATCGTCCATCCCTTTCTTTCGTCTAACCGTGGCCAATCGATATCGTAACGACGCAAGGACCTGTAGAGACGGGCATGTTCCGGCGCAGCCTCAACCGGGCGCCACCCCGTAGGTACGAATGCACTCACGGCCCCATCCAGGGCATCAAAGGCCGGTTGGGTGGCCGTGGCAAAAAGAACGGTGGTCCGGTAGGTCGAGGAGAGGTGTGATAATGCCGCCAGTGTGGGAATAGCCAACGACTGGGGCAAGGTCTGTGCTTCGTCGAACATGATAACCGAATCCATCAGGTTATGCAGCTTGCGGCACGCAGAAGGCCGATTGGAAAAGAGCGATTCAAGCAACTGCACATTGGTGGTAACAATGATCGGCGCATCCCAATTTTCCGCCAACAGTCGCCGGGCTTGTTCGGCAACTGCTTCCGCATCGGTCTTGTCTGACTCACTGCCCAGTCCGGCTAGGCTGTGATGCTCAAGCACATAGTTAGAAGGGAACGCATGAAACACGGCCCTATAAATGGCTGCTGTCTGCTCAATGATAGATAGAAACGGCACGACAAGGATAATTCGTTTCAACCCATGACGAACCGCGTGCTCCAGAGCGAATTTGAGCATGGCCAGGGTCTTGCCGCTACCGGTTGGTGCGGTCAAGGTGAAAAGCCCAGGGGCTTGCACCGCTGCTATTATCATCATATCCCAAAGGGCATTTCTAGCCTCCAAGACATTCTGGTCAGCTTGGGTATTGGCGCGAACTGTCGCCGCCATGAAATCCGTGAGGACGCTTAATGCCATCTCGGCGTTCAGCTTTGGCCCATCCTTTCGACAGCATTTTCCATGTTTATCGCCGTTGAAATGGGCCTCTGTATCCAGGAAATCCGCATCAACGAGGCAGGAAAAAAGCATTCTGACATCCAGCATGTCGGCAATACGTTTGCTAAAAAGCTCTCGCGTATTGATAATACATTGTCCCGGTTTCGTAAAACATAGTCCATCAGTAGTAGCGCGAACTTTAAGACCTGTAAGGTTGGGATCGCTCAACCTCAGATTGAGAGGGTGACGCTGGACTAGAACAGCAGGATTCAAGTTGCTAAGGGCATCTTTTCCACCCTGTTGCAATCCGATATGATGGCCTTGGATCACCATGGCCGCTGCCACAGCTTGGTACTCGGCCAAAGCCACCCAAGCCCCAGGCGACCAGTGATCCAAACCTTTTACCTCGCCGCGCAGCCGCGCCTGAAAAAGGTCAGCATACTTGCCGAGGTCATGGAGCAAACCGGATAGAGCGGCTTCCTCCTTCCACCCTGCACTTCCGGCAAACGCCTCCGCAAGTCGCCCCACACTGGTGAGGTGCTCTTTCGCCGGATGGCTGTAGCCAACCTTATTTCCACTATGAGCAAGATACCTCACCGTTCTTCCCTCCATCAGGCCCCCCTTGCATTCTTTCCAGACCAACCAAAAACCGGGACAGAATTAATTTTCATCTCCAGCATCCCCGTGTTATCCATCCTCTCATTCCCCGCAAACCCTCTGCCCGACAAGGGCAATTAATCAACATGAAAGAACCAGCAATCGTCAACTGCGTAAATTCTTTTTGTGGTAGATAATAGCCGTTTTCAATGGATCGCAGATCAACTCTATGCGTAACTGCCGGCCGGAAGCGCAATAACAATGCCGCTTCCTTGACTCCTTTTGTTATCATACACGGAAGGTGGATCAAAATATGATCCAGGAAGATTTTTTATTTCCTTTTTATTTTTCATACTGCTTCAGGGCGGCAATTAACCTTCCCTTAACCTCGCGGCGCAGTTCATCCGGTGCCATCACCTCGACATCCGGGCCATAGCGCAGAATATCAAGTACCAGTTCACGAGAATCACCATAAGGCAGACTGAGTTGATAGGAACCATCAGCCAGCCAGCTTCCCTGCTGATCCGGGTGCCATTGTTCTTCGGCCACCCAGCGGGCGCGTTGCGGGGTAAAACGCAGGATGGCGATATGTGTTGCCGGGCCGGAAAAGATCCCGAAGGAACCGCTATAAAAACGGTCAAGCTGTTCATCCGGGATTTCCATTGCCTCCTCAGGGAGCATGACAAGATCACGGATACGGTCAAGGGCAAGGGTGCGCAACGCATCGGCCTGGTGGCACCAGGTGTCGAGATACCAGTTTTCGCGGTAATAGATCAGACGCTGAGGGGAGACAATTCGGCTGGAGATGCAATCATTGGCCCGATTATGGTAGTGCAGATCCAGTTTACGGCGTTGCAGGGTGGATGAGGCGGCGGTATGAAAATTTTCCGGCAGACACGAACGCGCGCCGACACTGTGAAAACGAAACCGACGGAAAACTTCACCCGTGGCCACATGGTTGGTTTGCAGGATCGATTCAATCCGCTGCCGGAATAAAGCAAACTCCTGCCGGAGCAGACCAGGCTGCATGCGGCTGAGCAATTCATGAACGGTGAGCAGGGCCTGGAGCTCGGAAAGGCTGAACCAGAGGCCGGGCAGCTCGTATTGATCACCGCCCGTCCGGTCCAGGATATAGCCGTTTTGCGCCTTATCATAACGAATGGGCGCCCCCATCTCATGGCGCAGTTTAGCGATCACCCGCTTGACCGTAGGAGGGGAACATTCCATCCGCCCCTCCAGTTCGCGCATGGTGATCGGATAACGGCGGGAATAGAGGATGATACGCAGTTGGCAAATGCGGTCAAACGTGCTCATTGTGTTCTCCGGCAAAGGGACGAAGAGGGATCAGAAACATTCACTCTTGCCAATGCTATCGAAGAAAGCAACAATTTTATGCAAAAACACAAAAAACCCCGGTGAATTTCACCCCGGATATTTCTCGCCCAACTGATAAATGGAATCAGTGTTGTCCCGTTAGAATATTACTGTTCTAAAAGTCCCTTCCACCTGGAGGGAGGAAGGGTGGGGTGGGAGTTTTTGCAAGAGAGCCCCCCACCCTCACCCTCCCCCCGAACAGCACGGGGGGAGGGGATTTCAGCTCCTTCCGTCTGGCCATGTTCCCCGAATAATGCTGGGACAATAGCCCCTTACCGTCAGGGAGGGTGGAAGTTAAATGCAAAAACCTAACCGGACATCACTGAAATGGAATACGGATCAGCAGGAAAAATGAAGACAAAAAAAGGGGCATCCAGAATAAATCTGAATGCCCCTTTTTAGTGTTATGTGGCGTCCCCAACCGGATTTGAACCGGTGTTGTCGGCGTGAAAGGCCGATGTCCTGGACCTGACTAGACGATGGGGACCAGTATGAACTATGGTGGGTCGTGCGCGACTTGAACGCGCGACTCTCTGATTAAAAGTCAGATACTCTACCAACTGAGTTAACGACCCGTAAAGGTACGCCTTATACAAGGTCATTCTTTGCCTGTCAACAGAAAAACACTTACTTGGAAACATTTATCATCTATGTCCCCGTGAGTCAAGGGATTTCCATATGACTAGAACACAACCCAACTCAGAACCTGTTTCCATTGAAAATAAGGAACGTTAAAAGAAACACAAAGGTCGGTCCTACAATTTTTGATGTGACCATGAGAAATGAATGATGTATATTGATGCCGTTAGCCTCGAAACATCAACGATCATAACAACTATCATTTTTCAGGCGCTTAGCCGGGCCTGGCAGCAGGATTAAAAATATGGGTTTTCTCAATGGTTCGGCAAGTTTTGTCCGCTTCAGCGTCGAAGGAGATATTCCGGAAAATTTCTGGGATTTTGCCGCAGAGCGGATCACGGCCTTTTCTTTCAAGGATATTGATGAGACCTATGATGAATTTTCCGTCGGTTGGGTCTCGGTCCAGAATATGTTTGATGCCGATTTTCAATTCGCCTCCTATGCCAGCGGCGATTATGTCACCCTTTCTCTGCGCATTGATGAACGCAAGGTGGCCCCGGCCATCCTCAAAAAATTTGCGCAGAAGGAAGAGGAGCGGATCAAAAAAGAAAAACAGATCCCCAAGATTGGCCGCTCCATGAAGATCGAGATCAGGGAACGGATCCAGAACGAACTGATGAAGAAGGCAGCGCCAATCCCGGCAGTCTATGACCTGTGCTGGAACCTGTCGGAATCAACCCTGATCTTCTTCAGCACCAACAAAAAGGCGCACGCCCTGCTTGAAGACCTGTTCAAAGAGACCTTCGGCCTGCTGATTGTCCAGCAGATCCCTTATTATATGGCAGAACGCCTTTTAGATGACGATGACACGCAGCGCCTGGCGGCTATCACCCCTGACATCTTTGTTTAGGTGCCGTTATGAAATAAGCAGTGCTTTTTTGCTTATTTTATTACGGCACCTTATGCCGCTTCAAAGAAACAGCCAATCTTTTCCGGTTGTTTCTTTGAGTGGCGTCTGGCAGATAATATACAAAAAACCAATTAAGAGCCGTTACAAAGAACCCTTATTAGCCTCGTCGACCATCATCGACGTTGGTGCTTATCTTGTGACTATATTATGGATTTAGTTGATCTTATTGCTGAAAAACGATTTATCGGCCAGGAGTTTCTTACCTGGTTGTGGTGGAAGAGTGAAGAACGCGGCGGCAGTGTCGAGCTGCCCGGTCAGGGTGACATCACCGTTGTCTTTGAAAAACATATGCTTCTTGAATACGGCGAAGGTGAGTCCAGCGAAAAATGCATCTGCAGCGGCCTGCAAAGCGAACTCAAAGAGGCGCGCACCGGACTGGTCATGGGGAAAAAGCTGGAACAGGCACGGATTCAACTGGCCCAGAATGATTATGAGTGGAATTTCACCATGGCCGCCGCGATCATGGAGTTTCGCAATGTCAAACTGCCGAAAACCGGACCGGCGCAGGAAGGCGGGGACAGCCCGGAAGAAAAAGAGGGGATGATCCTCGAGCGCATCTTCCTCTTTGAAGAGCTGATTCGTCTGGTACAGGCCCTCTTCCGCATGTTTCTAGAGATTCGAGTCAGTAATGACTGGAAGGATGAACTGGTCAAAATCCGCAAATGGGTCCACGCCAAGGGCCAGATGGCTGAAAGCAGAGAAGAATGATAAGAACAGAGTACATACGATGGGATAATGATGGAATTTGAAACCGTAATCGGGCTGGAAATCCACGCCCAACTCAAGACCGAATCCAAGATTTTCTGCGGCTGCTCCACTAAATTCGGGGAGCCGTCTAACACCCAGACCTGTCCGGTGTGTCTCGGTCTGCCCGGAACCTTGCCGGTCCTCAATAAAAAAGTGGTGGAGTTTGCCATCAAGATGGGCCTGTCCACCGGTTCAACCATCAAGCGGTTCAGTCAATTTGCCCGCAAAAACTATTTTTACCCCGATCTGCCCAAGGGCTATCAGACCTCGCAATTTGATCTGCCCATTGTGGAACATGGCCAAGTGGAAATCGAGGTAGGCGGTAAAAAACGGGAAATCGGCATCACCCGCATGCACATGGAAGAAGATGCCGGCAAGCTGATCCATGACGACCGCGAACCCGTCTCCTATGTCGATCTCAACCGCACCGGCACCCCGCTCCTCGAAATCGTCTCCGAGCCGGATCTGCGTTCCCCGGAAGAGGCCGCCGCCTATCTGCGCAAGATCCACGCCATCCTCCGCTATCTCGATATCTGCGACGGCAACATGCAGGAAGGGAGCTTCCGTTGCGACGCCAATATCTCCCTGCGCCCTGTAGGCCAGGAAAAGCTTGGTACCCGCACTGAACTCAAGAACATGAACTCGTTTCGCAATGTGCAAAGCGCCCTGGAATACGAGGTGCGGCGGCAGCGGGACATCCTCATGGACGGCGGCACCATCATCCAGGAGACCCTGCTCTGGGATCCCGACCGCAACTGCACCGAGTCCATGCGCGGTAAGGAAGAGGCCCACGATTACCGCTATTTTCCCTGCCCCGATCTGGTGCCGATTGTGATTGATGATGCCTGGATTGAGGCGATTCGCGCCACCCTGCCCGAACTGCCGGATGAACGCAAGCTCCGATTCATCCAAGAGTACGAACTGCCCGAACATGATGCCTCGCTCCTGACCGGCTCCCGCGAGCTGGCCGACTATTTTGAGACAGCGGTCAAGACCTGCAATCAGGCCAAGAAGGTCTCCAACTGGATCATGACCGAACTGATGCGCGAGCTCAAGGGCGAAGAACTCTCCACCTGCAAGGTCACCGCCGAACAGTTGGGCTCTCTGGTGAACATGGTGGAGTCGGGGACGATCAGCGGCAAGATCGCCAAGACCGTTTTCCTGGAGATGATGGCCAGCGGCAAGGGGCCGGAGACCGTGGTCCAGGAACAGAATCTTGGCCAGGTCTCCAATGAAGGCGAGCTCCTGACCATTGTTCGTCAGATCATTGCCGACAACCCCGGCCAGGTCGCGGACTTTAAGGGAGGCAAGACCAAACTGATGAGTTACTTTGTCGGCCAGCTCATGCAGAAGACCAAGGGGCAGGCCAATCCCGCTCTGGCCAACAAGCTGTTTACCCAGGAACTGGCGGGATAAGTCATCCGGTGGATAAAGAAGAGTGGCAGAAAAAGGGAGAGGGACACCGCCAGCGGCTGCGCGATCGTTTTCTGGCCCGCGGCCTGGATGGCTTCACCGACGCCGAAGTCCTGGAGCTGTTGCTCACCTTCGGCACCCCGCGCACCGATTGTAAAGAGGCCGCTCGGGCCGCCCTGGCCGAATGCGGCTCCTTTGCCGCCGTCTTTGAGGCCTCCATCCCCGCCCTCCAGAAGATCCAGGGAATCGGTCCTAAAAACAGCTTTGCCATTCACTTTGTCCAGGAGGTTGCCCGCCGTTATCTGAAAGAGCGACTTCAGGGTAAGCGCTATCTCCATTCCTCGGCCGAGGTCAGGGACTATCTGCTCCACTCACTGCGCGGCCTGAAAAAAGAGGTCTTCACCGTTATCTTTCTTGACTCATCGCATGCCATTATCGACTCCGAGGTGGTGGCCGAGGGCACGATCAACATCAACACCGTCTATCCCCGGGAACTGATGAGCCGCGCCCTGGAACATCATGCCGCTGCCCTGATCGTCGCCCATAACCATCCATCCGGTAGCCTCGATCCCTCGCCCCAGGACCGCCATCTGACCCGCACCCTGTGCCTGCTCTGCTCGCTGATGCAGATCCAGCTCCTTGACCACCTGATCATTGGCGACGGCAGCTACTCCTTTGCCGACAATGGATTGATGACCGATCTCCAACAGGAATGCCGGGAAATGATGGAGAAGCTGCATTGACAGAGCCGTCTTCCCTTTATATCCACATCCCCTTTTGCGTCTCCAAGTGTCCCTACTGCTCCTTTGTCTCCTGGCCGGGCATGGACAGTCTGCATCAGCGTTACGTGGCCGCCTTGCTCCGTGAGGCCGAAGAACTCAGCCATACCGTATCTGTCCAACCCCTCTCCACCCTGTTTCTGGGTGGCGGGACCCCTACTATCCTTACAGGTCAAGAACTGGCCGCAATTGTGACTGCCTGCAAAGGGATGTTTGGTTTTGCAAGCCAGGCGGAGATCTCGATTGAGGCCAATCCCAAGACCATTGATCTGGCCAAACTGACCCTGCTGCGCCGCAGCGGCATCAACCGGCTGTCCATTGGCGTACAATCCTTGCAAGATTCGGAATTACAACACCTTGGCCGTCCCCATTCAGCCGATGACGCCATAACCGCCGTGCGCCTGGCACGGTCAGCCGGCTTTGACAATATCAGCCTCGATTTGATGTATGGAATCCCTGGCCAGGATCACAAATCCTGGCAACAGAGCCTGGAACAGGCCCTGTCCCTGAAGCCCGACCATCTCTCACTTTATGAACTGACGGCAGAACCAGGCACCCCCTATTATCAGCAGTTGGAACAGGGGCTGCTTGCTCTGCCGGACGAGGAAGAGATTGCGGCCATGGATCAGATCACCGCCACGCTTTGCCGGCAGGCCGGGCTTGCGCAGTATGAAATCTCCAATTACGCAAGATCTGGACAGGAATGCCGCCACAATATCAACTACTGGCAGAACGGCCCCTACATGGCTTTAGGTGCCGGTGCCGTTGCTTGTTGGGATGGGAGACGCCGGCAGAAGACCCGCGATCCACTGCTCTTCTGTGAACAAATTGAAACCGGGAAGTCGGTGGTGCAGGAAGAAGAGTGCCTGGAGCCTGCGGCATCCTTTCGGGAGACTGTGATCATGGGGTTACGGATGAACCAAGGGGTGTCAAAGGAAAGTTTACAGAAGCGCTATGGAATGGAGCTGAATGACTGCTATGGTAAAATCCTTATCCGTCTTATTGACCAGGGGTTGCTGCAGATGACTGCAACCCACCTGCGACTCACAGCCAGAGGCAGGATCTTTGCCAATCAGGTAATGGCCGAACTGGTTTAAGGGAACCTTATTCCATTTCTAAATCAAGCGTTCACTTTGTCGGCTGTGCTGCGCCGCTCCTCACCGTACTCTTTGTACTGCCTCGTCGCTGCTCGCTTGCCTTCGCGTGCTCATCTTGATTTAGAAATGGAATTATTCGGCTGCCCCCTCTTGTTCTGCCTGTTCCAGGGCACTGAAATTCAAGGTTACATATACCGTGAGCAAAGGAAAAAGCAGGGCCATGAAAAAGATATTAACAAAAGGGATCAAACTGACCACTGCGGGCATGATCCCCAGACGAAAAGCGGCTCTGCCGTGCCTGCGCAGCCAGCCAATCTTGCGGCCCAGACTCCAGCGGCGCCGTGATGTCGGATAATCGAGAAACATAATGGCCGAATAATAGGTGTAAAGAAAAAGAACAATGACCTGGCCAAAGACCGGAATAAAGTTGGCGGTCAAAGCCACAACGGTGACCACCAGCCCCAGGATGCCAATCTTCAATCCCTCCAGAATATCGGTTACTATCCCTTTGAGGGTAAAGGCTGCATCTTCTTCAAAGGCCCTCCCTGCGTGTTTTTTTTCCGCGGCGCTACTCAAAAAGACATAACCGGGCGCGCTGAGGGTATAGGCCAGGATAAAGGCGATATAAAAAGCGACAATACGGGAGATAATAAACAAAGTCCACTTCATTACCAGCCAGCCAAGGTGTTTCATCCAACCCCAGATCCCCACAGCCTCGGGTATCTGCTGAAAAAAACCGGCTGTCTGGTCATCCACATACCCCACGGCCAGCATATACCCGCCCCAGGTAAGCGCAAAAGTCAAAAGAACCAGCAGAAAACTCGAGCCAAGAAGCCTTGGGCTGCGAAAGAGAAAACCAAGGGAAGACCAGAGAGAAATCCATTTGACAGGGGCCGGAGACGAAGGCATACTACTTGAAGATGTGTCCATGGTTATTTCCTCTATTACGCTGAAGGCTAAAGACGGGTTACTTATTCCTTTATGAATATACCAAAGAAGAAAGAAAAAACAGTCTTTATCTGTCAGAAATGCGGCTACCAAAGTCTGAAATGGCTGGGACGCTGCTCCCAATGCGGGGAGTGGGAGTCTTTGGTGGAGGAGTTGATTACCCCGATCCGTTCAGGAGGACGAGCAACCCTCAGCGTCAAGCCGGTTCCCCTGCATCTGGCCCCGGATAGCGATGAGGAGCGGATCCCTACAGGCATCGACGAGCTCGACCGGGTGCTGGGCGGCGGCATTGTGCCGGGCTCGGTGGTGCTCATTGGCGGT
>CAISPV010000043.1 GCA_903887485.1 uncultured Desulfobulbaceae bacterium | reverse complement strand
GGTTCCCTCCTTCTTGTGATATATCAAAAAGATAAGAACCATTGCTTATTTTTCAACACTTAACGGGAACAGAGCCATAAAATAAGGGAGGAAAAAAGGGGGCATTATTCCCTTTTTTCCTCTTGACTTTTCCATAAACAGCTTTATATATGGGGATGCTTTAGTGAATCGCTGTTCATTAAATTGTCACTCCTAGGTTGGGGCTGGCGTTATTATTCATGAAAAAAATTAACAAAAGAGGAGTCCTATGTTCTCAAAATTGGTTGCACCACATGGCGGAAGAGGTTTGGTTTGTGCATTGCTCGATGGTAAAGAGCGTGATGCAGAGCTTGCAGTAGCTAAAGGCTTGAAGCAGATTGAGATTTCTGCCCGTGCCAAAGGCGATCTCATCATGATGGGAATTGGTGGTTTCAGTCCTCTTGATGGCTTCATGACCAAAGCTGACTGGAAAGGCGTTTGCGAGAACTTCCAGATGGCAGATGGTACTTTCTGGCCCGTGCCCATCACCCTTGATGTATCTGCTGCTGATGCCGCTGGCATTAAGGAAGGCGATCATATCGCCCTGGTAAAAGATGGTGAGACCTTTGCCACCATGAAGGTTGCCGAGAAATATCACATGACCGATGCTGACAAGAAATGGGAATGTGAGAAGGTCTTTATTGGCGAGGGCGAAGAGTCTGTTGGTGCCAATTTCTGGGAGATCGCTCCTAAGGATCATCCAGGCGTAATCATGGTTCTGGCTCAGAAAGAGTTCAACCTTGCCGGTCCTGTAAAGGTTCTGTCTCAGGGTGAGTATCCAGTAGAGTACCCAGGCGTATTCCTGACCCCAGCCCAGACCCGTCGTATGTTTGACGAGCGTGGTTGGGCCAACGTTGCCGCCCTGCAGCTGCGTAACCCAATGCATCGTTCCCATGAGTATCTGGCCAAGATCGCTGTTGAGGTATGTGACGGCGTTCTGATCCACTCTCTTATCGGTAACCTCAAGGCTGGCGATATTGCTGCTGCCACCCGTGTTCAGGCCATTGATATCCTGATCGAGAAATACTTCGTGAAGGCTAACGTCATCAACGCTGGGTATCCTCTGGATATGCGTTATGCCGGTCCTCGCGAGGCCCTGCTTCATGCTACCTTCCGTCAGAACTACGGTGTCAACAACATGCTGATCGGTCGTGATCATGCCGGTGTTGGTGATTTCTACGGCCTGTTCGAGGCTCAGGAGATCTTTGATCGTATTCCCAAGACTGGCGACACCAGCAAAGACCTTCAGTGCAAACCAATGAAGATCGACTGGACCTTCTACTGTAAAGAGTGTGATGGTATGGCCTCTCTGCGTACCTGCCCACATGACAAGTCTTCCCGCGTAATCCTTTCCGGTACCAAACTGCGTAAGGCCCTTTCCGCTGGCGAGGAGATCGTTGATCACTTCGGACGCACCGAGGTTCTTGACCATCTCAAGAAGTACTATGCAGGACTGACCGAGAAGGTTGAGGTTAAAATGCAGAAGGCTGCTTCTGGCTCCGCCATGTAATTTGCAGTCAAGACTGGTTTTTTGAGTCTGTAAAAGGAGATACTGCCCACGGGTGGTATCTCCTTTTTTTATTTCTGACGTCTCTTTCTAATTTCTGATTTCTAATTGTAATCATGACCTATACCCTTGATGTTGGTCTTGGCGACCGCTCGTATCCAATTTTTATTGAAGATGGCATTATGGCCACTGTTGGCGTTGATCTGGCAAAGCGCAATATTGCCAAGCGTTTTGCCGTGATCGCCGATGATAAGGTGGCCAGTCTGTACGGCAGCACCCTGATGCGTTCTCTGAGTGATGCCGGGATTGCGGCCGAGCTGCTGACCTTTCCGCACGGTGAGGTGAGCAAGAATCTCCAGGTCTTTGCCGATCTGGCCAGCCGGCTGGCGCAACTGGGGATTGATCGCAAGGATGGCCTGATCGCCCTCGGCGGCGGGGTCACCGGCGATCTGACCGGGTTTCTGGCGGCCTCTTATCTGCGGGGCATCCCTTTTGTCCAGGTGCCGACGACCCTGCTGTCGCAGGTTGACAGTTCGGTGGGTGGTAAGACCGGGGTGGATATCCCGGAGGGGAAGAACTTGGTGGGGGCCTTTTATCAGCCCAAGGCCGTCTATATCGACACGGCGGTCTTGACCACCCTGCCTTTGCAGGAGCTGCTCGGCGGTCTGGCTGAGGTCATCAAGTATGGGGTGATCCGGGACTTTGATTTTTTTGTTTTTCTGGAGCGTCATCTGGATAAAATCCTCTGTCTCGATCAAAAAAGTATCCAGGAGATGATCTTCACCTGTTGCCGGATCAAGGCTGAGGTAGTGGCAGCAGATGAGCGGGAGTCCGACCTTCGCCGGATATTGAATTTTGGCCATACCATTGGTCATGCCGTGGAGGCAGCCTCTGATTTCTCCATTATCCATGGTCTGGCCGTGGCCATTGGCATGGTTGCTGCCCTGCGTCTGGCAGTGGCGACCGAGCTCTGTAAAAGAAGTGATGCCGGCCGGGTTGCCGCCCTGATCAACGCCTATGGCCTGCCCACGGAGATCCCGACCGATCTTGATCGTGAGCGCATTAAAAGATACCTGCTGACCGACAAGAAGACTGTTGGCGGTTCTGTCTTTTATGTCCTGCCTACCACTATCGGTAGCGTGGTGATCACCAATGAGGTGAATGCGTCACAGGTCGATGCGGTTTTATCCAGGAGGTGAGTCGCCAGACTCGAATTTGCCTTTTTTCATCTGAAAGGTTTTGGTACAGGCCTTTTTCCCAAGTCCAGGCAGCTCTGGTTTTATCAGTTTGAGCTGGCAATGGTCCTACCCTGATATTGTGGAGTTTATATAAACTCTTTCTGTCGAGAAAAATAAGGAGGATCAAGGTGTTACATGCCCTGGATATCGTGCACACTTTTTCCATTCATTTGACAAGTATCTTTAAAAAGAAGTACCCTTTATATGTGTCTTTCTTGATTGGATGTGCTGTTGATAAGCTGCAACAGCAGATAACCGACTTGAGTGGGCCATAAATTTAAACCTTCGGCTGTGCAGGAGGTGGTGGGTTTAGCACCTTTTTTTGTTGTATCTATTGCAAGCGCCAGGGCGGAATTTTGGTGATATCATCTCATCTCCCTGGATTGTTTACTAAAACGTACCCCGTATAGGGATACGCAACACGAGGAGAAACAAATGAAAAAAACAGTGATGTTTACCTTCATTCTTCTGATGAGTGCCGGGATTGTCTGGGCCAAGGACTATGAGATCCAGAAAAAGGCTGGGGATTTGAGTGTCGTGGTGAAAATGGACAAAAATCCGGCGGTGATGGGCGAGAACGGGGCAATCGTGACCGTAAAAGATCCTGCCGGTAAAGAGGTAACAGACGCTGAGGTGAAGATGGACTACTCCATGCCTGCCATGCCGGGAATGCCGGCCATGAATTACAGTGCAGCCCTGGCCTTGAACGGGAATACCTATCAGGGAAAATTGAATTATTCCATGGCCGGTCCATGGAATATTGTGGTGAAGATCGTGCGCGGCGGCAAGACCTCGTCAACCAAGTTCAGCGTGGATGTGCAGTAGTCTCTGGGATGAAAATGGGGGAGGAATCCTTATGGGATATAGCTTTGGGGGGATAAAACGGTTTTTCCCCCTGTTTGTCGCCGGGCTTCTTCTGTGTGTCCCGCAGGCATCGGTCTGGGCCGGGGAACTGCAACTGCAGGACCTCATTGATGAGGCATTGCATGCCAGCCCGGAGATCCAGGCCGCGCGCGCCAAGGCCTCGGCCTCCAGCTTTCGGGTGCCCCAGACGATGAGTCTGCCGGACCCGATGGTTATGGCCGGCTACCAGAATGCAGGGACCAATCGTTTCACCTTTAATGAGATGTCTGATTCCCAGTTTATGCTTTCCGCATCCCAGCAGTTCTTCTTTCCGGGTAAGCGGGCCTTGAAGGGTGAGGTGGCGGCGAGGGAAGAGGAAAGCCTTTCCGCTTCAGCACAGGCGGTGCGGCTGCGGACAATCACTATGATCAAGGAACTTTATTATGATCTGTTCCTTGCCCACCAGAGCATGGATCTGGTGCGGGACAAAGGTGTTCTCCTCCATCAACTCGAAGACGCGGCCCTGGCGAGGTATGGTGCCGGGGCGGGGATGCAGCAGGACGTCCTCATGGCGCAAACCGAGAAGTACATGCTGCTTGAGCGGGAAGAGATGCTGAAACAGAAGATCCAGACCCTGGAGGCTCAGCTGAACTCGGCGGTGGGGAGGGAGCAGGCTGCGCCTTTGGACAGGCCGGTGGCGCCTGCGTTTGTCCCGTATTCCCAGGCCCTGCCCGAACTGATTGCCGCGGCCTACGAGAATTCCCCGGAGGTCAAGGCCAGGGAACGGATGGTGGACTCGCTTGACGCCAAGGTGCGGGTCGCCGAGAGGGAGTATTATCCTGATATTACCGTCACCGGCAATTATGGCCTGAAGGGCCAGGCTTTTGATGATATGTGGAGCCTGAGCACCACTGTCAATATTCCTCTTTATTATTCCACCAAACAGCAGCCGGCGGTGCAGGAAGCCCGGGCCTCCCTGACTGAAGCAAAAAATGAGCTGCAGGCAATCCGGCTGCGGCTTTCCTCTGCCATCCGCGAGAATTATGCCATGCTGCAGGCTACCGAGCGGCTGATGGATCTTTACCGGCAAGGCCTCAACCAGAAGATCCATCAGGACTTTCAGGGGGCGCTGGCCTCGTATGCCACAGGGAAGGCCGATGCCTTGACCATGATCTCCCGGATTAAAACCATTACTGATATTGAGACCTCCTATTGGGGGCAGATGGTGGAGCGGGAGAAGGCAATGGCCCGGCTGGAGGCTTTAATCGGGATGACAGATTTCCGCACGGAGGAAGGGCGACAATGAACAAGAAGAACAGCATGATCATGGTGGCCCTTTTCCTTTGTATCGCGGCGGTCCTCTTTTTCGGACTTTCGGGCAAGGACGGTGGAATTTTTCGTAAAAGATTCCAGGAGCCTTCGGGGCAGATCAAACCGGCAAAGCAGGAGCAGGCGGTTCCTGCAGGTCACCAGGGACATGGTGGCGATGCAGTCTCTCCGGTATCGCCGTCTTCCCCTGGTAATGAGCAAAACGCCGTAAAGGTGGAAGCTGCGCCGCAGACCGTCGAGATTCCCGAGGCCGGGCAGCGGTTCATCGGGGTGAAAACCACCGCTGCTGGCGAGAAATCCCTGAACAGGACCATCAGGACCGTGGGCCGCGTCGAGTATGACGAAAGAAAGATTGCGACGATCAACACCAAGATCGAGGGCTGGATCGAAAATCTCCGGGTCAACTACACGGGCAGATATGTCAAAAAAGGTGAAGTGCTTGCCGAGATCTACAGCCCGGAACTGGTTGCCGCCCAGCAGGAATATCTCAATATCCTCAAGTGGTCGCGGCCGGGTGTTGCTCCCGCCGGCGCCGAGACATCCTCTGATTTGAGCCGGATGCTGGCGCAGGACGCCGAAGCCATGCGCCAGGCTGCCCGGCAGCGCCTGAGATTCTGGGATATCAGCGAGGCGCAGATTAAAAAAATTGAGAAGACAGGCCAGCCCTTGCGGACCTTGGCCCTCTTCAGCCCGGTGAATGGGTATGTGGTGCAGAAGTCCGCCGTGCAGGGCATGAAGGTGCAGCCGGGCGAGAAGCTTTTTGATCTGGTCGATACCTCTACGGTCTGGGTGGTGTCCGATATCTACGAGCATGAAGTGGCGCTGGTCAGGACCGGGCAGCAGGCGGAGATCACCCTGGATTCCCTGCCGGGCAAGGTGTTCACTTCCACCATCGAGTATGTCTCCCCGCTTCTTGCCGGTGAGACCAGGACGGCCAAGATCCGTTTTACCCTGGATAATCAGGCCGGAGACCTGAAACCCCAGATGTTTGCCAATGTGGAAATAAAGATTAACCTGGGCCGCAGGCTCGTTGTGCCTGAGGATGCAGTGATTAACACCGGTGTTCGGCAGCTCGTCTATGTGGACAAGGGCGAGGGCTACTTTGAGCCCCGCGAGGTCAGCGTTGGCGCCAAGGTTGAGGGGATGGCGGAGATTTTGAGCGGTCTGCAGACCGGAGAAAAAGTGGCCTCAGCCGCTACCTTTCTTATTGATTCCGAAGCGCGTCTCAAGGGCGTGGTGAAATAATGATCGCCCGTGTTATTGATTTCAGCGCCCGGAACCGGTTTTTCATCTTGCTGCTGGTGTCTGCCCTTGTCGGCTGGGGGGCCTGGGCCATCCGCAACACGCCGCTCGATGCGATTCCTGATCTGAGCGACACCCAGGTCATCATCTTCACCGATTGGGAAGGCCGCAGTCCCGACCTCATCGAGGACCAGATCACCTATCCGATCACCTCAACCCTCCTCGCCGCGCCCAAGGTGAAGGTGGTGCGCGGGTTCTCCTTTTTCGGCACCTCTTTCATCTATGCCATTTTCGAAGAGGGGACCGACATCTACTGGGCCCGGAGCCGGGTGCTGGAATATCTTCAGGCGGTGAAGAACAAGCTTCCCGCCGGGGTGAACCCCGTGCTGGGCCCGGATGCAACCAGCGTCGGCTGGGGATTTTCCTATGCCCTGGTGGATGAGACCGGCGGCCACAATCTCGCCGAGCTGCGTTCCCTCCAGGACTGGAACATCAAGCTGGCCCTTGAAAGCGTGCCGGGGGTCTCCCAGGTTGCAAGCATCGGCGGCTTCGTGCGGCAGTATCAGGTGAGCATTGATCCCAACCGGCTTCAGGCCTACAACCTTTCCATCACCATGGTCATGGATGCCATCCGCAAGAGCAACAAGGACGTGGAGGGCCGGGTGCTGGAGTTCTCCGGGGTCGAATACATGGTGCGCGGCCGCGGCTACCTCAAAGGGATCAAGGATCTGGAAAACATTGCGGTGGGCGGCAATGGCAGGGGGACCCCCGTGTTCCTCAAGGATGTCGCCAGTATCCAGCTCGGGCCGGAGATCAGGCGCGGCCTGGCCGAGCTTGACGGGCGGGGGGAGGTCGCCGGCGGGATCGTAGTGGTCCGGTTCGGCGAGAATGTCCTCGGGGTCATTGACCGGGTGAAACAAAAGATCAGCGAAAGCGTCGAGCCAAGCCTGCCTGAGGGGGTAAAACTTGTTGTCACCTATGACCGCTCGGATCTTATCCACCGGTCCATTGACACGTTGACCGAAGAGCTGGTCAAGATATCTCTGGCCGTAAGTGCGGTCTGTCTGGTATTCCTTTTTCATCTACCCAGCGCCCTCGTAGTCATTTGTACTCTGCCCGTGGCGATCATCATCTCGTTTATCTGCATGTACTATCTGGGGGTGACGGCGAATATCATGAGCCTGAGCGGCATCGCCATCGCCATCGGGGCCATGGTGGACGCCTCGATCATCATGGTCGAGAACGCCCATAAAAAACTGGAGGAGTGGGAAATCGCGGGCCGGCCGGGCAATCGCGCCGAGGTGATCATCGAGGCGGCCAAAGAGGTGGGGCCGTCCCTTTTTTTCTCCCTGCTGGTGATCACCGTCGCCTTTCTGCCGGTTTTTACCTTGCAGGCCCAGGCGGGGCGGCTGTTCAAGCCTCTGGCTTACACCAAGACCTTTGCCATGATGTTCGCGGCCTTTCTTGCCATCACCCTGACCCCGGTTCTGATGACCATTTTCATTCAGGGCAAGATCATGGCCGAGGAGAAAAATCCTATCAGTATTTTTCTGCATTGGCTCTATGCGCCCATCGTGCGGTTTGTCCTCCATTTTAAAAAGACGGTGATCGTTGTCGCGCTCGTCATCATGGCTGTGAGCGTCTACCCTTTCCTGAAGCTTGGTTCCGAATTCATGCCGCCATTGTATGAGGGCGCGCTCTTCTATATGCCGGTGACCTCGCCGGGCGCCGCCATCGCCGAGGTGTCGAAGCTTCTTCAGCTCCAGGACCGGATTCTCAAGAATATTCCCGAAGTGGCCCAGGTTTTCGGCAAGGCCGGGAGGGCGGAAACGGCCACGGACCCGGCACCCATGGAGATGTTTGAAACCGTGATTAATCTCAAGCCCGAGTCGGAATGGCGGGCGGGGATGACAGTGGAGATGCTGAAGAATGAGATGAATGACGCCCTGTCTATTCCGGGGGTTGCCAACTCCTTCACCATGCCGATCAAGGCCCGGATCGATATGCTCTCCACCGGCATCAGGACCCCGGTGGGGATCAAGGTCATGGGTCCGGGCCTGGCAGAGCTTGAGCGGTTGGGAACTGATATCGAGACGCGGCTTAACGGCATGTCCGGCCTCAGGAGCGTCTACGCGGAGCGGGTAACCACCGGCTATTTCCTTGATTTCAATATCAGGCGGGAGGAGGTGGCCCGTTACGGCCTGTCCGTGGATGAGGTGCAGGAGGTTATCCAGTCGGCAATCGGCGGCATGAACCTCACCGTGACCGTGGAGGGCAGGGAACGCTATCCGGTGAACGTCCGCTATGCCCGGGAGTTGCGAGGGGATGTCGAACAGCTGAAAAGGGTGCTGGTCCCCGTGCCCGCGTCCGCGGCCATGGGGGCACCGACGCCGGGCGGCATGTCTTCGGTCCAGCCCGCTCCCCCGACTACCGGCAATCTTCTCCAGGTTCCTCTGGGTGCCCTTGCTGATATCCAGATTGTCAAGGGGCCGCCCATGATCAAGAGTGAGGCCGGTCTTCTGGCCTCGTATGTGTACATTGATTTTTCCGGCCGGGATGTGGGCGGCTTCGTGGATGAGGCCAAACAGCGGGTGGCCTCGCTGAAGATTCCCGAGGGCTATCGTCTGGAGTGGAGCGGAGAGTACGAGCATCTGGTGAAGACCCACGAGCGGTTGAAGTTCGTTATTCCCCTTACCCTGCTGGTCATCTTCGTGCTCATCTTTCTCAACACCAAGTCGGTGATCAAGACGGCGATTGTCCTGCTGGCCGTTCCCTTCTCGCTGGTCGGCTCCTTCTGGCTGTTGTATATCCTTGGTTACAACATGAGCATCGCGGTCTGGGTGGGGATCATCGCCCTGGCCGGAATCGATGCGGAGACCGGGGTGGTCATGCTTCTTTATCTTGATCTTGCCTGTGACAAGTGGAAGAAGGCGGGGAAATTGCAGAACCTCAGTGATCTGAAAGAGGCGATCATGTACGGGGCGGTAAAAAGGATTCGTCCCAAACTCATGCTGGTAGCCGCCACGCTTCTCGGCCTGGTTCCCATCATGTTCAGCACCGGCACCGGCGCTGATGTGATGAAAAGGATCGCCGCGCCCATGGTGGGCGGGATCGGCACCTCAACCATTCTTGAGCTGCTTATCTATCCGGCGATTTATATGCTCTGGAAACAGAGGGGATTTAAAAAGACGGCGGACAATATCCGGTAACTTTGCTTAATACCAACGTAAACGATAGAGGACTGACTCTATGAAACCCTGTCGTGAGTGTCGCAACGAAATTTCTGAACAGGCCTTTGCCTGCCCCAATTGTGGAGCCCCATATCCGGCGCGACAATCATGGGATGGGTGGGGCTACGAGTATAAGTCCAAGCTGGTTATAGCTGGACTGCCTCTCCTGCACATCTCTTTCAAGTATCGAGCCAATCGCACTCCCGTTGTGGCGTGCGGTATTATCGCCATTGGTCAATTCGGCTGTGGTGTTATCTGTATTGCGCAATTTGGTGTCGGCGTGTTGAGTATTGCGCAGTTCACGGTCGCTGGTTTTGCGCTTGCTCAGTTTGCACTGGCCTATTCGCTGATTGCGCAATTTGCCGTGTATCTGGCAGAAGGACATGGCCAACGTGTGTTCAGTTTGTCAAAACTGCTCGGGTGGTTCTAACTCATCCCTCCAACTGTTTTTCTCTTTTTGTTTCCTCTCCGATCTCTGGCACCATTGAAAAGTCAGCGCCTGTGACTTGCAAACATCAACACATTCACCGCAGTTCCAGCAATAGAGCGATGTTGTCATGCCACTTGCCGGGCTGAGTCCCAAAGGGCATCGGCGATCACACAGGCCGCAGGCGGTGCATTGCTCCAGATCCAGATTGACCACGAGTTTGCGTCTGGAGCCAATGAGATTCAGGGTTGCCCCCAGGGGACAGAAATAACGGCAGTAAAATCTTCTGGTGATAAGATTCATGCCCAGGACCAGCAGGAGAATCACACCTTCAAGGGCCAGGGTATGAAAAAAGATCAGGGTCATAAGCTCCCGCCCAACCAGTCCTGGCGGCGAGACAAAGACAAAGATGGGGCCGCCGAGGATCATGGTGAGGAGCAGTTCTCCGATGAGGGCATACCAGAGGATCCGTCTTGACAGCAGCAGCCGGTCTTGCAGCCATTCCCTGCCGCTGAGCCAACGCCTGAGTCCATCGAGTATCTCTGAAAAAAAGCTGATCGGACAGATCCAGCTGCAGAAGACACTGCCCAAGAGCAGGGCCAGCACAATCGGGACGAGCATGGCAATCAGCGCCGGCAGGTACAGTTGTCTAGCCACGAGGATGCTTTCCAGCCCTTCCAGTGGTGAGACAACCCAGAAATTGCCAATGCCCAGGGATTGATACCAGCCCTGGAGCCAGTTGATCTGGAAATAATAATTGGCAAGAGGTCCCAGAAGAAGCAGGAGGAAGGCGGCAGAGAGGACCCAGAGTCGCCGGGCATGAAAGGATCGTGGCCTTATTTCCATGGCACTGTTTCCTGGGCATAAATCGGCTCGATATTGATGGCCTTGCTGCCATCCTCGGCGGTGATTGGGCAGGCATGGGTGCAGATACCGCAGCCGGTGCAATGGTCGTTCACAATGATCGGCCGCAATTCATCGAGGATGATGGCCTTGCCTTTAAAGGGGCAGACATCAAAACAGGTGCGGCAGATGGTCGATCCCAGCCAGGTATAGCAGCGGTGCCGGTTGACCACCGCCAGTCCCATGCGGGTCTGCTCCTGACTGATCTTTCTGAGGGTCCCGGTGGGGCAGATGAGCACACATTTCATGCAGAGATAACAGGGGATTGCTTCGGCCGCGATGATCGGGGTGCCGGTAAAGAGACCGGCCCGGATGTCAAGCAGACGGATGGAACGATAGGGGCAGACCTCAACACAACGGCCGCAGCGGATACACTTACCGGCAAAGATCTCTTCGGGCACGGCCCCTGGCGGCCGGAGACGGTTGGTGGTCACCGGGGATTTGAGCAGGCCCTTGCCGAAGGAGATTTCCGGCAGGGCCGCAATCATGCTTATTGTTGCGCCTGCTTTTTTGAGAAATTCCCGTCTTTTCATGCGGTCATTTTAGTTTTCCAGATGATGCTTAGGAACCGTTTTAGCCATTCAGGTTGTCATGGTAGCTTTTTTCAGCGGCTTGCGGGGAAAAGGATCTGGCGACAGTTCACCGAGGGCGATCTTCTCGGCCTCATCTTCCATGTTCAGATAGGTAAGCCCCACTGTCAGGACCTGTTCCAGCTTCTCCATTCTTTTGACAATCTTTTCCAGATCGGCGGAGGATTCGGCATCAACTACCGTGACGATGTTTCCCTTCTCGTCAGCGCCAAAAACCTCCACCTGGCCGATGGCCTCAAGGGCGGCAACGGTATCCTGTTGTGATTGGGGTTGGCACTGAACGACAAAACCGGCAATAACCATGGGGCACCTGTGAGTTGAAGAGGGGTGCCTTGAAAATATTTTCCAAGGCACCTTGAAGGATGAAATTGGGGTAGCTGCTATGTAATATAAGGCTTCAAGGCCTGCGGCCCCGAGACCTTTTTGATCTTGCAGGCGCAGATCTTGAATTCCGGTTGTTTTGAGCCGGGATCAATGGCATCGATGGTCACTTTGTTAATCATCCGGTCAGGATGCTGATCATGCCAGTAGGCAAAGACCATCCCTTCAATGGGGCCTTCATACACCTTGGCCGGCATGATGTTGGTGCCGCGCCGGGACGTTATCTCCACCATGTCGCCGGGCTTGATCCCCAGGCGGGTGGCATCCTTGGGATTGATCTCGATATAGGCGTAGGGGTTGGCGCGCAGCAGTTCCGGGATCCGCCCGGTTATGCTCATGGTATGCCAGTGATCGATGATCCGCCCGGTGGAGAGGTAGAAAGGATAGTCGGCATCCGGCATTTCTGCCGGGTTGGCCTGGGGACGGAGCCAGACCCAGAGCTTGTGGTCTGGATGGGCCGCGCCGTAGAACTGGTAGGGCTTGTCGTCCGTTTTGAGCTTTTCGGCCAGGGGGTCCATGCCCCGGACAAATTTTTTGACGGTGCCGCCGGTCTTGGCGTATTCGGCCGTTGGCGCCGGCCACTGGACACCGTCGAACATCCCTTCCAGCACCTCGTAGGGTGCGCCGGAGAGGTCGTTGTCACGGCCCTTGGTTAGCTTCTGGGAGTATTCATCCCAGATGGCCTTGGGCAGGGCATACTCCGGCTCCAGTCCCTCAAACGGTTTGATGCACTGGGTAATCACCGGATCATTCAGCTTTTTGGCGAGCAGGGCGGCCCAGTCGCGGATGATCTCCACCTCGGGCCTTGCCCCTTTTGGGGGATTGATCGCTTTACGGGTGATCTGGGACCGTCTTTCGGTGCAGCCATAGACCCCGGTCTTTTCAAAGTGGAAGGCGGTTGGCAGCACTAGGTTGGCCGCCAGTTCGGTGGTCTTGGTGGGGAAGATATCGGTGCAGACAATGAAGGTATCGTCTTTGGCCATCCCCTTATTGTACAGGTCACAGTTGGGCAGACTTTGGACCGGACTGGTGCAGTTGATCCACATGGCCTTGATCTTGCCTTCATTCACGGCCGTGAACATGGCCATGGTATGGAGACCGGGCTCTGCCGGGATCCGGCCTTTGGGAACGCCCCAGGCCTCTTCCACCTGATTGCGCAGGGGCTCTTTTTCTATCGGGCGATGGCCGGGCAGGATGTGGCAGAGCCCGCCTGCCTCACGCACCCCGCCGCAGGCATTGGGCTGACCGGTCAGCGACAGAGAGTCGGCACCTTCCTTGAGGAGCTGGCCGGTGAGGATGTGCAGATTGTGGATCAGATTATTGGCCCAGACCCCTTGCTTGCGTTGATTGAGGCCCATGGTCCACATCGAGAGGGTACCCTTTGAGGTGGCAAACTTGCGGGCCACTTCCCGGATCTGATCGGCCGTGACCTTGCCGCCCATGATCGTGGCCGCCTTCTCCGGGGTGTAATCAGCCAGTGATTTCTTGTACTCTTCAAAATCACAGCTCTCCTCTTTGCCTTTTTTGAATGCCACGTAATCCTTGATGAATTGCTCGTTGTGCAGTTTTTCATCGATAATAACATAGGCCAGGGCATTGAGCAGAGCAAGGTCGGTGCCCGGATTGAATTGCAGATGGATGTCGGCGATGCGGGAGGTGAGCGAGATCCGGGGGTCGGCGTTGATGACCGTCACCTTAGGGTTATCCAGTTTCCGGCGCATGACGCGGCGGAAGATGACCGGATGGGCCTCGGCCATGTTGGAGCCGATAATAAAGATGCAGTCCGCCTTTTCAATATCGGCATAGCCGCCGATGGGTTCATCGGCGCCAAAGGAGGTCATGTAGCCGGCAGTGGCGCTGGCCATGCACAGCCGGGGATTGCCTTCCACATTGTTGGTCTGCAGGCCGCCGCGAAAGATCTTCTGGAAGAAATAGGTCTCTTCGGTGAGCGCCTGACCGGAGCCATAATAGGCAACGGAATTAGGGCCATGCTCTTTCACCGCCCCGGCAAATTTGTCGGCGGCGATGTTCATGGCCTCATCCCAGGAGATCTTCTTGAATTTGTCGGATTTCTTGGCACGATACAAGGGTGTTGTCAGGCGGTCGGTATGGTTCATCACCTTCCAGAAGAGCATGCCTTTCATGCACAGGAATCCCATATTGGTGCGGGATTCCGGCACGCCGCGCAGGGCGGTGGGGAGGCCGTTCTTCACTCCCAGTTCCAGCCGGCAGCCGGTGCCGCAAAGCCTGCAGCTGCCGCGATGCCACACGGTATCGTCTGCGGCCAGCGCCTCGCCCGCACTATTAAAAGGCAGGAGCATTCCCAGATAAGATGCAGCGCTGAGCGCCGCCGTTCGTTTCAGAAAATCACGTCGTGTCTGTACCATCGCCCCCTCCTTATTTGTTCGCCCGCTTGAATGAATGTGGTTTGTGACAGGCCCAGCATTTTTGATCCTTGGGACATTTCTCAACCATTTTTTTGTGGCATGTCGCACAAACTGAGACGGCCGGTTCCACATTGAAATTTTCAAAGGTGCCGTGGCATTGATAACATTTCACCATGCCGATGCCGTGTAATGAGTCAAACCACTGTTTATAGACCTCGGGGGTAGCTGTCTGATGGCATTCAGAGCAGGCGACTAATTTTTCCTGCTCGGTGATTTCCGGATGTTTGCCGGTCTTGGAAGCGCTGCCTTCGGAACCCTGGGCGCTGGCGCAGGTCCAGACCAGACAGAGGAAAGCAAGCAGTAAGGTAAAGCGGAAACTCGTTCGCATCTCGAACCTCCTGAAAAAAGGATTGGATGGATGGTAATGGCTCAGGTTGTCAGGTGGAAGGCAGCATCGGCCTTTTTCAATTCACCTCCCTCTGGACGATATTCATTCCTCTGTTTATGGGGGTTTGAGGCAGCGCTAGGTGAGGATAAGCGCTAAAATTGGTGACGTTGACCATCAGGTAACGCCTTTTTATCGTGTTTTCTCTGTGGTAAGAATCAACGGCAGAAAGCGGCTGATGAAAAGAGTTCTTGATTGTGTTCTTCGGGGCATCGACCATAACGCAATCCTTTCTTGATCAGGAAAATGGGTTGGATGGCAATGAATGACAGATTGGGCTTTCTTGGGACGAGAAGTGTTGCTTGTCGGTGACGACTTTGTTTCTTGATAATACTGAATGCTATCGCAAGCAGATAGAGAAGTAAAAGATATTTTGTTATTTTACAGAATATCTTTTACTCGTCTGTTCTTCTGGCAATGGTTTTTGTACGGAAAAGAACTTTTGAATAATGAGTAGGCTTAATAGCAAGGTCAGGTCTTGAAATATAAGCAATGATCACGTCGTTCACGATTCAAGACTTAAAAAGACGACGGATGGTATCCGGTAAGGGCATCCCCTCCCATTTTTAAATTTCTCGAAGGGTGTGGTAAGGGCGGGCTAAACACCTGTCCGTACCCGATTCGGCATCATTGCTTCACCAGCACCACAAAACCGCTGGCGGGGATAAGCACGTTAAGACGACCGTCCAGAAGCCTTCACCTCTTCGTAAATCCAGTTTACTCTCCGGAATGGTCTGGACAAACTGAGATAGTATTTTGGGCGAACGCCTGAGTGCTTCCAACAAGTCTGGAATGTCTTGCACCTTCACTCTCCTTTCATTGCATAACTCGGCGGTCACGCGCCGCTTTTGGGCGCGTCGCTGTGGACCGCCAGGTTGGTTGCTGGTCAGACGATCACTTTACGCGTTCAAAGCCTTGCCAATCAGGGTTAAAGCTGAGAATCATGCGCCCCCACTCCCATACAGTCTCCAATTTTCGTTCGCCACGTTCCGGCTGTTTCAGTTTCTCTCCAAATGCCGAGCAGAATTCCACTGCTTCTTCGAGCACAACATGTCCACCTTCTAAAGTAGATTCTTTCTGGGTTACCTTCCAGATTCCGTTATGTTTCGCGTGACCGCCATTTGTGTATTCTATTTCATGAACGTAGCTCATATCCGCCTTCAGGTCCAATTCCTCAGTTCCGCAGTTCCATACCACACGCCACTTCCCAACGAGCTTCTGTTTTGCTGGTTGGACTGGCACACATCCAAATATTATAGCAGATGTTATAGCAATTCCGATAAGCAATGTATTTTTAAAGGTTGTCATACTCTTTAGAGCTTTTTTATAAAATAGAAGTGGCTCATTGCTGCCATGATAATAGTCAGCTGACTCCAGGAGGCAAGTAATATAAAGAAAACTCCAGCGGGCGCACTACCTTCAGGGAAAAGCCAATAAACGAAAGATGAAGGGACTAATTTTTCTAGAATGTATAAAAATGGATAACCAAAGTAAATAAATACTTTGAACAAATAGGATAGGCCAAAGAAGGACGACGCAAGGAGTGATACGGTAATAAAAGTACTTATGAAAGCACCTGTCAAAATAGATTTTAGAATATTTTTATTGATCATCATAGGATTCCAATAGTGTAAGAGACAGAATGAGCCAATATTGAGATAGGCATATCAAGTCTCTTAACTGTTTGTTTGTACAGTAGATTTATTTCTATGCTGCGAATGGTTTTCTGTCGCCCAACATCTATAATCTGTTTGAGGATACCCGATGCGGACGACAAAAACACTTCAAAAAACAGAGGGGCAATTTAGAACCAAGGGAACAGCATCCGAGAGCGTTTCTGGTAGCGGGCATAGTCGGGGAAGTGGTCAGCAAGCAGCTTTTCTTCGATCCTCAGTTTGCAATAGAGGACAAGCCACAGGGCCAGAAAGGCGGCAAGGCGCAGCCAGGTGCAGGAGATGAGGAGCAGGCCGACTCCGGCAAGCAGAAGACTGGCATACATGGGGTGCCGGATGTAGCGGTAGGGGCCGTGAGTGACGAGGATAGCCCCGTCCCTGATGGTCGGGAGGATATTGAAATGACCCAGGCGCATGACCTTGACGGCCCAGCCGGCCAGCAGGAGGGAGGCGATGAGAAACGGCAGGGCCAGCAGCGAGAGGGCGTGCCAGTTGGTGGTTGCCGCCAGCAAGGCAAGGAGTATAAACTGACCGGCAACAAGAATGCCTCCAACCTCCTGTTTCACCTTTCCTCCTTCCGTTCTTTGTCCCCATCGCCCTGGTGAGCGGGTCTCTCTTTTTTGCTGATCATTGCACCTTATGGGTTTCCGCCTCGTCGATAAAGTGGGGCATCTTGTGCTCCTCCTGTTTTCTGGCAATGATCTCTTTTGCTTCTTTCTCGCTGATCTGCAACGAGCTGGCGATCTCGGCGACATGATAACAGGGCTGGCCGTCTGGCGCATAGCCTGTCGCCTTGAGTTCCGGGAAACAGTGGCTGGTGGCCGTGCCGGAGGATTGCAGGAGCAGGTCACGAACCTCGGGAGGGCCAAAGAGGATCAGCCATTCAACGGCCTCGGCCCACAGTTTTGAATCAACGGTCTTGTGCTGCAGGACCTCCATCGCCGTTTCCACTGTCCATTGGTCTTTGATGTCCATTTTCTGATCTCTCTTGAAGTTTTTGTCTGGAGTAAGGGCCTGGAGTATACTATAATTCATTATATTGGCTCTGCAAGTCGGAAGCCGGAAGAGGGAAACGGTCGGGAAAATCTGCTGATAGGGAGAATATCATGAATACATTTGATAGCGCCATCTTTCTTGAAAACATAGAGTGGTTTGACGAGACGGGCCAGGAACTGGTGCACCGGTTGCCGGAAGAGGGATCGGGTGAGATCAAGTGGGGGGCGCAGCTCACCGTGCGCGAAAGTCAGGCCGGGGTCCTGTTTTATGAGGGCAAAGCCTGTGATGCCTTTGGGCCTGGTCGGCACACCCTGAAGACGGGCAATCTCCCCCTGCTGACCAAGATCATCTCGGTGCCGTGGCGCGGCAATAGTCCCTTGAGGGCCGAGGTCTATATGGTCAACATGAAGTATTTCACCAACCTGAAATGGGGGACGATGAACCCCGTTGCCTTTAGGGACAGTGAACTGGGGCTGATTCGGCTACGGGCCCATGGCGTCTTTAATATCCAGATTGTCCAGCCGGTGCTCTTTATCAACTCCCTGGTGGGCACCATGGGACGCTTCACCACGGATTCCATCGATACCTATCTCAAGGCAGTGATTGTCTCGCGCTTTAACGATTATCTGGGCGAGGTTCTGGACTCCATCCTCAATCTGCCGGGCCGCTTTGATGAGTTGTCCCTGCAGTTGCAGAAACGGTTGATTGGTGATTTTGCGCATTTTGGCCTGCAACTCAGCCAGCTCTATATTACCTCGATTACCCCGCCGGAAGAGGTGCAGAAGGCCATTGATGACAAGAGCCGTCTGAATGTGATCCATGATATTGATAAATTTGTGAAGATGAAGGCGGCCATGGCCATGGAAAAGGCTGCGGAGAATCAGGGGGAGGCCGGGGCCGGCATCGGTCTGGGGATGGGAATGATGATGCCGGCCATGTTTGCCCATGGTCTTGGTGGAGCCGGTGTTTCCGCCCAGACCAGCGATGAAAAGACCACGACGTGCCCTGATTGCCAGAATGTAATTCCTGCTGCTGCTCGCTTTTGTCCTTTATGCGGCCATCAGCAGGTTGTCCTGAGCCAGTGCGCCCACTGTGGCGAAAATCTGGCGCTGAATGCCAAGTTCTGTTCCAAGTGCGGCCATCCTGCCACGGAAAGGCCGAAGGTTACCCTGTGTCCCGCTTGTAAGGCCGAAAATCTGCCTGGCGCCATGTTCTGTAACCACTGTGGGCAGCGGATTGATTAGAGGCCGTTATACAAAGAGCAAAGCTTTTCTTGCTCTTTGTATTTACGGCCTCTTATGTCGCATCCAAGAAACAGCAATCTTTCCTGCTGTTTCCTGGTGTGGCGTCTGGCAGATAACATACAAGGAGCTCAAAATATCCGTTTTATTACGGCTCATTATGTCGGTTATGGTATTGAATGACGAGCCTCTTGCAAAACTCTTCCAAATATGTCCCCCCTCCCTTGACGGGAGGGGGTTCGGGGGAGGGTGAAGCATGCAACATGATGATTTCATGGCTACTTCCCCCCCACCCTAACCCTCCCCCTCCAGGGGGGAGGGAATTTAATGGTGCTTTTGCAAGAGCCTCTGACATTAGAATCTTTTGAACAATGACTTCGATATGGATCTTACCGTTCAGCAGAATTGCCCTTCCTGTGGGGCTGCCATTGAGGCCCATGAGGCAGACCGGTTGTTGCAGTGTCCTTTCTGCGGGGTGCGCAATTACCGGATCACCAGCGGGCTGTCGCGTTTTGTCCTCCCGGACAAGGCCCCGGCGCATATCCCCAGAGAAGAGCTTTTCTACGCCCCTTATCTTCATTTCAAAGGGAATGTTTTTTACTGTAAAGGGAAAGAGGTGCAGAACCGGGTTGTCGATATCACCCATCTGGGGCTGAAGGCCACGGCTCTGCCGCCATCTCTTGGTTTGAGACCGCAGGCCATGAAGGTCTCGCTGATGAGCGAAGAGATTGCCGGCTCTTTTTTCCGTCAGTCGGTCAAGGCCATCGCCATCCTGGAAAAGGCGGCGCAACTGACGGAGATTGATTCGGAGCAGAATAGGGAGCCGTTTTATCATCGGGCCTATATCGGCGAGACAATCAGTTATATCTATCTGCCTCTCTATATTTATGACCATATCCTTTATGACGCGGTGACGAATATCAGGCTGGCGCGAAGTGGCCCCAGCGATGAGCTGAAAAAAAAGAGTCTGCCTTTTCAGAGCCAGTGGATGCCCCGTTTTCTGGCCACTCTGTGTCCAGCCTGTGGTGAGCTTCTCGATGGGGAAACGGACAGTTTGATCCTTTCCTGTCGTAACTGTGATACTTCCTGGGAAGAGGCAGGAGGGCAGTTCCGGTCTCTTCCCTGGCAGCGGGTTCCTTCCCGGCAGAAGGACGCGACCTATCTGCCGTTCTGGAAGATAGAGGTCAATGTGACCGGTGTGGTAATGGAATCGTTCGGCGATTTTTTGCGTCTGACCAATCAGCCCTTGGTGGTGCGGCCGGAGCATGATCGGATGGCCCTCTGTTTCTGGGTGCCGGCGTTTAAGATCCGGCCCCAGACTTTTTTGAATCTGGCAAAAAACATAACCCTGACCCAGAAACGTCTGCCACCAGGGGAGGCCACTATGGCCCGCGGCCTGTACCCGGTGACCCTGCCCCGAACAGAGGCGGTGCAGGCGTTGAAGATAGTCCTGGCGGAAGCTGCCCTGAATAAGCGGGATGTCTTGCCGCTTCTGCCTAGTCTCTCTTTTCATCCGCAGGCGACCGAGCTTGTTTATCTGCCCTTTATCGACAACGGGCATGATCTGGTGCAGGAGCAGACCATGCTTTCGGTAGCCGGAGCTGTGCTTCGTTTTGGTCGTAGTTTGTGAGCGTGAGGCAGGGAAACCATGAGATTTTTGGGTGTGGAAAATGCGGGAACATGAAATACTGATGTTACTGGCCCTGGCCGAGGCCGAGGCGGCGCTTAAGCAGGGAGAGTTTCCGGTGGGCTGTGTTCTGGTGCATAAAGGGGTGGTTATTGCCTCCGGCAAAAGAGCCCATTCCAGCGGCAGGGTCAACGAGATAGACCATGCCGAGATGCTGGCCCTGCGCTCGTTTCTTGATGCGGAGTCGGGCGTCGCGTCGCAGGAGGTGACGGTCTATGCCACTATGGAGCCGTGCCTCATGTGTTTTTCCAGCTTGATTCTCAATGGGTTCAGAAAGATCGTCTATGCCTATGAGGATGTGATGGGTGGCGGCACCAGCCTGCCCCTGACCGCACTGAATCCCCTGTATGCGGCCATGGAAATCGAGGTGGTGCCTGCGGTGCTCAGGCAGGAGAGCCTGGCCCTTTTTCAGCAATTTTTCAGCAATCCCGATAACCCTTACTGGAGAGATTCACTACTGGCCACGTATACCCTGCAACAGAGCTGATTTAAACCGGATATCTTCTCTTGATCCTCAGGCAGGAAAGCCCGTCTGCCGGAGGATTCCACCCTTTACCTTGCAATTTTCATGATCCCAACAGCGAGAACGGTCGGGTTTGTCCCCGGCGAACGGAACGTTTTTTTTCATATCCTCACGGCCTGTAATCTCTCCTGCCGGCACTGTTATATCAACCCGGAGCAGCATGGCCGACAGACCCTGCCGCGGGAGACCATGGAACGGTGGATCGAGCTCTTTGCCCGTCCTGATCAGAAATCCAACATGATCTTCCTGGGCGGTGAACCCACCCTCCATCCCGATCTGGTGCATGGGATTGCCAAGGCCAAGGCCTGTGGCTTTGCAGTCACCGTTGACTCCAACGGTTATCTCTTTCATGATCTGCTGGATCATACGACCCCGGAGCTGCTTGATTATCTGAGTTTCAGTCTCGATGGCCCGGATGCGGCGGTCAATGATCCCATCCGCGGCCAGGGCGTCTTTGCAATGTGCACAGCCAATCTGCGCAAGGCCGTGGCCCGTGGTTTTGCGGTCAGTGTGATCTATACCGTCTCCAGCCTCAATATTGACCATCTGCCGCGGATGGTGGCGCTGCTGGGTGAACTGGGGGTCAGGCGATTTTTTATTCAGGTGATCGGACTGCGGGGGAAACCGGCGCAGGATAGCAACATCTGTAATCAGGAGAATGGCAAAAGCGGATGGCAGGTGAGCCCTGAACAGTGGCTGCGGGTGGTGCCGGAGGTGGCCAGGAAGGCGGCGGAGCAGGGTATCCATGTCACCTATCCCAAGGTGTTTCTTGAGGAAAGCGAGCCTTTTGAGTGTGCCGGTGTTGTGGCCGATAATTTCTTTATCTTTCCCAATGGCCGGGTCTATCGCTGCCCCTTGTGCGAGGATTACCCCATCCATGCCTGGCGTATTGAACAGGACACCCTGTTGCACAATGAGGGACTGATGGAAGACCGGTTCTTTACCCTGAATATTGCCGAAGGCTGCGTGATGAACAAGCTGCTCCAGCCCGATACCATCCGCTATGACGCCTCAGGACGGCCTGAACACCGGATCTCCTGCTGTTTGTTGAAACAGGAGATTAAAGCCGCTGGTTTATAAAATAGGATTTGAAGGTGTGGCCCTTTTCATGTGCTTCATCAGCATCTGCAGCGCCAATACCGGGTTGGTTCTGCTGACCGTCAAAATAGAAGAGCGATCCTTTTTAATTGGCGGTCATAAATGCTAAAAATCCGTGCAGGCTCGCAGTGACAACAAGCGCCAGGCCAACCTTGCGGTGGATGCCTATTTTTACCCGTATCCAATGTTGGCCGGAAAAGAGCTGAAAAAGAAGAAGAAGAAAATTGATGATCCCGAGGAGCTGCACCAGGGAAATTCCGCCAATTCGCATACCATCACTCCTCTCAGAATGTTGAAAATATCCAGTAGGAACTATTGCAGACCTACTGTCGCCGTTGCCGTGTTGGCGCTGCCATGGATATTGCAGGAAGCTGCTGATTCAAGGGTGATTGGCCCTGTCATCACGTACTCAAAGGTACGACTGAACTCGGCCGCCTCCGGAAGATTGAACACGCTGAACTCCCAGCGGGTCACTTCCTTGCCATTGATTGTGAGAGACACCATGCTTGTATGATGAAAAAAATTATTGGCACTGTGGGTGACAAAGAGCGTAATTTTGATCTTCTCTCCTTGGGCGGCGTTCACTGGGGCTTCCAGGCGGACAGTCGACTTATTGGCTAAGGCCGATCCCGCGCTCAAAAAAAATAAGGCACTTACAATCAGCAGGAACATTTTTTTCATGATGCTTCCTCCGTTATATGGTGGTCCCTTCAGTCAAGTCACTATGGGGTCGAGTTTACAAGAGGTAAGCTTTCACCCGTAGCGGCATGGCACTGCCCTGATTCTCCTTCCAATTTTAGAGACATCACAGCAGCCTTGTCAAGGCCCGCATACGTTATTTCGTTCCGGCACCAAAGAGGACAGTGAGAAAGATCCCTGCTTCGTACAAGCCAAACAGGGGGATGGCCAGCATGGCCGTGGCCATGAAGTCGCCGGCAGTCAGGAGAAAGGCCAGGACGACAATGGCCGCGTAAAAAGAGAGTCTTTTTTTGCGGAAGGAGCCGGCCTGGACAAATCCAGCCTTGCCGGCCATAACCATGAGAAAGGGGATCTCGAAAGAAAGTCCGAAGGCCAGCATGGTCCGGGCCACAAAGGTCAGGTAACCTTCGAACTTGGGGAGGGGGATCAGGTTCTGAGTGGCATAACTCATAAAGAAGTGGAGCATTCTCGGCAGGATAGCGAAAAAGGCAAAGGCTGCTCCGGCGGCGAACAGGAGAGTGGCCCAGAAGATGACCACTGTGGTGAGCTTCTTTTCATTGGTTTTGAGTCCCGGGGCGATAAACGTCCATATCTGATAGAGGATGACTGGAAAGCTGGCGACAAGGCCTACGAGCAGCGCCAGTTTGAGGTAGGCGACAAAGGCCTCCGGCAGGTTGGTGTACACCAGCTTGCTGATGAGAGGGCTGGCCTGAAAAAGTGGGGCCAGAAAGAGCCTGACAATATACTCGGAAAAGCCATAGGCGATGGCCGTGCAGACGATAATAGCCAGGAAGGCCTTGATTAACCGTGTTCGCAGTTCCTGGAGGTGCGGGGCAAGGAGCTCAAGGCTTCTGGTCAACATGTTGGCGGAGCGTTCTTGGCTGGTGTGGTTTCTTTTTCCGGCGCGGTATGTTTTGTCATCGTGCCGGCCTCATCTGTCGACTGGTCAGCTGTTGGTGCCGCAGGGGAGGCAGGCTTGTTGGTGTCATCCGCTGTAATGATCTCGGCCTCAATGATCGTGCCTTTTGTTTTGTCAGGGGCGGGATTCACCCCTTCGCCAGGGGTAAGGGTCTTCCAGGACTGATCGGATGATTCAAGCAGGTTGTCTTTGAGTCCCAGGGCACCATTGGTGAGGTCGGATTTGATGGCGTCCAGGGTGCCGTCTGCTGTCAGGTCTTTTTTGAGCGTCTCGGCCATTTTTTTCAACTCCAGCAACCATTTTGCCGAAGATCGGGCGAGACCAGGCAATTTATCCGGCCCGACCACGATAAGGGCGATGGCCAGAATCACAATCATTTCAGGAAGACCGATGCCAAACATAGAAGGTGCCTTGTGGGTAAAGAAATCAGGAGGGAAAAAGAGTTTTTTGTTTCAATCCATTATGCAACGTGATTGACATGGAGAATAAATGTACGTCATTTGCCTGAGGGTGTCAATGTCTGATGACTTTTGTCCGCATCTTTACGGGTGGCCAATCGACTGAATCTGCTGGTAATAGTGGCGGAAGGTCTCAGGCGGGATCTGGCTTTGCCAGTGATCGCTCAGTCGGGCCACAAGCCAGAAGAGGAGAAATGAGCCGATGATCAGCGTTGGCAGCAGGAGCGGTGGGGCTGCTGCCTTTCCCGGCAGGGAGAGCGTGAGGCATTCTTTTTTGGGGCAGACCGGGAGGCATTCCAGGCAGCCGATACATTCACAGTTGCGCACGGTTTGTCTGGCGGTGATCTGGATGGATGCCGGGCAGACTGTCTCGCATCTTTTGCAGTCAATACACAGGTGCTGGTCACGTTTGATCTGAAAGGGACTGAAGATGGCTAAAAGGCCAAGGAGGCCGCCATAGGGGCAGAGATAGCGGCACCAGAGATTTTTCACTACAAAGGACAGGGCCATGAGCAGGAGCATGATCGAACCGGCGAGCAGGCTGGGATCCAGAAAGAAATGGAGCATCTTGGCATCCGAGATCATGTTGTAGGATGAAAAATGAAAAGAGCTGAGCTCCTGCAGGTTCATCTTCCAGAGGATGAGCCAGGAGAACGCGGCGAGCAGCAGATATTTCAGAGAGAGCAGCGGCAGGTCGAGCCAGGAGGGAATGGTCGCCAGGATGTGCAGTTTCCTGCCGATCTTTTCCGCAAGATTGGAGGTGAAGCCAACGGGGCAGATCCAGCCGCAGAACCCTTTGCGTAAAAAGAGGCCAAGAAACAGGGCGGCCAGGAAGATAGTGAGACCCGCCGGATGAATTGCGTCATACTCTCCGGAAAGAACAAACCGTTTCAGGCTGACCAGGGCGCCAAGGGGGAGAAAGGCCTCGACCGCAGGCGGACGCTGAGGAGCGACGCGATCAGATACACTGGTTGCCCAGAGATAAAATTGATAGAATTGCCAGCCGACGACGAGACAAAACAAGGCAAAGACAGACTGGCTTGTCAGGCGCAGGCGGGCGATGGTGTTGCTGGTGAGAGAATGTTTCATGGTTGTAGGTTTTTTTTGCTTTGATGCGGTGCAAGGGGGAATCAGAATCCTTCAGCCTTCAGCCTTAACCCTTCAGCCTCTCTTCATCAGTTCCATGGCGGCGCTGATAATGGCAGGGGAGTCCAGGCCGCTGTTTTTCCATAAGGTGTTCTGGGGGCCATGTTCGATGAAGTGATCGGGGTGGGCCAGGAGCATGGTCTTGATATGAAAGAGGTGGCGTGCCGACAGGAGTTCCAGCACCGCGCTGCCCCAGCCGCCCTGCCGGACATTATCTTCAATGGTCAGTACCCGGCCGGTCTGTTCTGCCCAGAAGGAGATGAGATCCCCATCCATGGGTTTGATGAACCGGGGATTGATGACTGCCGCGTCGATGCCGAGTTTCTGCAGACCCTCGGCGGCGCGCAATGCCGGATAGACCCGGTTGCCGACAGGCAGCAGGAGGATATCGGTTCCTTCCCGCAGCAGTTCACCCTTGCCGAACTCCAGTTTTTTTAGCTCATCTGTCAGCGTTACTCCCTCGCCTGCCCCGCGCGGGTAGCGCACCGCGCAGGGAGAATGGTGAGAGATGGCGGTGTAGAGCATATGTTGAAGCTCATCCTCATCTTTTGGCGCCATGTAACTGAGATTGGGGATAAAGCGAAGAAATGAGATGTCGAATACCCCGTGATGGGTGGGGCCGTCATCGCCCACAATCCCGCCGCGGTCAATGGCGAGGGTGACCGGCAGATTGGGCAGGCAGACGTCATGGATGATCTGGTCAAGCGAGCGCTGGAAGAAGGAAGAGTAGATCGCCACCACCGGCAGGATCCCTTCCAGGGCGAGACCGGCGGCAAAGGTGACCGCGTGCTGCTCGGCAATCCCCACATCAAAAAAACGGTCGGGAAACTCTTTGGCAAATCCGCTCAGTCCGGTGCCGGCGGGCATGGCGGCGGAAATGGCGGCAACCCTGTGATCAGCTCGGGCCAGTTTGATCATGGTGTCGCCAAAGACCTTAGTGTAACTGATGGATTCGTCAGTGGGCTTAGGGATACCGGTCTTGACATCAAAAGGTCCAACCCCGTGATAATTGCCGGGATGAGTCTCTGCCGGCTTATAGCCCTTGCCTTTAGTGGTCAGGACATGGACCAGTATCGGGCCATCGAGGTTGTCGCGGACATTCTCCAGGGTGGGGATCAGGTCTTCGAGTGTATGGCCGGGGATTGGGCCTACATAGTAGAATTTCAGGGCCTCAAAGAGCATGCCGGGGGTAAAAAAACATTTGAAATTCTCTTCACTTTTCTTGAGGAAGCTGAGGATGTTGTCCCCAATGCCCGGCATTTCGCGTAATCTGGTGGCGATATGATTGCGGATCTGGCTGATGGTCTTGCCGGTCATCTTGCGGTTGAGAAAGCTGGAGAGGGCCCCGACATTCGGCGAGATCGACATCTCGTTGTCATTGAGGATAACAATAAGGTTTTTATCGAGATGGCCGGCCTGATTCAGGGCCTCAAAGGCCATGCCGGTGGTCATGGAGCCATCGCCGATCACGGCTAGTACCCGGCTTTTGTCACCTTTCAGGTCTTTGGCCAGCGACATGCCAAGCGCAGCCGAGATGGAGGTGCCGGCATGGCCGGTTTCCAGGGCATCATATTCGCTTTCACTGAACTTGGGAAAACCGCTCATCCCTTTGTACTGGCGCAGGGTATGGAATTGCTCCTGACGGCCGGTAACAAGTTTATGGGCATAGCACTGATGGCCCACATCCCAGATCAGCTTGTCTGCCGGGGTATTGAAGACAGAGTGCAGGGCCAGGGTCAGTTCAACCACGCCCAGACTTGGCGCCAGATGGCCGCCGGTCTCGGCCACGGTATTGATGATGACTTCCCGGATATCCTGGGCAATGATCTCAAGTTCCGGGATGGAAAGAGGGCGCAGGTCGCTGGGGGACTGAATGTCCTTGAGTCTGACGGTTTTTGGGGCAAGGTAATGGCTTGTCAACATGACGGGAATGAAAGTGATATTTTTTTAAACTTCTAACCCCGATAAACGGGATACGTGTCTTTACAAGATTATTTTCTTGCAAAAAAAAACAAAATAATCTCTAAGGCACTAATGCGACCGGGTAAGGATGTATCGGGCAATGGCCCGCAAGGGGTCGGCCTTTTCATCAAAGAGAATCAAGGCGTCCAGGGCCTCTTGCACTGCTGTTTCTGCCTTGGCTCTGGTGGTATCGATGCCAAAGAAGGCTGGGTAGGTGGCCTTGCCTTTGCTCGCATCGCTGCCGGCGGCCTTGCCCAGTTGTTCGGTGGTGGCGGTAACGTTGAGCAGATCATCGACAATCTGGAAGGCCAGGCCCACCTGTTCGCCGTATCTGGTCAGGGCTTCTTGCTGTTTCTGGTCTGCCCCGGCAGCAATGGCCCCGGCCAGGATTGAGGCGGTAATCAGGGCGCCGGTCTTGCTGCGATGGATGGCGCGCAGGGTTTCAAAGGGAAACTCTTTATTCTCATTGGCAATATCCAGCGCCTGGCCACCCACCATGCCAAGAGATCCTGCGGCCCTGGCGATGAGGTGGATGATTTTCAGTCGTTTTTTCGCAGTCAATGTGCTCTGGTTGCTGTTGCTGAGCAGGTCAAAGGCCCAGGTCAGCAGGCCGTCACCGGCGAGGATGGCTCCAGCCTCGCCATACAGGATATGGCTGGTAGGCTTGCCTCTCCGCAGGTCATCATTGTCCATGGCCGGCAGATCGTCATGGATAAGGGAATAGGTGTGGATACATTCCAGGGCGCAGGCGATGGGCAGCAGATCAGGGTCTGGATCCGGCCGTGTTTCAATGGCCTGGCCGGCCGCCAGACAGAGAATGGGGCGGACCCGCTTACCCCCGACAAAGAGGCTGTAGCGCATGGCCTCAATGTGATGGGCAAAGACGCCATGTTCCATCTCCGCCGTAAGCATGGAATGTTCCAGGGCCCGCTCAATCACCAGCCGCTGCTCATTCAGATAAGTCTTGATCTCCATTGGTGATCTCGTTAAAAGGAACTGATTCCAGCTGGCCATCTTTGTTCAGGATGAGTTCGACCTTGGCCCGGGCCTCGGTCAGGCTGCTGTTGCAGAAGGCGGCGAGTTTGATCCCCTCGTCAAATTTTTTGAGACTTTTGTCCAGGCTCAAGTTGCCGTCTTCCAGCTCTTCGGTGAGCTGTTCAAGGCGGGCCAGGGCATCTTCAAAGGTTTGTTTGGCCATAATAAATCAAAAGATGTTCGGTGGTTACGTGGTAAGGAAACCTCAAAAACCGGTCTTGCCGCTTGCAGGGTCAAATCAGGGCGACAAGCGATGATTCAAACGAACGATCTTAACACTTAAACCTTAAAATTTAAAACTTAATTTATAGCATGAAAGAGCTGATCCCGGATTTTCTGCGCTGGCTGAGCTATGAGAAGGGGTATTCTCCGCATACGGTTGCCGGCTATCAGCATGATCTGCTGGAGTTTGCCGCGACCCTGGCTGACGGCACAGCGGTTGAGGCCATCGACGCCTCTGCCGTTCGGAAATTTGTGGTCAGTCTGCATGGACACAATAGTGCGGCGACCCTTGCCCGGAAGCTTTCGGCCCTGCGCAGCTTTTTTCGTTTCCTCCAGCGGCAGAAGGTGGTGGCGGCTGATCCGTTGGCTGGTATTTCAGGGCCTAAAATCGCTCAGTTAATCCCGGTGTTTCTGACAGTGGATGAGGTTTTTTTGCTCCTTGAGACCCCGAACCAGAAAGACACCTTCATGGCCCGCGATCTGGCTATCCTTGAGCTCTTGTATTCTACGGGAATGCGGGTGGCAGAGCTTGTTTCCCGCAATCTGGAAGACCTTGATTTTGAAGCTGAAATGCTTAAGGTGCGCGGCAAGGGAAACAAGGAGCGGCTGGTGCCGGTGGGACGACCGGCCAGGGAGGCGGTACAGGCCTGGTTGCCCAATCGGCAGCAATTGATGCAGGAGCGGGCGGGCCGGGGGCTGGCTCTGGAAAAAGAGGCGCTGTTTCTTAATAGCCGCGGCAGCCGTCTGACCACAAGAAGCGTGGAGCGAATGGTTCAAGCCTACGCCGAGCGGGCGGGCATCCCGCAGACGGTGACCCCGCATGCCCTTCGTCATTCCTTTGCCACCCATCTGCTGGAGATGGGCGCGGATCTCCGTTCGGTGCAGGAACTGCTCGGCCATGCCAGTCTGTCAACGACCCAGCGGTACACCCATTTGACCCTTGACCATCTGGCCGAGGTGTATGATAAGGCCCATCCCTTGGCGAAGAAGGCTGAGGGTTGATAGGCTGAAGACTGAAGGTCGTCTGGCTGTTCGCCGACTGGAAGGCCGAAGGCACAGCTTTTCCTTCAGTCTTCAGCCTTCAGTCTATCAACCTAAAAATTTAATCATTCTGGATACGCAAACATGAAAATACGATCAACAACAATCCTGGCCGTTCGCCATAAAGGCCAGGTGGCCCTTGCCGGTGACGGTCAGGTCTCTTTGGGCAATACGATCATGAAACATGAGGCCCGCAAGGTGCGGCGTCTCTATCATGACAAGGTGATTACCGGTTTTGCCGGGGCCACGGCCGATGCCTTTACCCTTTTTGACAAACTGGAGCAGAAGCTGGAGCAGTATAACGGCAATCTGATGCGAGCGGCAGTTGAACTGGCCAAGGAGTGGCGCACCGACAAGATGCTGCGCAAACTGGAGGCCATGCTGGTGGCAGTCGATGATCAGTATTCCCTGCTTCTGACCGGCACCGGGGATGTCATTGAGGCGGATAACGGGGTGCTGGCTATTGGTTCCGGCGGCCCTTATGCCCAGGCAGCGGCCCTGGCCCTGATCCGGCACAGTGATCTCGATGCCGAGGCCATCTGCCGCGCCTCCATGGATATTGCCGCCTCCATCTGTGTATTCACCAATCATTCCATTATCGTCGAAAAGATATGATGGCGTCGCCACAAGGCCCAAATACTTCGTTGCACTCATCCTTCGTCACTGCGGCGTACTGATTGTACGCCTCATTCCTCAGGATTCGTGCGCCTCGTCTTTGGGCCTTGTGGCTTAGCCATTCTTTGGATAACTTTTTATAAAACTATCAGCTATGAATCCCATACAGTCATTGACCCCCAGAGAGATCGTAACCGAACTCGATAAATATATTGTCGGTCAGGCGGACGCCAAGCGTTCGGTGGCCATTGCCCTCAGGAATCGCTGGCGGCGGCAGCAGGTGGAGTCTCCCCTGCGCGAGGAGATTGCCCCCAAGAATATCATCATGATCGGGCCTACCGGGGTGGGCAAGACCGAGATTGCCCGGCGTCTTGCCACGTTGGCCCAGTCGCCGTTTTTCAAGGTTGAGGCCTCCAAATTCACCGAGGTTGGCTATGTGGGACGGGATGTGGAGTCGATGATCCGTGATCTGCTGGAGATTGCGATCAGCATGGTCAAGGAGGAGGAAAAAGAGCGGATAGAGGGTTTGGCCGAGGCCAATGCCGAAGAGCGCATTCTTGATATCCTGTTGCCGCCATTATCTGCATCCATGCATGAAGGCCCGACCGGCAGTCATTCTTTTCTGCTGCAGGGAGATGGCGAATCGGAACTGGCGGTTTCTGCCGGGCGCCGGGAGAGCGATTCCACCCGTGAGAAATTCCGGGAGATGCTGCGTGATGGCAGGCTGGACGAGCGCGAGCTGGAGCTTGATCTTGCTGAGTCGCACGGGGCGCCCATGGTGGAGGTAATGGGCATTTCCGGGATGGAGGATATGCAGTCCAACCTCCAGGATGTCTTCAGCAAGATCTTTTCCCAGAAGAAAAAGAAACGGAAGCTGAAAGTTCCGGAGGCGATGAAGGCCCTGATCAAAGAGGAGATGGAGCGTCTGGTCGATATGGACAAGGTGATGAAAGAGGCCCTGCGCCGTACCGAGGAGTCAGGGATCATCTTTCTTGATGAGATTGACAAGATCGTGTCCAGGGGTTCAGGCGGTCATGGGCCGGAGGTCTCCCGCGAAGGGGTGCAGCGGGACCTGCTGCCCATTGTTGAAGGGTCAACCGTGACTACCAAGCACGGCATGGTCAAGACGGATCATATCCTCTTTATTGCCAGCGGCGCCTTTCATATCAGCAAACCCTCTGATCTGATCCCTGAGTTGCAGGGCCGTTTCCCGATCCGGGTGGAACTGCACTCTCTTGGCCGGGACGAGTTCGTCCGCATCCTCACTGAGCCGGAGAATGCCCTGGTCAAGCAATACATCGCCCTGATGGCGACCGAGGGGGTGGAGCTGGTTTTTGAACCGGATGCCATCCAGGAAATGGCGAGGATTTCGGTGGAGGTGAATCAGAACACTGAGGAGATCGGGGCCCGGCGGCTGCATACGGTCATGGAGCGGGTGCTGGATGAGCTCTCCTATGATGCCTCGGAACGAGGCGCGGGACAATTTGTGGTCAGTGCGGAATATGTGCGCGACCAGCTTGAGGCCATTGCCCAGGATCAGGACCTGAGCCGGTTTATTTTGTAAACGAAGGCTGAAGGCCGAAGACTGAAGACTGAAGGTAGGGGTAAATGGCAGGGGTTGCATGAAATCCCCTTCGGTCTTCAGCCTTCAGCCTTCAGTCTATTTTTTACCCAGCGGATTCTCAAATACCGCTGCCGCCCCCAGCTCCCGTTCAATTTCCAATAGTCGGTTGTATTTGGCAATCCTCTCACTACGACATGCCGACCCGCTTTTGATCTGGCCGCCGCCCATGGCCACGGCAAAATCAGCCATAAAGGTATCCTCGGTCTCGCCGCTACGGTGCGAGATCACATATCCCCAGCCGGCCTGACGGCAGAGGTGGATGGCCTCCATGGTCTCGGTGACGGTGCCGATCTGGTTGAGTTTGATCAGTACCGCATTGGCGGATTGTTCCTCAATGCCGCGGGCAATAAAGCGGGTATTGGTGACGAAGAGGTCATCCCCCACGATCTGGATTTTATCGCCAAGGGCGGCGGTATGTGCCGCAAATCCCTGCCAGTCATTTTCGGCCAGACCATCTTCAATGGAAATAATGGGATACGCGGCAAGCCACTGGCCGTAGAGCCGGGTCATCTCACCGCTGCTCTTTGTGCCCTGACCGGACTTCTCAAGCTGGTAGGCGCCGTCTGCGAAAAATGAACTGGCGGCCGGATCGAGAGCAATGGCCAGATCAATGCCGGGTCGGTATCCGGCAGCCTCAATGGCATCAATGATCAACTCGCAGGCCTCATCATTGCTCTTCAGGTTCGGCGCGAATCCTCCTTCATCGCCAACACTGGTGGCGTAGCCCTTTTGTTGCAGAATTTTTTTGAGGACGTGAAAGGTTTCGGCACCATACCGCAGGGCCTCGGCAAAGGTCGGGGCGCCGATGGGCATGATCATGAATTCCTGAAAATCGACACTGTTGTCCGCATGTTTGCCGCCATTGATGATGTTCATCATCGGCACGGGCAGGCGGAGCGCGCCGGGGCCGCCCAGATAGGCATACAGGGGCAGCCCTGAAACCGCCGCCGCCGCCTTGGTCACGGCCATGGACACCCCGAGGATGGCGTTGGCCCCCAGCTTCCCCTTGTTGGGAGTGGCGTCAAGGTCAATCATCAGGCGGTCAATATCGGCCTGGCGGGCAGGGTTCAGGCCAATAAGCGCCTGGGCGATGTGGGTATTGACGTTGGCCACCGCCTGGAGGACGCCCTTGCCGTTGTACCGTTTTTTGTCGCCATCACGCAGTTCCACTGCTTCATGTTCCCCGGTTGAGGCCCCGGAAGGAACAGAGGCCGAGACCTGGACGCCATTGTTGAGGGCGCACAGGACGCGAATGGTGGGATTGCCCCGGGAATCAAGAATTTCTAAAGCGGATAGCGAAGTGATGACTGGTTGCATTGGTGTCTCTCCTGTAGATGTCGAGCTTTTCTTCTCAGCGGCGCTTACTCTGCATAATTACAATTTCTTTTGTTCATCCAAGACCATTCTGACTGTCCTGGCAAGTTCGTCGCCATGGATCGGTTTACCGAGATATTTCTTGATACCCATGGCCAGGGCATCTGTTGCTGAGGTCATCTCACTGTGCCCGGTGCAGAGGATGATCGGCATGCGCGGGGCAATCTCCAGTACGGCCTGGGTCAGTTCAGAACCGGAGAGACCCGGCATGGTCTGATCAGTAATAATCAGGTCAAACTGTAGTGGATCTGCCCGTACTTTTTCCAGGGCCTCTCTGCTGTCAGTGACCCCGGTGACCGTATAGCCATAATCTTCAAGGAGTCTTGAACTGATATGGACCAGCAGGGGCTCGTCATCAACGACGAGAATCCGCTCGGTGCCGGTGGGCAAGTCTTCCTGTTGCTTTGGTTTTTTCTCAATGGTGCTGTTTTCTGCCAAGGCCGGGATAAAGACACGGAACGTGCATCCGTGCCCAAGCTTGCTTTCCACCTGGGTAAACCCTTTGCAGCCCTTGATGATTCCATGGACAACAGCCAGGCCGAGCCCAGTCCCTCTGCCCCTCTCTTTGGTGGTAAAGTAGGGCTCAAAGATGTGGGCCGCTGTCTCTGGGGCCATGCCCTGTCCGGTGTCGCTGACCGAGAGAACGATATAGGGGCCGATGGCCACGCTGTCTTTTTTACAATCTTCCATTACCCTTTCCTGACGATGGAGGGCGACCCGCAAGGTCCCCTTTTCATTCTTCATGGCATGGAAGGCATTGGTACACAGGTTCATGACAACTTGATGGATCTTGGTCGGATCAGCCAGGATGGTTCCGCAGGCAGGATCAATATCTGCCCGGATTTCGATGGTGGTCGGCAGGGCTGCGCGCAGCATCTGCAAGGCCTCTTGCACGATCAGATGCGGATGCACTGGTTGCAGGCACTGTTCTGTCTTGCGGCTGAAGTCGAGAATCTGCTGGACAAGGGAGCTGGCCCGGTGTCCTGCGGTTATGATCTGGTTAATATTTTCTTGTACCGCTGTTCCTTGCGGCAGTGTGCGTTGTGCCATTTCCGAGTAACCCAGGATTACTGACAGGATATTATTGAAATCATGGGCGATACCGCCAGCCAGGGTGCCGATGGCTTCCATCTTCTGGGCCTGAAAAAGATTTTCTTCCATTTTTTTCTGATCGGTAATGTCCCTGGCAATGTGAACCAGATGGTGAAATTCGCCACTTTCATCAGGGATGGGGGCACAGGAGACCTGAAAGATCTTTCCTAACTTTTCATGGGTGATGGTCCCGGAATGGTTGCCTGTATCCAGGATGGTTGCAGACAGCGGACAGTCCGGGCAGGGGGTGGCCACCCCCCGGAAGAGCTCGTAACAGTGTCGACCGGTCAGCTCTCCTTCCCTGGCCTGAAAAAACTGGTGGGCGGCCTTGTTGGCCCGGATAATGTGCATCTCCTTGTCCTGGATAGTGACAATATCGCTGAGGGCGTCAAATGTTTTCTCCCATTCTTCTCTGCTCCTGCTAACCTCTTTTTCCGCCCGCAGGCGCTCCGTTATGTCGTGGACTGTCGTGCAGAGAACCTGACGGTCATCGATGACGAGGGCCCCGGAATAGAGTTCTACCTCGCGCACCTCGCCACTTTTCAGCCGGTGCTGAAGGCGAAAGGTCCCTTTGCCCTTGGCCTGGACCTGACTCATCTTTTCCCGGATCTCCTCCGGGGTGAGCACGTTGATATCCGCGACCTTCATCCCCGGCCATTCCTGCCGGGCGTAGCCATAGAAGGAACAGGCTGTGGGGTTGGCGTCCAGGAATTCGGCCGTCTTGGGATCAATCAGCAACATGATATTGGGATTATCGTTAAAGAGGGCTGCATACCGGGTTTCGCTTTTCTGCAGGGCCAGCTCAGCTTTTTTCCGTTCGGTAATATCGACCCCGCACTCCAGCGCTCCGACAATGTCTCCTTCCTTGTTCTTCACCGGGCTTGATGTTACCGAAATATATTTGTCCCCGATCTGTCTTTCATAGTTATACTTATGGCCGTCGGCCACCGTATATTGCACCTTGCAGGCATCACAGATCTTCTCTCTTCCTCTTTTGCCGGGGTTATCAGCATACTGGCCCCAGACTTCATAACAGTGCCTGCCCTTCACTTCCTCGGATTTCCTACCGATGAGCTGTTCCATGAGAGAAGCTATTTTTATTATTCGCATCTCCCGGTCCACATAGGAGAGGTAATAAGGGGCATTGTTCAGTATGGTCTCATGTTCGATAAGGGTGGCAGAGAGGAAGTCCTGCAGCTCTTTCTCTCTGGTAAGATCCTTGATGACATTCATAATCCTGATAACCTTCCCCTCTGCATCCTGCAGGGGAGAGGCGGAGATCTGCAAAAATTTCTTTGAACCATCGGTCAGGGTGTGAGAGTGATGCACGACAACGGGGAGGCCGGTGGCAAAGACCTGGCGGTGGACGCACTGTTGCTCGGGGAAGCCGTTATTGGCACAGGGAAAAGGGGAATGATGCAGGATCTCATAACATTTTTGGCCCATGATCTTCTCATGGGTGGAGGCGCACAGATCGCAGAAAGGCTGATTGGCAAAGACAATGGTGTAGTCTTGATCGATAATAAGGACACTATCGGTGAGATGGGTCAAGATGGTGTATTGATCTTGTGGTGACATGATGGGTTTCCTCTTGATGATGACTAATAATCAAGACTTGCGTGTATGGTCGGATATTCTTTTACTCTTGGAGGCGCTCCCCCTCACCCTCCCCCTCTCCCTCAGGGAGAGGGGGAGGGGGAAAGGCCTGATTTAATCCCCCGCTGTCCCCCTCATCCGGCCGTCGGCCACCTTCTCCCTCAGGGAGAAGGAAATATGTGCTGATCAGGATTTCATTTATGCCGATTTTTAACCGGCTACTTCCGGCTCCGTTGATTGGGCGGTGGCTGCAGCCTTCCTCTTGCTCTTTACCGCATACATCCTGGCGTCTGCCAGCACCAGAAGCTCATCCAGAGAGGCGCCTCCCGGATCATGGGCAATACCAAAACTGATGGAGATCTGTTGTTGCTGGGGGAGGTCATTGTTGATCTTGGCAAGTTCCTGTTCCAGTCTGGCCAGCAGGATGGGTTCCGAATCACTGCTTGACACGGAGGTGAGCAGGATCGCAAATTCATCCCCGCCCATGCGTCCGACAATATCGGTGTCCCTGACCGTTGCGCGCAGGAGTCTGGCGGTTAAGACCAGGGCCTTGTCTCCTGCCTCATGGCCCAGCGTATCGTTGATCCATTTCATGTTGTCGAGGTCGGCGAAGATAATAAAGACCTCGCCACCGGCGCGTTCCACATAGCTGAGCTGCTGCTCGGCAAGGTTCATGAAGCCGCGGCGGTTGCACAGTCCGGTGAGCTCATCGGTTATGGACAGGGCCTGGAGTTGCTGCTCCATCCGTTTCCGCTCGGAGATATCGCGGAAGTCCTCTATAATCCCTGATAATTCACCGCTGCCATTGTAAAAAGGGGTGGCCGTCACCATACAGGCTAATGTGGTTCCATCGGGCCGGGCCTTTTCTGCGTCATGCTCGATATGATCATGCCCTTTACTGATCAGACGTAAGGGACAGTTGTCGGTATGGCAATCGGAACCGGGGAAAATATCATAGCACTTTTTGCCAATAATGTGATCCAGAGGGAGATGGACAAGATCGACAAAGGTGTTGTTGGCGCGTTTGATCTCGAACTCAAGATTAATGAGCCGCATTCCGTCTGCCGCAGTATTGAAAATCTGATCAAGATCGGCATGGGATTCGTTGAGTTCCTGCTGGAGTTTTTGTTGCAGGTGCAGCCGATGCAAAAGTTTGGTCGTGTACAGGGAGTGTATGGCGATGAGCAGGAATGAAAAAGCTGTGACCAGGAGATAGCCGATGGTATAACGCCTTTGCATGGCCATCAGGGTGGGGCTCTGTTCATAGGCCATGAGGTAGCCGGCCGTCTCCCCGGCGATATCGTGGATTGGCAGAAGATGAAGCAGGAAGGCCTGGTCGGCCAGGAAGAGAGGCAGGGAAACAGTCTGGTAGGCCGGGAGGTGTCTGGCAAGGCTCTTTTGCAGGGCCTGGTTTATCTGGTCTAACTGCCCCTGACTGATGTGGCCCTGATCCCCAGGGTGGGTATGGCCCTCGATAGCCTTTTGGTCTGTTGCTTCCGAGAGAAAGGCCTCGGAAAAAGAGGTGACCGTAAAGTGATCTCGCAGGTCGGCGGCGTCCAGATGCGCCGCGGCCATTTGTTTGCCCACAATAAAACGATATTCGCCGGGAAAGTTGTCCATGAGATCATTGAGAAGGGTGGAAAAGGGGAGGCCGATCTCAACCGAGCCAAGATGATGGCCGGCGGCGGTGGACAGAGGGAAGACAGAACGGTAGGCCTGCCAGAGTCGGCCCATTTCATAGCCGGAAACCGCCTTTTGGGTGCTATTGACCAGCATGACGGAGGGGCGGATTCCGGCCAGTTGGTCGCCAAAGAGTTGTGGCTGGTGCATGCGCAGGAAGCTGGTCCCGTCAGTAAAGTGAAAGTGAATCTGCCGGAAATTATTTTTCAGCAGATGCTGGTACAAAGGGAGCATCGTGCTGTAGAGCTCCTGGCGTAACCTGCTTCGTTCTTCTTTATCGGCAACCGATGCCTGCTCCATGAGGGTGAGCACCTTGGGAGTGCTGAGTCTTTCATAGGCCATCTTCATACGCTGCTGGTAGGCACGGGTTATCAGGGTATATTGGCCTCTGATCTCAGTCTGACGTGCCGTCATAAACGAACCAAGTTCCTGTCCTTTGAACAGGTACAGCGAGGAAAGGGTTATGGCCTGAATGACTGCAAAAAAGAGAAGGTAGCGAAGGAGGTTTTTTGTTTTTTTCATTATATCTCAACCATCCTGGGGCAGGCGAATGATAAAGGTGGTGCCAAGCCCGACTTCAGATGCAAGGGCAATGGTTCCCTGGTGTTTGCCGGTGATTACGTCATGGACAATGGCCAGGCCCTGACCGGTGACCTTGCCCACCTGTTTGGTGGTGAAGAAGGGATCAAAGATCCGTAGTCGGATTGTTTCGGGGATACCGGAACCGGTGTCGCTGATGCGCAGTTCCACCCATCTTTCTTCCTGCCTGGTTGCCAGGGTAATCATCCCCTTGCGTCTTCCCGGGTTGTCGCCCAGTTTCTCGCCAATGGCATGGGCGGCGTTCACCAGCATATTGAGGATAACCTGGCCCAGTTCATCGGCAAGACATGGGATCGAGGGCAGGGCTGGATCAAGATCGGTTTCGATTTCTGCCACATGTTGCCATTTATTACTGGCGGTAATGATAGTTGTTTGGATGATATCGTTCAGATTGACCGTTACCTTGTCCTTGCTGCCGGGATGGGAAAATCTCTTCATGGCCCGGACAATAGACGTAACCCGTTCTAGCCCATCCCGTGATTGACTTATGGCACTGGGGAGCTCGGCCGACAGGTATTCCCAGTCGCTCTCATCCAGGGCCTGACGCGCATTTGTGAACTGTTGCGGAGCCAGGATGCCATCCTCTTCGTCATGCAGCAGCGTCTGCAATTGGTCCATCAATTTGCTGATATCGCGAAAGGCCTCATCCAGAAAATCAATATTGGTGCCGACATCCTGAACGGGTATGTTGATCTCATGGGCGATACCGGCAGCCAGTTGGCCCATGGATTCCAGTTTCCGGGCATGGAGCAATTGGGACAGGAGTTTGTTCTGCTCTTTTTCAGCCTCTTTGCGGGCCGTGATATCCCTGATAATATGGATTGAGCCGATCAGGGTCGTATTGTCGAAATCATAGCGCGGCACAACGATAACCTTGAAGGTGCCGCCTAAGCGTTCTTCGTCCATCTCGATCGTGTGTGACTGGCCATCGGCCAGCATCTGAATATGGGGGCAATGTTCAGGTGGGCATCTCTTGCTATGGACGCAATAATAACATTTCTGCCCCACTGCTTCTGCCGGCGTGAGACCCATGGCCGCAGCCATGGGTCTGTTGACCCGGATCATCCGCTGATTGATATCGAGCAGGGCGATCAGATCCGGCATGGCATCCATGGTCCGTTCCCATTCCTGTTTGGCCCTGATAATCAGCCGCTCAATCTTTTTTCGTTCCTCAAGCTCGTCCTCCAGCTTTTGCGTCCTGTTCCGGACTGTTTGTTCCAGTAACTGCTGATAATTACGAGAATCACGCAGCATCTTTGATCGTTCCAGGGCCTTGTTCACGGCATACGACAGGATACTCGTCTCTGTTATCGGTTTAGTGAGATAGTCCCAGGCGCCAAGGTGCAGGGCCTCGATGACATCGATCATGGTTCCCACCCCGGAAAGGATGAGTAAGGGTGTGTCGGGTGACTCGGCTATGACCCTGGTTAATAACTCAAAACCATCCATCACCGGCATGCGCAGATCGGTGAGCACCAGATCAGGCCTTTCTCGCTGGAAGATCTCCCAGGCCTCCAGGCCGTTTTCGGCCTCCAGCGCCTGGAAGCCCAGAGTATTCAGGTACTGGGCTGTTGAGTGGCGCAGCAGGGGGTCAGCTTCAGCGTGCAGGACGGTAATGACGGGTTCCATTATAAGAGTTCAACTGGGTGGTGTTGGTTTTTTGTAAAAGTCCCCTCCCCACTGGAGGGGGAGGGTCAGGGTGGGGGGGAAGTTGCCGGATGAGACTGTGTTGGCAATTTCCCCCTCACCCCAACCCTCTCCCCGAGGGGAGAGGGAGTAAATGCTTTGAATGCCGGTTTTTAACCGGACATTACTGAGCTGAAGATTTTTCCTGTTGCTGTCTTTCATTGTTAAGCGGCAGGTTAATGGTAAAAGTGGTTCCCTGGCCAAGTTCCGAGTGGACGGTCAACTGTCCTCCATGTTTGGTGACAATGATGGTGTAGGAAACGGACAGGCCAAGCCCGGCGCCCACCCCGATATCTTTGGTGGTGAAGAAGGGATCGAAGATATGGCGCTTGGTCTTCTCGTCCATGCCGGGGCCATTATCTGCTATCTCCACTTGGATCATCTCACCCTGTTGCCGGGTGCGCAGGATAATCCGGGGTTTGGGCTTTGGCTCCGGCTGGTCGCTCATGGCCTGGGCTGCGTTTTTCAGCAGATTGATGAACACCTGTTCGATCTCCATGGCCACGCATGAGACCGGAAGCAGGTTCGGGGTGTATTCCCTGCTGATCTCTATGTTCAGGATATCATGATTTTTTTTCAGGACGTAATCATTTTTGGCCAGCTCCACTGATTTGTCGAGTAACACGGCCAGATCTGCCGGGGCGGATTCCATTTTTTGCGGGCGGCTGAACTGGAGCAGGTTGGCGATGATCTTTCCTGATTTGATTGCCGACTCCCGGATGCCGTCCATGAAAAAATTGATCTCCCGCTTTTGGAAATAGTCCTGCGCCTTGGCAAGATCAAGGCCGCAGTGGCCGGCAATCTCCTGATTTCTGGCAAGTTCCGGGTCAAGGCTCTGGCGGATGACCTGGATGGACTGGAGGATGGCGGAGAGCGGGGTGTTGATCTCGTGGGCGACGCCTGCGGCCAGGCCGGCAATGGTGCTCATCTTTTCTGATTGCAGCATCTGCTCTTCTATGAGCTTACGGTCAGTTATGTCACGCAGTATCCCTACCGCCTCCCAGTTTTCATTCTGGAAGATTGACGACAACGACAGGGCGACAGGTATTTCCCGGCCATCTTTGTGCAGGGCCGCCAGTTCGAGTGTCTTGCCGATCATATTGCCGTGACCGGTACGAACAAATTCCGGCAAGGCGGCATGAAAGGCAGCATGATACCGCAAGGGCGCCAGCAGGGTATGCAGATCCCTTCCTAATGCCTCCTCCGCGCGATACCCCAGGATTGCCTCGGCTGCCGGATTCCAGAATGAGATAAGTCCCTGGGAGTCCATCATCAGAATGGCATCCTGGGCAGAATCGGTGATACTTCGCAGCCGCACTTCGCTTTGATGCAGGGACGTTTCCGCCTGGAGTTTTTTTTGCTGCTGCTCCAGGTTGAACAGGGCATACCCAATATCGCTGGCGATTTCACTGAACCGATCTTTTTCCTCCTGATCCTCGATGAAGTCGATGGGGAGTGAGACATTCAGATAGCCATAGACGTGGGAGTCATGCTCGAGTGAGGCGCACATGACCCCACTCCTGGGATAACTGTCTGCCATGGGACATTCATTGCAGAATATGATGGGCGTATCAATGACCACCATGTTTTGCTGCGCCCTGCATTCCCGGATACAGGGCGGAGGATTGCCCAGATTTATCTGCTGTTTGAGTAGTCCGAGGTTGTGACGCAAACCGGATTCAGCGTTGATTGCTATCTTCCCGTTTTGATCGAGGAGGAAGATCCAGGCGCTGGCATATCCACGACTGGCGATCAGGATGTCACAGCATGACTGTACCAGCTCCTGTCGCTCTTTCTCCTGGTCAATAAGCCGATGGATTTTGATGATGGTCTGCAACAGAATGTTGAGGTGGGCCGTCCGTTTTTTCTCGGCCTGCAATTGTTCTTTATCCTCCTGTTCTTTTCTCAGAAGCTGGGTGATCCACCAGAGCAGGGGCAGGGAACCTGCGAGGACAACCAGAAACAGGATGAGGTGAAACCGCATGGTGTCGGCATTCAGGAGAGCCAATTCCTGTGGGGAAACCTGACTGATCAGGAGCCAGAAGGGAGTTCCGTCCTGCTGAGCTTTTGCCGTGAGATTCGCGGGGTGAAGGTCATTGGTATCCCTTGAACTTCCCTCGTTTGAGACCAGGGGCAGGGTCGTAAAGGTGAACAGTCCGTCTTTGGTCTTGATCTGGCCCTGGCCTCGGGCGAGCATGGCCGTCCAGATTTCCGGGAAACGGCGGTCAAACCGGCGTTGCGGATCATGGACAAATCCCCATTCATCTTCCTTGTCCGGAGCCAGCAGCCAATACCCTCCCTGGTTTACTATCTGGGGGGTGCAGTTAAACAGTGCACCGGAATCATGATGGTGAGCTGTTACCTTTGAAAGGAGATCAAGAAATTGTTGTCCCTGGTAGGTAAACTGGAGGACGCCAACCTTGTGATTGTGCTGGTCAAAGATCGGGGCGGCCAACTGGAGTATGGGGTGTAATGGCCGCGCTATATTGCCCTTTTGGTCACGCGCCAGATCCATGGGGGCGATAGCTGTCTGGCCTTGGACCTGTAAGTGCAGGTCTTCATCAAAGGGAACGTTTTTTGATTTGCTTTCCAGTTCCTCTATGGGAATGATCGCGGTCTGCTGGTCTCTTTTTTCCACCCGGATAAGCTCCCGGCCGTTGTTGTCCATCACTTGGGTCTGGTCATGGTCCTTTCTGTTCTGGAAATAATTACTGAGGCCCGCGTTGAGCGATTGCCGGGCGGCCTGGTCTGACGGGTTGGCAAAAAAGTACTGGAGGCTTGGTGTGCCGGTAAAGGTCAGAAGGTTTATTGACATCCTTTCCAGTTCCTGATGGAACAGGTTTTCTGCCAGTTCCATGTGATTCTGTTCTTCTTGCATCACCAGATCGAGATTGTGGCGCGTGGTTTCCCATATATGGATGGAGATGAGGATGGCAAGCAAGGTGATCAGAGAAAAGGCACGGACAAGGAAGATGGACAGGAACTTTTTCCGGTGGGTGTCCTTGAGACTGAAGACGGCGCTTACCTTGAGCATAGCAGCCTTTTTGTTATGAGGATTCGAGGGAAAACTGTTTGTTGGCAAAAAGAGCGAGGCAAGCGGTGACCACATCGGAATCATAGATGACGCCCTGGCCCCTGGTGATTTCAGCAAGCGCCACCTCAATGCCCAAAGCCGCCCGGTAGGGCCGGTGCGAGGCCATGGCCTCAACCACATCGGCAACTGCCAGGATGCGTGATTCAATGAGCAAATCCGGGCCGCTGAGGCCGAGGGGATAGCCGCTGCCGTTGATGCGTTCATGATGCTGATGGACAATGGTCTTGATGGGCCAGGGGAATTCAGCCGTTCCCCTGGACAGGATGTCATAGCCTGCCTGGGCGTGGGTCTGAATCAGTTGGTACTCAATGCTGGTGAGCTTGCCGGGTTTGGAGAGGATCTCGCTGGGGATCGCCACCTTGCCCAGATCGTGGATGGTGGCGGCCAGTCCCAGCCCCTCATAGCGCTCCTCATCCAGTTCCAGTTGTCTGGCAATGGCCAGGGCCAGAGAGGTTACCCGGCGTTCGTGGCCGGCCGTATAGGGGTCACGTTGTTCGACCATGGAGGCCACTACGTCCACAATACTGATCAAGGTCATCTTCAGATCCTGCTCACGCCGCTCCAGTTCCGCAGTTCGTTGGCTGACCTTTTCTTCCAGATGGAGCTGGTACCGTTTGTTCTCCGTGATCAGGCGGGCCTTTCCCAGGGCCTGGGTCACGGCATGCTCCAGAACCGCCATATCCTCAATGGGCTTGGTCAGATAATCCCAGGCCCCAAGCTTCAGGGTTGCTATGACATCGTCCCGGGAGCCTGTGCCGGAGACGACGATGGTCGGGATACTCGGGAGGTCGCTTTTAATCGCCGCCAGGAGTTCAATCCCGCTCATCCCCGGCATCTGCAGGTCGAGGATCATGAGATCAGGATTTTTCTCGATAAAGAGCGCCAGCCCCTCTTGGCCATTTTGGGCCTGGAGGACATGATAGCCGATGTTCTCCAGAAAAAAGGCCATACTCTGTCGCACCAATGGATCATCTTCAACGATTAAGAGTGTTGCTTTGGGGAGGATAGTTTTCATGGGCTCTTGCTGTGATTGTTTGGAAGATGGTAACTAAACTGAAAATATTCAATCGTCCTGCGATTCCTGGTGAATCTGGTTCCGTCCGTTATCCTTGGAGCGGTATAAAGCCACATCTACCCGATCGACAAGTTGATCCAAGGTGTCTTGTGGGCGATACTGAGCTACACCAAAACTCGCGGTCATCTGGATTCCCTGAGGAAACTCCTGCTCGGCCAGACAAGACTGAATCTTCTCGGCCAGTTTTACGGCACCATCAAGTTCGGTATGAGGGCAGATGATCATAAACTCTTCCCCGCCCCAACGTGCCACGATGTCCGAGGAGCGTCTCTCCTCGTTCAAGAGTTTCCCGATTGCCGCCAGCACCGCATCCCCGACACCATGGCCGTATGTGTCATTGATTTTTTTAAAGAAATCGAGATCCATCATGATCAGGCTTAAACTCATATCATGCCGCTTGCCGCACGCCAGCATCTGCTCCATGATCGCCACAAAGCCTTGCCGGTTAGAGATGCCGGTCAGCACATCCACAGTCGCCAGCCGATTCAACTCCTCGTTCTGGCACATAATAATCCGTTGATGCCGCTTCAGTTGCACGACGGATAGTGAAACTACAGTAAACAGCAATGACAGCAATATTCCGGTGCCGACACTGAGCCGGACAAAGATCAGCCGTGCAGCTTTGATCTGGTCATCAAGCGGCACGCGGATAGATATCAGCGCCCGGATGTCCCCTTCGGTCTCATGGAACGCTTTCGTATCGCCGTATTGTGCCAGTAGCTCACGCGGAGCTGTCTTGGGGTCTCCGTGGCACTTCAGGCAGGAGGAGGTTGTTTTCTCAATGGGGATGGCATAGTAGAGTGAATAATGGCCGTCAACCTGCACCATCTCACTATATTTGGTAAGCGCACCGGATCTCATGCGCTGGAGCAGATCCCGCTCCAGGGGATCGGCGGCATTTACCTCAATGCGGGGATTTTCTGTTGCCAGCTTGAAATACAACGGCGGTAATCCGATCTTTTCACGTTCCTGACTGAAGTATTCCTCGATGTTGCGGGCCATGTAGGTACATGAAAGAAGCTTGGGGCTGAAATAGTCGGAGTAGAGATGTCCCTCTTGCTTCAACCGGTAGATTTCCGGTTTCTGCACCTTCTCCTCAAAGGAATGGATGGCCTTGTGGGTGAGCAGTACACTTTCGATCTGCTTTTCCCCCTCGCTAAAGGCAAAGGCGCGGGTCTGGACGAAGAAATAGTACAGCAGGGTGCAATAACAGAGCGACGATACCACAAAAAAAATACCAAGCCCCCTGACTTTTCGGGAGTTGAGTCTCATCGCATTCCCCTTTCCTCTACACTATTATTTGTGGTTCGACAGGCTCACCACGAACTGGAAAAGGCTGATAAATTCAATGCAGCCATTGTTCACCCTGAGTTTGTCGAAGGGATTTCAAGTCTCGCAGGCTCGTTTGCCTGCAAAATGCTCATAATATGTTGTGATATCAGAATGATAAAGGCCAGGACCTTCGTATGCTCGTGCCTTGCAACCTTGACAGGAATTGATCTTCCTGCTAATGGCTGGTTTCAGTTATATCGTGCTGAAATTCTAAATTCCAGCCGTTTGATTGAGGAATGAAATAATATTTCTTTTTTGATTATGTCATGGAAAATTGGACTTGTCTGTAGGGAAACCATGACATGCGTCACAATTGCTGAATAAATGGGAGTTAAATAGCCTGATTCATCTTCTTTAGCCAATAGTGGTCAGGCCGTGCTGCAGGGCAAACTTCACCAGAGAGGGGGTGTCGTGCAGGCCCAGCTTCTGCATGATCCGGCTTCTATAGGTCTCCACGGTCTTGGGAGAGAGGGCGAGTTGTCCGGCGATATAAGCGCTGGTGTTTCCTTCAACCACCAGTTGCAGCACCTGCCGTTCCCGGTTGCTCAAACTGGTAAGAGGTGATCTGGCAGCAGACAGAACTTTCATTTCAAGATTGGCATCGTCTATGCTCATGCTCAGATAACGCTTGTTGCCCTGGGCAGCCTTGATGGCATTGATAAGTTCCTCGCCTATCGATTCTTTGAGCACATAGCCACAAGCGCCCGCCTCAAAGGCCCGGTAGATGTGTTCCGAGGTGGAATGCACCGAAAGGATGATGACCTTGACCTGTGGCCACTGTTCTTTTATGAGCCGCGTGGCCTCGATGCCATTGATGTCGGGCATGGCGATATCCATAATCACCATATCCGGTCGCCACTCTTCGATCCTGGCCAGACATTCACGACCTGTTGCTGCCTCGCCAATGACCTTAATAAAGGAACTCTGTTCGAGGAGATAGCGCAGTCCTTCCCGGATAATGGCATGATCGTCCACCAGAGCCAGCCGCACGTTCATATCTGGACCTCAACAGTAATGATTGTTCCACCCCCAGGTCGTGAAGCCACGACCTGTCTTCCGCCAAACGATTCAATCCTCTCCCGCATGGACAGCAGGCCCCATGTTTGTGATTCCGGCAACGCATCCTCCTCCATGCCCTGAATGCCGCAACCATTGTCGTGTATGGCCAGAGACAACAGATTGTCATCCATGGCGCAATGGATCTCCACATCGGTTGCCTGGGAATGTTTGATCACATTGTTCAACGCCTCCTGAGTGATGCGGAAAAGGGCTGTCTCAAGGTTGGCAGGCAGGCGCGGAATCCTGGCAAAAACGATGACCTCCACCCCTGTTCGTTTGGTAAAGACAGAAGCGTACCAGCGTAAGGCCGCGCGCAGGCCATAGTCGTCAAGGACCGGCGGTCTGAGGTCTGCCATGATATCGCGTACCTGCCCGGTCATTGCGGCAATTAGCTCAAGCGAGTCATCGATACGCTGGTGTTGTTCCGGCGGGACACTCTGCCCCAGAATATGCAGGTTAAGACCCAGGGCGGTAAGCTGTTGACCGATTTGGTCATGCAACTGCCTGGCAATATGGCGGCGCTCAATTTCTTCCGTCTCGATCAGGCGTGAAGATAACTTCTGCAATTGTTCACGGTGCTGTGCCAGTTTATCTTCGGCATTTTTCCTCTCCGTAATATCAGTAAAGGAGAGGATCACCCGCTCATATCCCCCTTCGTAACCAGGTGCCACATTCCAGCGGAAGATGCCGTAAATTTTAGTCCCCTGCAGGTGATAGAAAATTATTTCATTTTCATGGGAGGTTTCACCTCTGCCCATGGCGCAGATCCCCCCGATGGTCGAGGGGATGGTTTCCGGGCCAATAATGGTGAACAGTCTGTGAATAAATTCCTGCTGGGAGGCGGCCCCGAAAAGGCTGAGCGTGACTTGGTTTATCTCTAAAATCTGTAACTGTGACAGACAGGCGGCGACTTCCTGCGGGTTGGCCCGGAAAAACGCTTCGTAATCCCTCACCCCTTGCCGTGACAAGTCGGCAAGATATTTTTTCATTCCGGAAAAGTTGGCGACACCAATAATATTGGGCGAGCTTTCAAACAAGGATCGATACCGGTTTTCACTCTCCTGCAGAGACTGTGTTGCCCGAGAACGCTCGGTAATATCAGCCCCTACCTCCATTGCCCCGATGATTGTGCCATGCGGGTCCCGAACAGGACTGGTGACAATCTCAAAGATTTTATCGCCAACCTTTCTTTCATACAAATGCGTTTCGCCATCAAGCAAGGTGGCTGCAACCTGACAGACATCACATATCCTCTCTATCCCGCGCCGGGTGTCATCCCTGGCATATTGTCCCCAGCAGTCATAGCAATGTCGGCCCCGGGCCTCCTCTGATTTGAATCCGACCAGGGCCTCCATGGCTGGATTCAGCCGTAACACCCGCATCTCCTTGTCAACAACGGCGATGATGAACGGGGCGCTGGTAAAGATCTGCTGCAATTCTTTATCCATTCTGGCGGTGTTGTCCTGTGGTTAACTTTTTTCAGCGGCGTTCGATCTCAACGGTTAATTTCCTTCGGCCCCAGTGGATGGCGTCGGCGTGGGAATCAAAGAAGAGGTCGATGCGGTCAGGTCCTTTGATCGCCCCGCCTTTGTCTTCGACCACCCCCCAGCCATAGCCGGGGATGTACATCCGGGTGCCAAAAGGATAATGCTTGGGGTCGGCGGCGATGGTGCCTTTTTCGGGCAGGAAATACCAAGGGAAAAGGATCAGGCGGGTGGGGATCATCCACGGCCGTTGCAGGGAGTCGAGCGAGAAGAATCCGGGCTGGGGCTCGGTAGGGGTGGTGCCGCAAGCGGTCAGGCCGGTGTAGGGGCGTCCGGCATATTTTCCGTAGTTGACGTAGCGGTTCCAGAAGTCGAGCTTGAGAAAGTACCAGTTGCCGCGCTCCCAGCCGCAGCATTGGGAACAGCCGCAGTAACCGGTAGCCTCGATGACCCGGCTGTTTATTCCGTCGCTTGGGCCGATGGAGCGTTTGGCGCAGCCGGAGAAGAAGAGGGTGACAGTCAGAAGGAGGATAAAGGATATGCGGCCGCGCAGGATGGCCGGAGTGGGTGGTGTTTGCTCGGCTGTCATGTGCGGTGAAACCATTTTTTCACCTCCGTGGCCGTGAAATGTTTCAGGACCGGCCGACCGTGCGGGCAATGAGAAAAGAGATCGGCGCGGGCCATGCGGGTGAGCAGGGCATCGATCTCGAGGGCGTGCAGCCGGTTACCGGCCTTCACCGCCGCCTTGCAGGCCATGGAGGCCAGGATGTCATCGAGGAGGGAGCCTTTTCCCTTTTTCTCTTCTCCATGGCCAAATCTTGCCAGAATATCGATAAAGAGCTCCCCGGGATTGCTCTGACGTGCCATGGCCGGAACGGCGGAGATGATAAAGGAATTGCCGCCAAATTCCCGGACCGTAAAACCCATCTGTCTGATCTCGGTAGCATGGTGTTCCACGCATTCTGTTTCGGCAAGGGAGAGCTCGACGGTTGCCGGAAAAAGCAGGGTCTGGCTGGCGATGTGTCCCTGCAGGAACTGCCTTTTCAGTTCCTCAAAGAGCAGACGTTCATGGGCTGCATGTTGATCCACCACCAGAAGGTCACCGTTGTCGGATTGACAGAAGATGTAGAGATCGGCGTATTGGCCGATGACCTTGAGGCCATGGCCGGGGGCCTTTGCCACCGGCAGGGCTTGCTGCGTCGGGGGGACAGAATGGGTGATGGACGAAAAAACAGCGGCAACCGGTTCCGCGGTCTGTAACGAGGGGGCCGCGGCTGGGGGAGCGGTCGGTTTGCTTAAAAACGGTTTGGGGGCGGACGGAAAAGGAAGGGGTATTGTTGGCGACTTACTTTGCCGGGATACCGGCTGGGACGCTGGTTCCGGCTGTGGTCTGTAGTCCTGCGAGGGTGCGGCCCGGAAAATGGTGGACTGGAGCTTTTTTTGATGCCCCTGCATCGTCTGCTCCACGGCCTGACTGATCATCTGGTGGATGGCCTGGCTGTCGCGGAGACGGATCTCCTGCTTGGTTGGATGGACATTGACATCCACGTCCTCCGGCGGCAGGCGCAGGTGGATAAGGCCTGCCGGATTCCTCCCTTTCATCAGGAAATTGCGCAACCCTTCGGCAACAGCATGGACGATCATCCGGTCACGGATGGCCCGGCCATTGACCAGCAGCCGGATTCCGGCCGAGCCCGCCACAATCGCATCCGGGGGCAGGAGCCAGCCGTGAACAGTGGCGGCACGACTGTCCTCATTTCCGGCCCTTCCCACTTCCATGAATTGCCCTTGATAATGGAGGATGGCGGCCAGTCGATCAGGCAGGGACTGGCTGTCTTCAAAATGAAGGACTTCCCGTTCATCGACGCGCAGGATAAAGGCGGTGGTGGGTGCGGCCAAGGCGTAGCTTTTCACCACCTCCTCGATATGGGCCAGCTCGGTCCTGCTGGTGCGCAGGAATTTCCGGCGGGCCGGGGTATTGCCGAAAAGGCTGCGGATCTCAAAGATGGTGCCGCGGCTGCAACCGATCTCGTGCACCTTGATCACCTTTCCATAGTCGAGCACGACCCTGGCGCCAAGAGGGGCATCCTGGAGGCGGGAGGTGATGGTCATCCGCGACACCGAACCGATGGAGGGGATGGCCTCACCCCGGAAACCCAGCGAGCTGATGGCGGCCAGATCCTGGTCAGTGGCGATCTTCGAGGTGCCGTGCCGTTCCAGGCAGAGGAGCATGTCGTCCTCATCCATGCCCTCGCCGTTGTCGATGACCCGGATCAGCCGGGTGCCGCTGCCCTCGATTTCGATTTCAATCCGGCTGGCACCCGCATCCAGGCTGTTTTCCAGCAGTTCTTTGACCACCGAGGCCGGACGTTCGACCACCTCGCCTGCGGCGATACGGTTGGCCAGTTGTTCAGGAAGGATGCGGATCTTGGACATGATAAGCCGTGGTTAGAGGGTTTAGGAATTGCAGAGTCTCGTAGGTTTGTTTCCCTGCAAAAAGATCGAAGAGTATAACAGCTTTTCCCTTTTCATGTCCCCTGGTTTTTAGATGGTTCCCGCGATTGCTCTCCACGACCGCGTACGGTCAGGATTGCCTGTTGCAGGTAGGGCGGAATGATGACCTTGCTGCGGATAGCATTGTCCCAGGCCTGGAGAAGATCCTGCTCCGGGATCCCTGCCTTCTGCCAGTAGGCCACCGGGTCATGGGCAAATCCGGCGATGATCTCGAACACCTCTTTGTAGTCGTTGGCCACGTGACAGAAGTTGGGTACCCAAGCCGGGGCCAGGCGGACGTTGTGGGTGCCGATGGTCTTCATGCTTGAGGCGGTCTGCAACTGTTCCAGGGTTGATTGCCATAGATGGGCCCCGTTCTCGCCAAGACCGAAGGGATCGACAAAGATGTGCGGGGCGGGCAGGCTCTCAAAGAGTTTGAGGTTGGTGACGGCGATCAGCATCTCTTCAAAGGTGCCCATACCGCCGATGTTGTAGATCTTGAACAGGGAGGTGCGGTCGAGGATGTTCTGGCGCATGTGGCGGGCGGAGTTGTTGAAGTTGAGCAGGATCGGCGGGTCGAGATTGGCGCGCTGACCTATCTTCTCGCTGTCGATGCCAACGCCGATGCGGAGGATGCCAAGGCTTGCGGCCGTGTCATCGGCGATCTTCATGACCCCTGGGCCGCTGCCATGGCAGACCGCGAAATGGTCGCCGATCTCAGGGACAGAGCGGAGCTGCTTGAAAAAATCGTGAATCTGCTCCGTGAGCACCCCTTCCGTCCCGTCAATATGGGAGCCGAACATGGCGATCATGGTGTGGGTGTCGGCGATCCTCTCTTTGCCTTCTCTGGTCATCCAGAATCCACGGTGGAACTCGCGCAGGTGCCGCTCTTTGTCTTGCCCGAAAATCATGTAGAAACGGACGTCTTCGTGGCAGGACATCTCGCAGAAGGTCTCATAGGTGGCGCCGCCGAAGTAAATATTGTCCGGAGGCGGAGGTAGGGGATGGCAATGGGTGCGATTTTCCTGGGCCTCGCTCTGGCGGATGCTGCGGCCGATAAAGACCCCGACGTTATTGCGTTTGAGCACACGGAGGGTGTCGGTGGCCGGGAAGGCATGGGTAATGAAGACCTTGCGCAGGTTCTGGGCCCCGCCGACCAGATCCAGGGTTTCGGTAAAGCGCCGCAGGTCAGGGTCGATCTGCTCTCCCTGATGGACGCCGGAGGTGATGGTGCCCCGGACTGCCTCGTAAATAATCCGGTTCTGGGCGGCTTCGTGCCACTCGTTTTCCAGAAGTTCCCACTGGATCTCTATGCACTTGCTGCGGGTCAGGATGCGGCCGTAATTGCCGCGGATAGATGCTATGTGACTGATATTGTCGAACAGGGCGTCACTGACATTCAGGTCAAAGATATGGGTGGCATCGGCGAAATCCACGCCATGTTGCATGATTCTCCGGCCCTGATTGCCGGTCAGCAGTTGTTTGGTTATCCGGGTGGTGTTCAGGTCGGTGGGGAAGAGACGGAGCCGTACCTGCAAGTTTCCGGGGGTAACCGGCTGGTCGCTGCCATTGTAGATCTCAACCTGTCGTGGGACCCTGATGCCGCTGGTCCGCACCGCATCAAGCAACCTGGCGGCCAGATGAAAAACACCCGGTTCATTGAGTGTCCTGTCGATCAAGGCGCTGTAAGGCCCAAGGGAGATGCGGATGGCACCGCACAGAAAGTCGCCTGGCGATAGAGTACTGGGGAGCCCGCAGCGGGAAGGGTATTGAATCAGACCCAGACCCTCCTTGCTCTCGCTGAGCACGATCTGGGTATTCTGGCCGGCGGTCAGCAGCGTGTTGGAAAGAAGGTAGCGGCTGTTTTCCAGGGGGAGGGTGATGACGCCTTCATCGTCAATAGCGGCATTGGCAGGCAGCAGCAGATAATTGCCGGCCGCCGCCTCTTCGATCTCGGCGCGGCCAAGGGGGTCGGCCATGGGGATGAAAAGCCTGCCCACGGTCAGGCGCCGGTTGCGGTCGGCCATGGATTTGATTTCGGCAAAGAGGAAATCGGGGATGTTGGGGTTCAGTGAAAAGAGGTGGATTGGGATATCGATGCGTTTGCGACGGGAGTCAATCACCGGCAGACCGTTCCCGAAATCCAGGTCGAGGCCAATCTGGGAATGGCCGCTCCTGCCGATCAGGGAGCAGCGCTGGCGCATGAGACCTGCGGCCACGATGTCACTGACAACGCCGCGGATGGTGTCGCTTGTCTCTTCAAAGCGCAGGATGCCTGCCAGCTTGGGGACACCCAGTTTGGTGTCAATGGTCGGTTCCGTCTGCGGGTCAAGCAGGAGATACCCATCTTCAGTGAGCAGAGGCGGTCGTTTCATAGCTATATTTCCAGAAAAAAGGAGAACAGTTACAGTTGCGATTATGGATACAAGCAGCTTATACCATAAGAAAGGGGCTTTGCCCTGATTCTTGTGAAGAAAAACAACTTCTCCCCTGTGAACTCGGCGCCGTCTGTGGTAATGATCTGTTTAGTGCCTTACAGATTGTTTTTTTGTTTTTTTGCAAGAAAATAATCTGCGAAAGGCACTTATCCCGTTTACCGAGTTATGTTTCTCACAATCCAATACCCTCTTCTTTGATGTAAACAATTTTCCGTGGCCTCGTCAAAACAAAAAACAGCGTCTCAATCGCCTTCAGTGGACCAGATATCAATACCTGAAGCACCGGCTTCCCGGCAGGTTCCACGTCGTAAGCCGCTGAATGAACGGCATATCATTGCCTTTCTCTTTACGATCTGTCTGATGATTACCCTTTTTCTCGGGTTGCTCTTTGTTGCCTTTAAATCCCTTGATCTCCCGGATATCAACGCTGTCTCCCACTATCGTCCCTTGCAGGCCACCGAGATCCTCGACCGGAACGGCAAGGTGATGGAGCGGATTTTTATTGAAAATCGGACCGTGCTGCCCTTGGCCCAGATGCCGCCCCTGCTGGCTAAGGCCTTTGTGGCCGCGGAAGATGGCCGTTTTTATGACCATCCCGGTCTGGATTTCTGGTCGGTGTTCAGGGCCCTTATCAATAATGTGAAAGAGGGGCGGCGCAGTCAGGGCGGGTCAACGATTACCCAGCAGGTTGCCCGCTCCCTGCTGCTTTCTCCGGAAAAGACCTATCTTCGCAAGGTGAAAGAGGCCATTATCGCCTGGCGGATAGACAAACTGCTGACCAAGGACGAGATCCTCTATGTCTATCTCAATCAGATCTATCTGGGCGATGGCGCTTACGGGGTGGAGGCGGCTTCTCACGTCTATTTTGACAAACACGTCTCCGAGCTTACCTTAGGCGAGATGGCTATCCTGGCCGGTCTGCCGCAGGCGCCAAGCCGGTATTCACCCCTTGACCATCTGGAATCGGCGCAGCAGCGACAGCGCTATGTCTTGAACCGGATGGCCGAGGACGGGTATATTACGGCCGATGAGGCGCGTCTGGCCTTTGTGTTCCCGATCCAGTTTAAACAGCGGGAGAATGGGGCGCGCGTCAACAACGGCTATTTTGTGCAACTGGTCCGCAAACAGGCGGAGGCCGATCTTGGTGTCTCCTTGAATTATGCAGGGGCCAGAATTTTCACGACCTTTGATCCCGCCATGCAGCTTGCGGCCACCAGCGCAGTGCGGCGGGGGGTGATGGCCTCCCTGGTGCGCTCTTCCGGGCAGGTATTGAAGGCCGAAAATGAGGGCAAAAAAGAGGTGCCGCAGGGGGCGCTGGTCAGTTTTGAGGCCTGCACCGGTCAGGTCAGGGCCCTGGTCGGCGGGCTTGATTTTGCAGCGTCTCCTTTTGATCGGGCCACCCAGGGACGAAGATCTGCCGGTTCGGCGTTCAAGCCCTTGATCTATGCCGCGGCCCTGGAAAACGGCTGGCGGCCGGATTCGATGATTCTCGATGCGCCGCTATCCATCCGGGGCCATGGCGGCAAGCAGTGGCAGCCGAAAAATTATTCGGGTGAATTTCATGGGGCGACCTCTTTGGCCGAGGCCCTGGCCCATTCCCTGAATGTGGTGACGGTTAAGCTCCTGCAGAAGGTGGGGGTTGACAAGGTGCGGGCCCTGGCCAAGTCCTGCGGCATTGCCGAACCGATCACCGCTGATCTGTCCCTGGCTCTTGGGGCCACCGGGGTCTCGCTTATGGAGATCACCGGGGCCTATACCCCCTTTGTCTGTGACGGCCGCTTTGTGCCGCCGGTACTGATTACCAGAATTGAAGATGGGGAAGGCACAATCATGATGAAAAATAAGGCTGAATCCCATCAGGTGCTGGAACCAAAGGTGGCCGAAGATATGCAGAGGATGCTGGCGGCGGTGATCAGCGAAGGGACGGGGAAACGGGCGGGCGGGCTGCCTGGTTTGTCCGGCGGCAAGACCGGGACCACTGATGATAATCACGATGCCTGGTTTGTGGGATTTACCAGGGAGCTGATCACCGGCGTCTGGATGGGGTATGATCAAAACACCAGCCTTGGCAAGGAGGAGAGCGGGGGGCGGGCCACCGCACCGATCTGGCTGGATTTCATGCGGCAGGCAAAATGATGGGGCTACAGTGAACAAGGGAGAGATGGGAACACGTTCTGAAATCTACACGCTTTTTTATAGCGGTGATGTGGCGGTGAAACTGGCGGTAGCGCAGGATCTGTATGCCCGCTATGGCCAGGCCCTTGCCCTGCGGCCGTATATCATGGCACAACTGGCGGTGGTGGAGGCCGCGGAGCGTGCCCTGCAAGTCCAGATGGGCGCCATGGCAATGGGCGCTACCTGCACGCAATGCGCGAGCCGTCAGGGCGGTGGCTGTTGCAGCGGGTATATGGCGGCGGAAAACGATGTGCTGCAACTGCTGATGAATATGCTGGCGGGAGTTCAGGTTGGTTTTCAGCAGGATGACGGGATCGAGTGCTGTTTTCTGGGGGGAGCGGGATGTGTCTTGAGCTTTAAGCCCATGTTCTGCCTCAACTATATCTGTAGCCATATCAAGGGAGATGGGAATCCGGCAACTCTGCTTCTTCTTGAACAGCGGACAGGTTCTCTGCTCAGGAAGCAGGCTGACATGGAGCAGTTGCTGCTGGATTTTTTTTGTGCAAAGATTTGAGAGTGGGCCCGGCTCCTTTATCATAAGCTGCTGCAGGCGACCTGATTCGCACACAATAACTTGACTTATTGCCGGATGATATGTATTTTTTAATTGTGTTCAGGTGTATTCGGATCAGTTAACTCCTTGCAAGGGCGCAGATCTTGATACTTTATCTTTTTGAACCTTTTTCACGGGAAGACATATGAAATTTTTAAAGAAAATATGTTTCTTGATGATGATTTTCTTATGCTTGCCTTGTAAGCATGGGATGGCGGATCAGTTCCAAGGTGATCAGCGGACACAGGGAATAACATTGCCTAATAATAAGGCCTTGCTGAGTCCTGCTGGTGTTGGTCAACCTGCAGAGGAGGTACTGGCCACTCTTACCCCAGGGGAACGCAAGTGGTACTATCGATTTCAGGAAGGGATTCCTTGTTTTGATGGTTGGAAAAAGATAACCCAAGCGGTTGTTGAAAAATTTCCCGAGCCTGAGCGGGAAACGAGAATGGCAACCATGCAGACGCTTGGCTTGAAGATCGGTCACGAGTGGAGCCGGGATAATCGGGTGCGCAAGGTCAACACCGATATGTTGAGGGCCTGGGGTAGAGAGTTGCGGAAGGCCGGGGCTGAAAATCATATACAACTGGCCCAAGCCTTGTATAAAATCGATAGTGAGGTAGATACCCTGTTACGTTGAGGAACGGCTGTCTTATCTTTGCCGGCTCATCTTTCTGCTGTTTTTGCCTTCCCGATAAATCAAAGAGCAACAACCCTGTTTACCTCGCATTCCAGTCTGCCGTCATGGAGAACGATTTCTATCTCATCACCTGGGTGAACCTGCCCGCTTCTGCTGATGATTTCCTCTTGTTTTTTCTCTGATTTTTTTCTTCTGACGATGGCATAGCCCCGGGCCAGGGTGGCCAGGGGACTGACGGTATCTAAAAGCGCGGCCTGTGCGGAAAAGGCCGCGCTTTTTTGTTGCAGGAGAACCTGTATCTGCTGGCACAGTTTTTCGCTGGCATGGCGTAGCCGTTCCGTCTGGATGGCCACTCTGGCGGCTGGTGACTGGCGCTGCAATCTGGACAGAGTCCTTTCCAAACGGAGGGTTTGTTCCTGCAACAGCTTTTCCAGGGAGTGCGTCAGCCGGGAGGTGTGATGGTCTATCTGCAAGGTGAGGTGGGACAGGGTCATCCCCAGATCCCCGAGCAGGCGTTTGTTCTGGGAGACTTGCCTGCTGTAATCGTTGATCTTCTGCAGCAGCAGGGTGGCGAGCTGCCTTTTGCAGAGAAGAATTTGGCTTTGCACCCTTGCATGATCGGGGAGGATCTGTTCGGCCGCGCTGGTCGGGGTCGGGGCCCGCAGGTCAGCGCAGAAATCGGCAATGGTGAAATCGACTTCATGGCCGATGGCCGAGACAATGGGCAGGGTTGAGCCGGCAATGGCGCGGGCCACACACTCTTCATTGAAGGCCCACAGATCTTCGAGCGAGCCGCCGCCCCGGCAGAGGACGATGATGTCTGGGCGCAGCCCGGTATCGGTCGTCTTGATTCTGTTGATCCGGGCGATGGCCTTGGCAATCTCTTCCGCCGCGCCCGCCCCCTGCACCCGTACCGGAAAGATCTGGATGTTCGCCCCCCAACCGCGGTTTCGCCATATCTTCAAGAAATCATGGACTGCCGCACCCGTGGGTGAGGTGATCAGGGTGATATTTTTGGGAAAAGCCGGAATCAACTTTTTCCGTTCCTCGTCAAAAAGACCTTCTGCCGCCAGCCGTCTTTTCAGCTCCTCAAATTGCAGCTGCAGCAGGCCGGCCCCGTGAAAATCAATGGTGTCAACGATGAGCTGGTAGTCGCCGCGCTGTTCGTAGACCGAGATCCGGCCATGACAGACCACCTGCCTGCCGTCACGGACCTCTTCGGTCAGGAAGCGTTGCTGTCCCTTGAAAAGAACGGCGCGCAACTGGGCGCCTTCATCCTTGAGGGTGAAATAGCTGTGGCCCGAGTAGGGGCGGGAGAGGTTGGAGATCTCGCCGCTGACCCGAACAAAGCGGAACTCCCCTTCCAGCAGATTCCTGATCGACCGACTGATCTGCGATACGGTCAGTATCGCCGGCGCTGAAGATGTTGGGATAAAAAGTTCCATTTTAGGGTTACTCCCACTCCGCACTCAATGTTTCCGCCTGTTCCAGCACCAACTTGATGGCCTCTTCCTGCCGATCTGGCGGGTATTTGTACTTGCGCAAAATCCGCTTCACCATCAGCCGCAGCTTGGCCCGCACGCTGTCGCGTACCGACCAGTCCACACTGATGTTCTGGCGCAGGTTTTGCGCCAATTCGTGGGCGATTTTCTTCAGGATCTCGTCGCCCATCTCGCGCACAGCCTCTTCGTTGTTGGCCAGTGCATCATAGAAGGCCAGCTCATCAGCATTAAGGCCGAGTTCTTCACCCCGGCCAATGGCTTCCTTGAATTTCTTGGCCATGGCAATGAGTTCTTCCATCACCTGCGCGGTTTCGATGGCCCGGTTCTGGTAGCGCAAGATGACGCCCGCGAGCAATTCCGAAAATTTGTTCTGCTGCACCACGTTGGTGGCAAAGCGCGTCTTGATCTCGCCTTCCAGCAGGCGCTCCAAGAGCTCCACCGCCAGATTGCGTTCCGGCAGGTTGCATACTTCATTTAAAAAAGCTTCATCCAGGATGCCGATATTCGGTTTCTCCAGCCCCACCGCCTGAAAAATATCCACCACTTCATCCGAGACCAGGGCCGAGCCGATGATCTGGCGGATTGCCATTTCGCGCTCTTCATCCTTGAGCTTTATTTTGCTGCTCTCTCTTTTGGTCAGCAGCACCTTCACCGCCTGGAAGAAGGCCACTTCTTCACGCACGGCCCTGGCTTCATCCAGAGTACAGCAGAGCGTAAAGGCTCGTGCCATCGCCAGCGCGGTATCGCCGAACCGCTTCTTGCCATCCTTTAATCCCAACACATGGTTTGCCGTTTTGGCCAGCAGACCGTGGCCACCGGTGAGAAAGCCGCTGTAGTCAAAGTCGTGCAGCATGGCGCGCAGCACATCGAGTTTCTCTTCCAGCACCGCAAATACTTCGTGGGCATCGACGGTCGGGCGGCCACGACCTTTACTGGCGGTGTATTCCTTGAGCGCCTCTTTCAGGTCATTGGCAATGCCGATGTAATCGACCACCAGCCCGCCCTGTTTGTCGCGAAACACGCGGTTGACGCGGGCGATGGCCTGCATCAGGTTGTGCCCCTTCATCGGTTTGTCCACATACATCGTATGCACACAAGGGGCATCGAAACCGGTGAGCCACATATCGCGCACGATCACCATGCGCATGGGATCGTTTGGGTCTTTGAAGCGTTTTTCCAACCGCTTCTTGACCTGCTTGGAATAAATATGCGGTCGCAGCAACGGCTTGTCGCTGGCGGAGCCGGTCATCACCACCTTGATCACGCCTTTTTCCGGGTCTTCGTCGTGCCACTCCGGGCGCAGGGCGATGATGGCGTTGTAGAGATGGGCGCAGATGTCGCGGCTCATCGCGACTACCATTGCCTTGCCGGTTTGGGCCTGATTACGTTCTTCAAAGTGGGCCACCAGATCAACCGCCACCTGTTTGATACGCGGTTCGGCACCGACTACCTTTTCCAGCGCCGCCCATTTGCTCTTGAGCCTGGCCTGCTGATCGTCTTCTTCATCTTCCGCCAGTTCGTCCACTTCGGCGTCGATGTCCGCCAGCATATCAGCCTTCAGGCCCAGCTTGGCCAGGCGCGATTCGAAATAGATCGCCACGGTTGCCCCGTCATCGCGGGACTGCTGCATGTCGTAGATACTGATGTAATCGCCAAACACGGCACGGGTGTCGCGGTCTTCGGAGGAGACCGGGGTGCCGGTAAAGGCGACAAAGGTTGCATTAGGCAACGCATCGCGCAGATGCTGGGCGTAACCGACTTGATAGCGTGTTACATAACGGGCCGGATCTTCAGCAGCCATCAACATCTCGTCATTCTGATAAAGCTTGTCCCCGAAGGCTTGTATCGGCGAACGAGAACGGCGGATAGTTTTCAGTTTGGCTTCAAATCCGTACTGGGTGCGGTGTGCCTCATCGGCGATTACCACGATGTTGTGGCGGTCGGACAGAACCGGGAAGCTGTCTTCGTCCTCACCCGGCATGAACTTCTGGATGGTGGCAAAGATAATGCCGCCCGATGGCCGGTTGGCGAGCTTGGCCCGCAAGTCCTGCCGCGTTTCCCCTTGTACCGGCTGCTCGCGCAACAGGTCTTGGGAAAGTGAGAACACCCCGAACAGTTGCCCGTCCAGGTCGTTGCGGTCGGTAATAACCACGATGGTCGGATTCTCCATCGCCGCTTCGCGCATCACCCGAGCCGCAAAACAGGTCATAGTGATACTCTTGCCAGAACCCTGGGTGTGCCAGACCACACCACCTTTTTGATTGCCGCCTGGTCGGGATGCCGTGATTACATGACCGATGGCGGAACGTACCGCATGGAACTGGTGATAGCCCGCGATCTTCTTGATCAAGGTGCCATCATCCTCAAACAGCACAAAAAAGCGCAGGAAATCGAGCAGGAAAGCCGGGGCCAATACCCCACGCACCAAGGTCTCCAGTTCATTAAAGTGGCCGAGGGGGTCAAGGGTCTCGCCGTCAATGGTGCGCCAGGCCATAAAGCGTTCGACATCGGCAGAGAGCGACCCCATGCGCGCCTCGGTGCCGTCCGAGATCACCAGTACCTCGTTGTACTGGAACACATCCGGTATCTGCTCTTTGTAGGTCTGGATCTGGTCGTAGGCCTTCCAGATGTCCGCCTTCTCGTCCGCCGGGTTCTTCAGTTCCAGCAAAACCAGCGGCAGACCGTTGATGAACAGGATGATGTCCGGGCGGCGGGTGTGTTTGGCTCCCTTGATCGAAAACTGGTTCACCGCCAACCACTCATTAGCCCCGACCTCGGCAAAGTCGATGAGCCGCACGAAGTCACCACGGGTCTCGCCATCCTTCTGATACTCGACCGGCACGCCATTGACCAAGAGCTGATGGAAGGCGCGATTGGCAGCCAAGAGCACCGGAGTGTCCAGATTCAACACCTGTTGCAGGGCATCCTCCCGAGCCACCAACGGCACTAAGGGATTCAGCCGGGTGATTGCCTCGCGCAGTCGGCCAACCAACAGCACTTGGCTGTAGTTGCTGCGTTCAGGGACGGGGCCATCCGGCGCAATGTCCAGGCCGTAGCAATGGAGGTAGCCGACGTCATGCAGCCAGCCCAAGGCTTCCTGTTCGAGTTGGTCTTCGGTCATGGTTTCTCCGGTATTGGAGTATGGGACTACTGAAAATGGTTCTGAATTTAAAATTACAAGGCAATTTGATTGATTTCAGTTTAAAAATACAAGGCAAATGTTCTTTTCTCTATCAGTCTTTTCTTATTGAACTACCGAGAAATCCTCGGCAGTTGCCATATTGATGGAACGTTTTCCGTAGGGGCGATCCCGGATGGTCGCCCCGTTGCAATAGATGACCAGTTGCAATTTACAGACAGATCAAAGACAAAATTGGGCGAGCCAACGGCGTCGCCCCTACACAATCTCTTTTACGTTTTCATAACTCAAGGGACACCTTGATGCTACGTTCTTCCAGGCGATCCTTTACAGACTGGATGAGAACTTCATCGTCCATCGCCTCAGCATCCGGCAGGCGCAACTGGCCGGAGATCAGGCGGGGGAGCAGGGTGTCGCGAAGGGTGGCGAGATTGTTGGCTCGCTCCAAATTTGCTTCCATCGACGCGCGTAATGGACGACTGGATAACTCAAAATTTCTCATCACATCACTTGGTGCCAGAACGCACCGCAGTTCAGGAATATTGCGCACATTAAGTGCGTCCAGAATAGTGCCAACATCTGTTCTTCTTTTTATTTCTGTACGCATCCATGAAGACTGAAGCAGTTCAATCAGATATGTTGGGTATGGCCAATCGTGTTTAAGTCTCATCGCAGTCATATTACGTCCCATGGCTGCTTTAAATCCTGAAGGTATTTGTGCAACTGCACCTACTCGACCAACATTTGTGATAACACAATCACCTTCTGAAACTTCAATCCGAGAGATCCATTTCCTGTAATCTGCCTCAGTAATGTAGGAAACATTGGAAGCGTCTAATAGCCCGTCATCACGAATATTACTGAGTTGAAGAAATGGCCATCCTTCAGAAATAAGCTCAGGTTTTTTACTATGCAAGCAGTCTATAACCTCAGCAATTTGGCCAATAGACCCTATGTGCCACCCCTTCGGCACCAACCCCAGTTCCGATTCCTCGAAGCTGTCAGGGAAGAGCGCGGCGGTGTCGGCGTCCATGCCTTCCGGTTCGCGACCTTCCTGTTTGGCGCGGACGGGGTCGAAGTCCACGAACCACGATTTGAACAGGGCTTGGGCGATGGCTTCGAGTGTGGTGTTGGTTTCGCGGAGGAGGGTGATGCGGTCGTCAAGACCTCTGAGCAATTCAAGCACTTGGTCTTGCTTGTGCAAGGATGGCACTGCCACTTTCATCGTTTTCGCCGCGCCAACGTTGAAGTGCTGCTGAACTGCGCCTACTGTATGTGATTCAATGTGATGTGTCGCTTTTGAGTTAACCCAATAACAGAGAAAGTGTGGACGTATTTCTCTGCCACACCGGACAATAACCAAATCGGAACAGTTTGCTTCCTGTAACCAATCAGGGATAACCGCACACGTACCAGGCTTGCCAGTACGAACAATCGCAACATCACCGGGATGAAGCGACGATTTCTTTATGCGATGGTGAAATTCGGGCGTTACATATTTTAGGTCGTTACTGTTTATGTTGAATTGATCAATGTTCAGAGAACGCAAGAATGGGATGCCGGATTCAACATACTCTGTAGCCATCGGCCCTACATAGCCAACTGTAACTTCATCAGCTATCAGCACAAGCTCTTTAAGTGGCCAATCAGAACTCATACCCCAGCCCTCCCAGCTTCTGCCGGATCAGCCCGTCCAGTTCCGCACCCTTGGCCATCTGTTCACCCAGCGTCTCGGTGAGCCGCTGCATCTTCTCGGCAAAGGCTTCGGCATCATCCTCCACCGCCTCCGCACCGACATAGCGCCCCGGTGTCAGGACATGGCCATGTTCGGCAATCTCGGCCAGCGTCACACTCCGGCAGAATCCGGCCACGTCGGCATAGTCGGCATCGGTTTCATCATCGCCACGCCAGGCATGCACGGTGTCGGCGATGCGCTGAATATCGTCATCGGTAAACTCGATCTGCACCCGGCTGATCATAGTGCCGAGTTTGCGGGCATCGATGAACAGCACCTCTCCCTGGCGGCTGCTCTTCTGTTTGACGAGAAACCAGAGGCAGGCGGGGATCTGGGTGTTAAAGAACAGTTGGCCGGGCATGGCCACCATCACTTCCACCTTGTCGGCCTCGACCATGGCCCGGCGGATGTCTCCCTCGGAGTTCTGGCTGGAGGACATGGAGCCGTTGGCCAGAACGATACCGCCCCTGCCCGTAGGCTTTAGATGGTACAAAATATGTTGCAGCCAGGCGTAGTTGGCGTTGCCTTGCGGTGGCGTGCCATACACCCAGCGCGGGTCGCCTTCGAGGCTGGCGTGCCACCAGTCGGAGATGTTGAAGGGCGGGTTGGCCATGGTGAAGTCAAAACGCTGGTCGGGGTGCTGATTGCGGGTAAAGGTGTCGGCAGGTTCTCTGCCCAGGTTGAAGTCGATACCGCGAATGGCGAGGTTCATCGCTGCCAGACGCCAGGTGGTAGGGTTGGATTCCTGACCGTAGATGGAGACATCGCCGATCTTGCCACCGTGCGCTTCGATGAATTTTTCCGATTGCACAAACATGCCGCCCGAGCCGCAGCACGGGTCATCAACCTTTCCATGATGCGGCGCAAGGATTGCTACCAGAGTCTTAACGATACTTCTGGGAGTATAAAACTGGCCGCCGCGTTTGCCTTCGGCGCTGGCGAACTGACCGAGAAAGTATTCATAGACCTGGCCCAACAGGTCGCGGGCGCTCTGTCCGGTGGTGCCAAAACCGATGGTGGAGACCATATCCACCAGCTCGCCCAGCTTGCCGTCGGGAAGCTGAACGCGAGCATAGCGTTTGTCGAGGATGCCTTTGAGCTTGGGGTTTTCGGTCTCGATCAGGGTCAGGGCATCGTCGATGCGCTTGCCGATGTCAGGCTGCTTGGCCTGGGCTCGCAGGTTTTCCCAGCGCGCTGCTTCCGGCACCCAGAAGACATTGACTTCCCGGTAGTAGTCGCGATCTTCCAGCTCTGTCGCCAGCAGGGCCGCATCGGCGTCAGGCAGGAAGTAGTCGTCATCCTTATCGGCAAAACGCCGCGTCAGCTCATCACGGCGGGTTTGAAAGGTGTCGGAGATGTATTTGACGAAGATGAGGCCAAGCACGATATGCTTGTATTCGGCAGCGTCCATGTTGGCACGCAGCTTGTCGGCAGTGGCCCACAGTGTTTTCTTAATGTCCTCGATCATGTTTTATGAGTTTCGTGTTGGTTATTATACGCACTTTTTACCAGCTTATCATGGTTTGGGAATGGACATGACGCACGCTATCGGGTAAATAGAAAAGTTTCTATAGAGAAACAAGAGCCTAAAATGTTTGCATAGAAAGGTAAAGCAAAAAGCAAAAGGAGGATGGTATGACAGAACAGAGCGCCTTTGATAAACGGCATATTCAGGAGATTCCCCATAGCGCAGGTAGTGGTTTACTTGAGCATTTGAATCTGCCCCCTGTGGTTATCCGGTTTGTTAAGAGGAATCAAAAGAATCTGCAGATCGGGGCCGTTGTTGTGAGTGTGGTGGTTATTGGTCTGGTCTCGTACAGTTCGTATCGGTCAAACCGGATCCAGAAGGCGTCGGCAGCGCTGGCATTTGCCATGCAAGCGGTTGAGCCGGAAAGGCATAAGGCCCTTGTCGGCGTGGCCGCTGAATTTTCCGGGACTCCTTCGGCGCACTGGGCGAGTGCTGAGATTGCCCATGAGTTGATGAAAGAGGGCAAGTTCAAAGAGGCTGCCGCGCAATACGGAATGGTGCGAAAAAGCATAAACGCTGCTGATCCCCTGTACGCCCTGCTGACCTTTGGTCTGGCCCAGGCCAATGAGGCCGCCGGCCTTTTTGATGCCGCGATCCTTGAGTATAAAGCCTTGCAGAAGATTGATGGTTATGCCGGAGAAGGGTTTACCGGACTGGCCAGAATCTATGAGTTTCAAGGAAAAGGAAAAGAGGCCCTGGCGGTGTATGAAGAATATGTGGCGACCTTTACCGGTCAGAATCAGAAAGATCCTGCCAAGATAGCTGTTGATGAGAAAATAATCAGGCTCAAGGCCATGCAGTGAAACTGGTTCAGGATCCGGCGGAGATTGCTGCCCTTGCTGCCGGTTGGCGGGGGCAGGGATTAAAGATTGCCCTGGTGCCGACTATGGGCTGGTTTCATGCCGGCCATCTGGCCTTGATGCGGCGGGCCAGACAGAGCGCCGACCGGGTAGTGGTCAGCCTCTTCGTCAATCCCATTCAGTTTGGCCCTGGTGAAGATCTTGCCGCCTATCCGCGAGATCTGCAACGAGACAGTGAACTTGCCGCTGGCGTTGGGGTTGATGTCCTCTACGCCCCGTCGGCAACGGATATGTATCCTGCCGGGTTCCAAACCACCATTCATGTGGCGGAGCTTGGCCGGGGGTTGTGCGGGGCCAGTCGGCCCGGCCATTTTGATGGGGTCTGTACGGTGGTCATGAAGCTGCTGCAGCAGACCCAGCCTCATCAGGCGATTTTTGGGGAGAAAGATTTTCAGCAACTGGCCGTGACCAGGCGCATGGTCCGTGATCTGGATCTGCCGGTGCAGATTGTCAGCCATCCGACAGTGCGTGAGGCAAGCGGGCTGGCCATGAGTTCGCGCAACAGTTACTTGACGGAAGGTGAGAAGGGGCAGGCGCTTTGTCTCTATCGGGCCATTCTTTTTGCCCGGGCAAAGGTGAAGGGTGCAGCTCAACCCCTGTCTGCCGCGCTCTTGTGTTCAGAGATTGAGAGAAATATCAGCCAGGTTCCCGGCTGTGTTGTTGACTATGTGGAAATTGTTGATGCCGACAGCCTTGAGCGCTGTGAAACGGTAAATGAAAACAGCAGGTTGATCATGGCGATAAAGGTGCATGAGAGAGTGCGTCTGATCGATAACGCCAGGTTATTTTATCTGTAAAAATAGGAAGAAGACAGAAAATCATGTTGCGACAGATGTTAAAGGCAAAGCTTCATCGGGCGACCGTCACCGAAGCTGATTTGAGTTACGAGGGAAGTCTGACCATTGATAAAAATTTAATGGATGCCGTGGGGATTGTCCCCTTTGAACGGGTTCATATCTACAATATTAATAATGGTGAGCGGTTTGACACCTATGCCATTGTTGGCGTGCCGGGAGCCGGAGTGATCGGGTTGAATGGCGCCGCGGCCCGCAAGGGCATGGTGGGTGATATGGTTATTATCTGTACCTATGGTTTTTTTTCAGAGGAAGATGCCGTCAATTATCAGCCTGCCATTGTCCTTCTTGATGAGCGCAATGCCATCAAGGAAACGCTTGCCATCTAAAGGGTATCTAAATTATTTTTTAAGGAGAGCCTGCTAATGCCTGGTTATGAGATTTTTGGTGCAGAAGAGAAGAAAGAGATTATGGATGTCCTGGATACCGGCGTCCTCTTTCGCTACGAGTTTGGGGCGCAGCGCAAGGGTGTGTACAAGGTGCTGGAATTTGAGAAACAATTTGCCGCCTATTGTGGAACCTCCTATGGTCAGGCCGTGACCTCCGGAACTGTGGCCCTGAAGGTGGCCCTGGCCGCGCTCGGTGTGGGGCCGGGAGATGAGGTTATTACCCAGGGGTTTACCTTTGTCGCCACCTGGGAGGCAATTCTTGATATCGGCGCTATTCCGGTATTTACGGAGATCGATGCAACCCTGAATATGGACCCGGTCGATCTTGAAAAAAAGATCACCGCCAAGACCCGTTGTATTATTCCGGTGCATATGCTGGGCGCCCAGGCCCGGATCCAGGAGATCGTCGCCATTGCCAAAAGGCATGGGATTCCAGTGCTTGAGGATACGGCCCAGGCCGCTGGGGCCAGGATTAACGGCCAGCATCTGGGCACCTTTGGCGATTGCGGCACCTTTTCCTTTGACGCGGTGAAGACCATGACCACCGGCGAGGGGGGGATGATCATTACCGCCGATGAAAAAATGTGGCGAACCATGTCGGAGTATCATGATCATGGCCATGACCATGTGGTCAATCCAGGCACCCGCGGTGGAGAAGGCAGGCGTTTTATCGGTTTTAATTATCGGATGATGGAGTTGCAGGGCGCTATCGGTCTGGCCCAGCTTGCTAAGCTTGATTCCATGATTGTGGCCCAGAAAAAGACCAAGGCTGCTTTGAAAGAGGCTGCCTCTGCTATTCCAGGTGTCCAGTTCCGACACCTTGTTGATGAGGCGGGCGATTCCGCGACCTTCTTCTGCTTTTCGCTGGAAAGCCGCGAACATTGCCAGCGGGTGAACAAAGTGCTGGGGGAAAACAAGGCCGGCGCCATCAATTTTGGTGAGAACACCTGGCACTTTTATCCCCGGTGGGAGCATCTGTTGGCCGGGTCAACCGTTACCAAAAGCGGCTGGCCGTTTCTTGAGCCGGGCGGAAAAAGAAGGGTAATCTATGATCCGGAATCCCTACCGGTCTCTGCAGAATTGATCGGTCGGACTCTGGTTTATCCAATTCCGGTCAAGATGGCTGATGAGAGGCTGGCGGAGATGAGAGCGGCCCTGCATCAGGCGGCAAGGGCTTGAAGTTGATGGCTTGTTACGAGACCAGCAAAGTTTACAATTCCAGCAATTATCTGTAAAACTTGTGACTGCCGTACTGATTAATATAGGTTAGATGGGACGACCACTTGGGAGATATGTTTTTGAGATGAAAGTGGGTCGCGCCGGCAGTAAAATCGCTGGTGTTCAGGGCAATGAATGCAGACTGCATACATTGAAGAAAAACAGGCAAATTGTTAGGAAAATACGTTTTTCCCCGGACCCATTGAAACTGGTGTGGTTGCTTTATCACCTCTTCAATGGAGATATCTTGTTGCTGGGCCCGATTCAGGGTCACATGGGCAATGGCAATCTGTCCGATCTGTGGCTCAGAACGTGCTTCATGATACACGTTCAGGGCTAGCCATAAAAATCCTTCAAGTAATGTCATTTTGTTTCTCCCTTGGTTTGTTTGAAACTGTAATGGAAATTATTATCATATTATTCGATTTATTGCAAGGATGGCGTTTCGTGCTGGACAACTAACTGTTTGTTTGTGCGTGATTACTCCATTTGTTTCGATCGTGGGACTGGAGTTTGTTAGGGTGAAAAGCTAATTATTAAGGATGGTTAGGCGCTTCGAGGCTAAGGTTGGTTGATAAAATGGTCGAAGTTAAGGTTGAGAGCGGGCCTCGTCGGTAATTTTACATTACGAACAGACTCAACATCTGCCAACTGTCCGCCTGAGTAGCTGATTTTATTCATAATGACCGTCAAATTACGATGTTGTTTGCGATGTATTTATCAATCACCAAAAGAATAAAATAAATCTTCTATGAAAATCGCTATAATTGGAACAGGGTATGTTGGTCTGGTGACAGGCGCATGTCTGGCAGAATTTGGCCATCATATTATCTGCATGGATAAGGATGCGGGGAAGATCAACTCCTTGCTGGAAGGGAAGATTCCCATTTACGAGCCGGGACTGGCAGAATTGGTGCGCAAGAATGTGAGTGAAGGCCGTCTTGCCTTCACCACTGAACTGACAGAGTGTGTCCCGAATGCCTCGGCTGTCTTTATTGCGGTGGGTACGCCAACTTCAAGGCGTGGTGACGGCTATGCGGATCTGACCTATATTTATGCCGCGGTCAAAGAACTTGCTCCGTATCTTACTGGGTATACGGTTATTATTGATAAGAGTACCGTGCCGGTTGGCACCGCCCGGCAGGTCGCCCGCCTGATCAGGGAGGAAAATCCAGACGCCGACTTTGATGTGGTCTCCAATCCTGAATTTTTACGGGAAGGGGCTGCGCTCAATGATTTCATGCGGCCGGACCGGATCGTCATTGGTTCTGAATCGGAAAAGGCCCAGGCCGTGATGAAAGAGATCTATGATCCCCTGTATCTTATCTCTACTCCTTTTGTCTTTACCGGCCTTGAATCTGCTGAACTCATCAAGTACGCGGCCAACGCCTTTCTTTCCATCAAGATCTCTTTTATCAATGAAATGGCCAGTCTCTGTGAAGAGGTGGGGGCGGATGTGGTGGATCTGGCCAAGGCCATTGGCCTGGATGGCCGTATCGGCGGTAAATTCCTCCACCCAGGCCCTGGCTTTGGCGGCAGCTGTTTCCCAAAAGATACCCTGGCACTCTTACGGATTGCTCAGGAACATGGTGTTTCCGCACGATCAGTGGCGGCAGCGGTCGAGATCAATGCGGCGCAGAAGGCAGGGATGGTCAAAAAGATCCGTCAAGCGCTGGGCGGCGATGTGGCGGGCAAAACCATAGGGGTTCTCGGCTTGACCTTCAAGCCGGAGACAGACGATCTCCGTGATGCCCCGGCCCTCAGTATCCTGCCTCCGTTGCATGAAAAAGGGGCAAGGATTCAGGCCCATGATCCTCAGGGGATGGAAGAGGCGAAGAAATTATTCCCAGAATTCTCCTATGTCAATAATGTTTACGAGGCAGCCACTGGCGCCGATGCCCTGGTGCTGATGACCGAATGGAATCAGTACCGGGCGCTTGATCTTGAACGGCTCAAGTCTCTGATGCGGACACCCTTGTTTATCGATCTGCGCAATGTTTATTCCCCTCAGAGAATGCAGGCCGCAGGGTTTGAATATGTGGGAGTGGGCCGGGGGTAATGGTTTTTTTGGGTATGGTCCTGTTGGGTGAGCAGTAAGGCGCCACGCAAAGAAACAGCCGGAAAAGACTGCTGTTTCTTTGACGCGGCATAAGGTGCCGTAAGCAAGGCAAGCAAGAAATAGCCCTTGCTTGCCTTGCTTACGGCACCTAAATTTTTTCAATTGTCGTGGGTAAATGAATATTCTGATTTGTGGCGGGGCCGGATATATCGGTTCTCACATGGTAAAAATGCTGGCGGGGCAGGGGCATCAGGTAACCGTCTTTGATAACCTGAGCACCGGCCATAAAGAGGCTGTATCTTTTGGAGTTGAGTTGGTGCAGGGCGATCTGCTGCGCCCTGAGGATCTGGCAACTCTTTTTTCCCGGCACCATTTTGGTGCGGTCATGCATTTTTCTGCCAAATCGCTGGTGGGTGAGTCGGTTGTCAATCCGGCCCTCTATTATGCCAACAATGTGGTTGGCACTATAAACCTGCTGGACGCGATGCGCGATCATGGGGTGTCCCGATTTATCTTTTCCTCATCGGCCTCTATTTTTGGGAACCCGCTTCAGGAACGGATCAACGAATCCCATTCCCAGGCGCCCATTAACCCTTACGGTGAGACCAAGCTCATGGTGGAGCATATCCTGCGTGATTACCATTCGGCGTATGGGCTCAGATCTGTTAGTCTCAGGTATTTTAATGCCGCTGGTGCCGACCCTGGCGGCGAGATCGGTGAATCCCATCAACCGGAAACGCACCTTGTCCCTAATGTCCTCTGTTCCTTGTTGTTAGAGCAGAGGGAACTCAAGGTCTTTGGCCGGGAATACAAGACGGTGGATGGAACCTGTGTCCGTGATTATATTCATATCAATGATCTCTGTGAGGCCCATCTGCTGGCGCTCTCCTTTTTAGAGAAAAATGCTGGCGCTCATGGATTTAACCTGGGCAATGGCAATGGTTTCTCGGTGTTGGAGATCATTCATTCCGCTGAACAGGTAACCGGCAGAAAGATTACCTTTACCTCTGCGCCGCCAAGATCCGGCGATCCGGCAACGCTGGTGGCCGATAGCACGCTTGCCATGCAGCAGCTTCTCTGGCGGCCCAAGTATACAAAAATCGATGACATTATTGCCACGGCCTGGCATTGGCATCAACGTCAGAGGTTTTGAAACCAGATTTGATAAAATCTGGCCGTTAAGGGAAGTGTGAAAAAAAGAATGGGCGGATTATCAATAGGTTGATAATCCGCCCTGTTGTATTTGTGGTTTACTGAAAAATCATTAATAAAAAATCGAGCTGTTACCGTCATAGGCCATCTGGTAGATGTTGATGACATCGTCCAGGGTTGGTTGCCGGGGGTTGTTTTCAACCGGACGGGTCACGGTCAGGGCAATCCGGGCCATTTCGGGAATCTGATCGTCTGGGATATCGAGATCCTGCAGGGTGGCGGGGATGCCGACATCAGCGTTGAGTTCAAACAGGGCCTCCACGCAGCGCTCTGCCGCTTCTCTGGTGGTCATGTCGTCGGTTTTTTTGCCGAGGACTGCGGCCAGGGTGGCGAATTTTTCCAGATTGCCGATGAGATTGTATTCAATCACGTAGGGCAGCAGCACCGCGTTGGCAAGACCGTGGGCGATGCCGAACATGCCGCCCATGGGATAGGCCATGGCGTGAACCAGACCGACGCCGGCAGTGGCCAGGGCTTTGCCGCCCAAAAGACTGCCCATGAGCATGGCGGAGCGGGCCTCCAGATTGGCGCCGTTGGCAAAGGCCTTCGGAAGATTCCGGCTGATCAGGTCGATAGCCTCCAGTGAATACATCTCGGAGATGGTGTGGGCTTGGGTGGAGGTATAGGCCTCAAGGGCATGGGTCAGGGCGTCAATGCCGGTGAAGGCGGTGACGCGGGGCGGCAGGCTGAGGGTCAACGCCGGGTCGAGGATGGCTGCCTCGGGATAGAGCGGAGCGCCATTCATACCGCCTTTGGAACCGGTCTTTTCATTGATGAACACGGCGGTGAAGGTCACCTCGGCGCCGGTTCCAGCCGAGGTGGGGACCATGATCTTGGGTGCTCCGGCCTTGGGAATCTTGTCAAGGCCGAGGTAGTCAGCGGCCTTGCCGCCATTGGTCAGCAGGATCGCCACGGCCTTGGCCACATCCATGGCCGAACCGCCGCCCGCGCCGATCACGCAGTCGCAGCCATTGGTCTTGGCCAGTTTGTATCCCTTGTCGGCAAGCTTCAGGCCCGGTTCGGGATCGACGTGGTCATACAGGGTATAGGGAATGGCGGCGGCCTCCAGCGGCGCGGTGATCTGGTTGACAATCCCGGCCTTGACCAGACCTGGATCAATGACCAGGAACACATTAGTGCCATTAAAATCCTGAACAGTCCTGCCCAGATTGCTGATGCTGCCAACACCAAACTGAATGCGGGTTGGCTGGGTAACGGTGAACGATTGTGAGTGCGTCATGGGAGTAAGTTGAATAGGTAAAAGTTGAAGGGTGAGTATTGAGTCTTTATCATTTACAACTAACCAGAAAAAGAAGGGCTTGGAAATAAGAAAAAAGAGATATTGCCGGTAAAAAGTGATGCAGGCCCGCTCTTTCATCTGTTACGTTACATTTTGTGACTTTTTGATTTTAACCTAAAAACGGCAGTTGGATACAGTGATTTTGCAACAACTTCTTGTATTGCTAAACCTTTCCCTCACCCCGACCCTCTCCCAAAAGGAGAGGGTCGGCTTTCTCCCTTCTCCCTGAGGGAGAAGGACTGGGGATGAGGGGGAGCGGTATTTACATTATGAAGTAATTGCCGTTTTTAGGTTTAACCGTTCATTTCCTCCTTTTTACTTGGCTGATGAGTATGCTGAAAGAGATTATCCTGGCCAATCCCCGAGGGTTCTGCGCCGGTGTGGTGCGGGCCATTGCCACTGTGCGTCTGGCCCTTGAACAGTATGGGCCGCCGATTTATGTGCTCCACGAGATCGTGCACAATAAACATGTCGTCCAGGAGCTGGAGGAATTAGGCGTTGTTTTTATGGTGGAACTTGCCGATATCCCGCGGGGGGCGGTCTGTATCTTCAGCGCCCACGGGGTGTCAGTGGCCGTTCAGCAACAGGCGCAGATCCTTGGGCTGCGGACTATTGATGCCACCTGCCCCCTGGTGAGCAGCGTCCACCGGATGGTGGAAAAATATCATGCCGATGGGTGTGAGGTCCTGATCATCGGCCATCACCGGCATCCAGAGGTGGAGGGTGTGGCTGGCCGGGTCGCTAATCGGGTGCATGTCATCGCCTCGGAGGAGGAGGCAGAGGGTGTGCGGGTTGTTGATCCTCAGCGGGTTGCCTATGTCACCCAGACCACCCTCAGCCAGAACGATATCGCCGGGATCAGAAAGAAGTTGGAACAGCGTTTTCCGGCCATCAGAGGCCCCCGCTCAAATGTCTGTTATGCCACCCAGAATCGCCAGAATGTGGTGAAGGAACTGGCGCAGAAGACGGATATCCTCCTGGTGGTTGGTTCGAAAAGCAGCTCCAATTCCAATAGGTTGCGGGAGGTTGGCGTCAGGGCCGGAATGACGGGATATCTGATTGATGATGAGACCGATATCCATCCGGAATGGTTGCAGGGACATGCCAGCGTTGGGGTGACGGCCGGGGCCTCTGCCCCTGAACGTCTGGTGCTTGGGGTTGTCCATTGGCTGCAGGAGCATGGGGCGACAGTTGTCACCGAGCTGCCGGGCAAAGAAGAACAGGTCTCTTTCCAGCCGGCAGTGCTGCAGTCAGAGTGTACATGCTCAAGGATTTAGTTTATTGGGTGTCCTCCTGCTGCCGGGGCCTCAGAGCCTAAAGGCATTTAGAAAATCCTATCCTAGATCTGCGGCACCTCGCTGATCTGTTAACTTGGGGTGATGATCAAAATGGATCCGACAACTACCTTCGACTCAAACTCTGAATTTGTCGAGCTCCACAGGACATTCCATGAGCTGTCGGAACATAGCAGTCAAAACGACGACGTGGATGTCAGCCGTGCGTTCGGTGCTGGCGAGCGCCTCGGCTGGCCCGACCTTATCAATAAGTACCGCCTGATCATTCTGTCCGAGGCCGGCTCGGGCAAAACTGCCGAAATCCGCAACATCGCACACACGCTTAGGGAACAGGGAAAACCTGCGTTTTTTCTTCGTTTGGAACATATCCCCAGAGATTTCGAGGTTGCTTTTGAGGTCGGAACTTGTGAGGCCTTTGAGGAATGGTTGTCGTCTGGTGAGGAGGGCTGGCTTCTCCTCGACTCGGTGGACGAAGCGCGTCTTCGAAATCCTGGCGACTTTGAACTCGCGATCCGTAAGCTGAGCAGGCGGATCAGTATAGCCAAAGACCGGACGCATATCGTCATAACCGGTCGAACGACAGCATGGCGGCCTAAGACTGATCTTGCCTATTGTACCGCTCATCTGCCTTATGCGGTGGTTGCCACATCGGAACGTGATCCGCAGGCTGAGGATGATAGCCCTGAAGGAAGCTTGCAGATCGAATCTGAAACGATGAGCAAGGCCCAACCGGTTTTCAAGATCGTTGCGCTCGATGATCTCACATCTGATCAGATTGCGGTGTTAGCCAAGGCTCGGGGAATGGAGGACAGTAAAGCTTTTCTCGATGCCGTGGAACGTGCAGATGCCTGGTCGTTCACGTCGCGCCCTCAGGATCTGGAAGAACTTACTGAATTCTGGCTCGACAGAGGTCGGATTGGAACCCGCCTTGAGATCATGCGAAACAGCATCGATCGAAGGCTGGCTGAGCGTGACCAAGGTCGTGCCGATGCACGCCCACTTTCGGCAGAGCGCGCTCGCCAGGGATCAAGGCTCCTGGCGGCAGCCACTACGTTGGCTCAGGACCCGACGATCAGGGTTCCCGATGGAGCCAAGAACTCCAAAGGGATCGCAGTTCAATCCGTGCTTCCCGATTGGGACGACAAGGATCAGTCCACGTTGCTGTCGCGTCCCATATTCGACGACGAAATTTATGGCGCGGTACGCTTCCACCATCGCTCGGTACGTGAATACCTTGCCGCTGAGTGGTTCTTTGAACTACTCAAGCGTGAAACATCGCGCCGAACCATCGAAGGGCTATTCTTTCGCAATCAGTACGGTTTGGACATTGTTGTACCTACGCTACGTCCAATTTTGCCTTGGCTGGCAATTCTGGATGAGAAGATCAGGGAGCGTGTCCGCAAAGTTGCGCCTGAGATTATCTTTGAAGGTGGCGATCCTAGTCAGCTGCCTATAGAAGTTCGTCGCTACGTACTGCACGAAGTTTGTGAGCAAATGGCCGACGGTGCCACTGGAGGCTCAATGCGAGATTATGCGGCGGTCCAGCGTTTCGCAAACTCTGACCTGACCGATGACGTTCGCAGGTTGCTCCAACAGTATGCAGACAACGAAGATCTGACGGCATTCCTATTCCGCATGGTATGGCTCGGGGAGCTTGTGGGCGCACTACCCGAAGCTAAGAACGTTGCGCTAATGCCAACTGCAGAACAGTACACCCGTATAACGGCATTCAGGGCCATCAAGGCGATTGGTTCCAACGAGGATCAAGAGCATGTCCGTCAGAGTTTTCTGGAAGAGGCATCTGAACTTAAGCGGGAGTGGCTTGCGGAACTTCTCGAAGGTGTCCAGCCGACAGAACAGACTTTGGTTTGGCTCTTGGCGTGCTTGGAAAAGAGCGTGCCGAATGAGCGCTTTTCCGTTGATCATCTGACGGGCGGCGTAACAGAATTTGTGGGTAGTACCGGCATTGAGCTACTTCCGCAGCTTGTTACCGGTTTGAACAGGCTGCTTAGCCTTCCCCCGATGATTGAACGCCGGTATTGCGAAGTATCCGAGAAATTTCAATGGTTGATGGCGTCGGCATGCAAAGCGGTCGAGCGATTGATCTTGGCCCGTCATCCTGCATCGCTCGAACCGGATGCGCTTGCAATCCTGTACAAATTTTCAGCTGTGCGTGACTACTCGAGCTATGAACTGACCGACGTCAAGGCCGAATTCCCAAAGCTCGTTTCGGCATGGCAGGAGATGAACCGGGCGTTGTTCTGGTTCGAAGTACAAAAATCGAGAGAGGCCGTTGACAAGAAGAATGGAGAGCGGCTGACCTACTTTTGGAAAACCTCGATTTTCAGATCGTTCTGCCGGTTCGAAGAAGGCGATTTTGAATATGTCACTGAGGAGATTTCCCGCCAAACGCTTCTGGACGACAAATTGGTTGCCTTGTCGCTGGCCTTTAATCTCTACAACGCTGCTAGTCGACCGCGCGTATGGCGTGAACAACTAAAGAAGTTGGTCGCAGGCAATGATGAGCTGTCTGAACGCCTTGGCACCTATTTGAGGCCGCCCGCTCAAAGTCGGGATTCGCTCCGCAGGAAGCAACAGGAAGCTAAATGGAAACAGCGCGACGAAGCCAATCGAAAGAAACAAGAGAAATACCACACGGACTGGAAGAAATATCTCAACGACAAACTTGACGAAGACCGAGTTGCACTCCGCGAAAAGCCTGGGTTAATCACAAACTCCTTGCGCTATCTTTTTGAACAGATTCGAGATAAGAATAGTACAACGGGGCGGTGGACCGAGTATAATTGGAAAACGCTGATACCAGAGTACGGAGAGGAAGTCGCACGCTTCTATAGGGATGGCACAGTTTTCATTTGGCGGAACCATAAGCCACAGTTGCGATCAGAAGGCGCTCCACTCAACCAAACATCACTGGCTGTTATCATTGGTCTCATCGGCCTCGAGATCGAGGCTCATGAGACCAAAGGCTGGCTGAATAATCTGAGCCCCGCGGAAGTAGAACTCGCGTGTAAATACGCATCTTTTGAGTTAAATGGCTTCCCCTCTTGGTTTCCTAAGCTTTCCGAGACGCACCCAAAGATTGTGTGCGACTTTCTCATGCGAGAAATCAGGTACGAGTTATCAATAGAGAAGATAGAGACAGAAACACACTACGTCATAAGCGACTTAAGCTGGTCGGGCCAGTGGGCTTGGGACCAGATCGCGCCCAGCATCTACGATCTCCTGAAAAGGGAGCCGAAGAACCTGTCCAACCTGGACAAGCTGCTGAAGATTATTCAGGGATCAAACATATCAGATGATCTCATCGAAAAGCTGGCATCTCGAAAATGTCGTGTCATAAAGAATCCAGATCATGTGGCTCGCTGGTTTGCCGTATGGACCGGCGTTGCTCCTGAAGCCGCAATTGCAGCTTTTAAAGCCCAAATTGGAAAGATAACTGCTCCGAAGAAGCGAACTTCGTTCGCGATGACTTTTGTAGCTCATCTTTTGGGTGGCCGCAGAGTTAATGGAACTGCTGTGCGACAGGCGTTCAAAACGCCGGAATACCTGAAGTCGCTATACCTGCTGATGCATGAATACATCCGGCGCGAAGAGGATATCGAACGTGCTGGAAAGGGCACCTATTCGCCAGGATTGCGCGACGACGCGCAGGATGCACGGGATAGCCTGTTTAGCTTGCTGAGCCAGATTCCTGGCAAAGAGTCGTTTTTGGCGCTAATGGACATCGCCAAGGTGCATCCTGAAGAGGCATCTCGGCCCTGGATATTACTTCATGCAAAGACCAAGGCCGAACAGGACGGCGATATTGGACCTTGGTTGCCCTCGCAAGTGAGGGACTTCCACGAGAAGCTGGAGCGTACTCCCCGCAATCACAGAGAATTATCTGAACTTGCCGTCCTGCGGCTCTTAGATCTCAAGGACGATTTGGAACATGGTGACAGTAGCGTCGCGGGCATTTTGCAAGCCGTTACGCATGAAACAGATATGCGCAAGTACATTGGGCGGGAGTTACGAGAGAAAGCATTCGGACGGTATTCCATTCCACAGGAAGAGGAGTTTGCCGATGCCAAAAAGCCAGACCTGAGATTCCATGGGGTAGGTTTCGATGGACCAGTCCCTGCCGAACTCAAACTCGCCGACAATTGGGCCGGACCGAAACTGTTTGAACGCCTTGAAAACCAGCTTTGCGGTGACTATCTGCGTGACAACCGCTCAAATCTGGGTATTTTTGTGCTCGTGTACCGGGGCGAGAAGGCTGGTTGGGATGTGCCCGGTAGCGATAATCGTGTGGATTTTGCAGGTCTGACTGTTGCTCTTCAGGACCATTGGCGGTATATTTCTCCGAAATTCCCGAATGTTGACGACATTACGGTTATTGGAATAGACCTGACAAAAAGATTGAGCTGATTAGACTAGTCCGTTGGGCGACCATCCCAGATTACAATTACGCCTTACTGAATCCACAATAGCCACTGACTGTTTCTGGCTCTTTTCGGTCTACTGAAAACGGGTAAGAAGCGTCGCCCAACAAAGCGTTGCAGGTTAAGTCTGTTCGCTTGAGTCGTTACTTTCCCATTTCCCGGATACGGGCCATGGCCTTTTCGACATTGGCCTGGGAGTTGAAGGCGGAGAGGCGGATATAGCCTTCACCGCATTTGCCGAATCCGGCGCCCGGTGTGCAGACCACGCCGGCCTTGTTCAGCAGCATGTCAAAGAATTCCCATGAGTCGCCCTTGGCATCGATCCAGATGTAGGGCGCGTTCTCGCCTCCTACAAAATCATAACCAAGGGTTGCCATCTCCTGGCGGATCAGATCGGCATTGCGCATGTACGAGGCGATAAGCTCCTTGGTCTCGGCCTGTCCTTCCTCGCTGTAAATAGCCTCGGCCGCGCGTTGCACCGGATAGGATACGCCGTTGAACTTGGTGCAGTGGCGGCGGTTCCACAGGGGGTGGATAAATTGCCGGTTGCCTTGGGAGTCAAAGGCGGCGCACTCTTTAGGGACCACGGTGTAGGCGCAGCGAGTGCCGGTGAAGCCCGCGCTCTTGGAGAAGGAGCGGAACTCAATGGCCACTTCCCTGGCCCCTTCGATCTCATAGATGGAATGGGGCAGGGACTCGTCGCGGATGAAGGCCTCATAGGCGGCGTCAAAAAGGATCAGCGCTTTTTTCTCTTTGGCGTACTTCACCCATAAGCTTAGCTCATCTTTGGTAATGGTTGATCCTGTGGGATTATTTGGAAAACAGAGATAGATCAGATCCACATCTTCAGAGGGCAGGGCCGGTACAAAATTATTGGCCTTGGTGGAGTCGAGATAGACCAGTCCCTGATACCTGCCATCGACAAAGTTCCCGGTACGGCCAGCCATGACATTGGTGTCGAGATAGACCGGATAGACCGGGTCGGGGATGGCCACCTTGATATCCTGGGTGAAGAGCTCCTGGATATTGCCGGTATCGCATTTGGCCCCGTCACTGATAAAGATCTCGTCAGCAGATATTTCTGCGCCCCGGGCCTGGAAGTCATGTTTGGCAATAGCCTCACGTAGGAAACCATAACCCTGTTCCGGGCCATAGCCGCGGAAGCTGCTATCAGTTCCCATTTCATCCACCGCCTTATGAAAGGCGGCGATACAGGCCGGGGGCAGGGCGCGGGTCACATCGCCGATCCCCAGCCGTATGATATCTTTTTCAGGATGGGCCTGCTGAAAGGCGGTCACTCGTTTGGCGATATTGGAAAAGAGATACGAGGCCTGGAGCTTGAGATAATTTTCGTTGATGGTGATCATGGGACAATGTCTCTTTAATTTGTTATGGTGGATGGAGCTTCTCGATTGAAGAGTTGAGCCGTTGTAAAAAATAATATGTTATTTGCCAGGCGCCACTCAAATAACCAGCCGGAACAGATTGGCTGTTTATTTGAAGCGGTATAAGAATCCGTAAATAAAAAGAACACGAAAAGCTTTGCTCGTTTTATAACGGCTTCTAAAATAGCTGTCAACCGTCAAGACAGCCTGATGATTGATGCAGGATAAAGACAATGAGGAATCAATGAGCCAGCAGACACCGCCGACTTTGTACCGGCATGATTATACCGCACCCAGCTATCTCACCGATGAGATTGCCTTGACCTTTCAACTGTACCCGAATGACACCCTGGTCACAGCCAGGTCTCATTTCAGGCGTAATCCTGAGCAGACTGCGGATGAAAGATCCCTGTTTCTGGATGGTCAGGAACTGGAACTTCTGGCTATCACTCTTGATGCCAGGCCACTTGCGGCCCATGAGTATGTGCTGACGGATGCCGGAATTACTCTCCATTCCGTCCCGGATACCTTTGTCCTGGAGATTACGACCCGCATCTTCCCGGATCGCAATACCGCGCTTGAAGGGTTGTACCGCTCCAGCGGCAACTACTGCACCCAGTGCGAAGCGCAAGGGTTTCGCAAGATTACCTTTTACCAGGACAGGCCTGATGTGATGGCCCGGTTTATCACCCGGATTGAGGCGGACACCCAAACCTGTCCAGTCCTGCTTTCCAACGGCAATCTGGTGGAGCAGGGCGTCCTGGAAGGTGGCAGGCACTTTGCGGTGTGGCAGGACCCTTTTCCCAAACCCTGTTATCTCTTTGCCCTGGTGGCAGGCGTTCTGGTCTGTCTTGAGGAGAGCTTTGTCACCCGATCCGGCCGGACTGTTCTCCTGCAGATCTATGTGGAGCCCCGGAATCAGGGGAAGTGCGGCCACGCCATGCAGTCCCTGCACAAGGCCATGCTCTGGGACGAGGATGTCTTTGGCCTTGAGTATGATCTCGACCGCTACATGATCGTGGCCGTTGATGATTTCAATATGGGGGCCATGGAAAATAAGGGCCTGAATGTCTTTAATTCCAAGTATGTCCTCGCCAGTCCGGAAACGGCGACCGATCAGGATTATCTGGGTGTTGAAGGGGTCATTGCCCATGAGTATTTCCATAACTGGACGGGTAACCGGGTCACCTGCCGTGACTGGTTTCAGCTCAGCTTGAAAGAGGGCCTCACCGTGTTCAGGGATCAGCAGTTTTCAGCGGATATGAATTCGCGCCCTGTGCAACGTATTGGTGATGTTCGGGTTCTGCGCACCTTTCAGTTCAAGGAGGACAGCGGGCCCATGGCCCATCCGGTCAGGCCCGATTCCTACGTGGAGATCAATAATTTTTACACGGTTACGGTGTACAACAAAGGGGCGGAGGTAATCCGCATGATGCACACCCTGCTTGGCGCGCCAGGGTTTCGCCGGGGCATGGATCTCTATTTTGCCAGACACGACGGCCAGGCCGTGACCTGTGATGATTTTGTGGCGGCCATGAGCGATGCCGCCGGGGTTGATCTGGAGCAGTTCAAGCACTGGTACAGCCAGGCTGGCACCCCGGTTCTGCGTGTCTCTGAATCCTGGGATGGGCAACATGGAAAGTACACCCTGACGGTTCAGCAGAGCTGCGCCTCGACACCTGGGCAGGAGGTGAAACAACCTTTTCATCTCCCCATGAATATTGGTCTCCTGGATGGCCGAGGTAATGACATGGAGGTGCCGGAAACCCTGCTGCAGTTGCGGGAGGAACAACAGTCCTTCAGTTTTTCAGGCCTTGCCGAAAGGCCAACACTCTCTTTCCTGCGCGGTTTCTCGGCCCCGGTCAAAGTGGAGCCTTTTCAGGGGCGGGAGGAGCTGACATTTCTCATGGCCCATGATCGTGACCTGTTCAATCGGTGGGATGCCGCCAACCGGCTCAGTGAATCCATTATCCTGGAATGCGTACACACCTTGCAACAGGGTGGTGTTCCTGTTCTTGATCCCTCGTTTGTCCATGCCCTGCGCCTTAATTTGCAACAGGGCAGTGATAAAGCGCTACCGGAGTCTTCACACCGCTTCGCTTACCTGGCCCAGGCCCTGAGCCTCCCTGCTGAAACCACCCTGGCGTTGCAGATGGAGGTGATTGATCCTGATAATCTGTTCCTGGCCCGTCAGTTTGTCAGGAGTGAACTGGCCCGGCAGCTCAGCCAGGATCTTCATCAGGTCTATGAAGAGTGCAGGGAGATCGTCGGCTACGCCTTGACGCCCGAGGCCATGGGCCGCAGGAGCCTGAAAAATATATGTCTTTCCTCTCTTTTGGCCAAGGATCCCTTGCCCGCTGATTATCTGGATCTGGCGGTGAAACAGTATGAGCAAAAGGCCAATATGACCGATGTGATAGCCGCCCTGAGCGCCCTTGCCCATTGTTCGGTGCCGGAGCGGCAGGAAGCCTTGGATGATTTTTACCGGCAGTGGCAGGAAGAACCCCTGGTGGTTGATAAGTGGCTGACCCTGCAGGCCACCTCAAGCCTTGAGGATACCCTGGAGACCGTAAAACACCTGCTGACCCATCCTGCCTTTTCCCTCAATAATCCCAATAAGGTGCGGGCCCTGCTTGGTGCTTTCGGTACGGGCAATCATGTGCGTTTCCATGCAGCGTCCGGCGTTGGATATGCCTTTCTGGCCGAGCAGATTCTCACCCTTGACCCCATCAATCCGCATATTTCCGCCAGGTTAATGACTCCCTTTACAAGCTGGCAACGCTATGATACAAGCAGAAAGCAGCTGATGCAGGAACAGATGGAGAGAATTGCCGGACAGCAGGGTCTGTCGGCCGGGGTGTATGAATTGGTGCAGAAAAGCCTGTTGTAACCGTAAAAAAATAGGACAGAGTGATTGGAAGGTGAGCACATTTTTTATGCTTTTTGCTTCCTGAGCCCTTAATTTTTATTATCATGGATATGATCCAGCGTGGAAGAAGGGTGGATGTGTCAAGTTTCCAAGGGGATAAAAAGGCAGATGCAGAATAATTTTTTTGGGATTGAAATCGGCTTGATAATTGTGGGCATAATCCTTCTGTTTATGTCCCTTGGCCCGGTCAAGGCGATTATTCAGCAGTTGCCTGTGGGAAAAGTTCAGACCCGGTGGAAAATCCTGTCCATTTTGATCTTTATATTTATTGCAGGCTATATTCGTTATTCCTTTCTACATGGCCCAGTCACCATCCATTCCATTGCCGATCTTGTTGTCCCCTGGATATTTTTTGGCGGAGCCATTTTTGTCTTTATGGTCTGTTCGCTTTCTTTGGAAACAGCCATTGATCTGCGGCGGATTTTTCTCCTTGAGCGGGAGATTATCACTGATCCATTAATGGGGATTTACAATCGTCGATATCTTGATCGTAGGCTTACGGAAGAGCTCCAGCGGGCCAGAAGATATGAACTGCCATTCTCCATCTTTCTCCTTGATATTGATTTTTTCAAGAAGATCAACGATACCTATGGTCATCAGGTTGGTGATATGGTCTTAAAAAAACTGGGGACGGTGATTGTCGACTCTGTGCGTGAACTTGATGTTGTGATCCGCTATGGAGGGGAGGAGATCCTGGTGATCCTGCCAAATACCACGGTGGTGCATGCGGTTGAACTGGCCCAGCGGTTACGTCGGAAAGTTGAAGAGACGATGCTGGTAGGGTCGGATTTGAAAGAAAACCGGCCTGCCATCTATATCACCGTCAGCATTGGCGTTTCCGGGTACCAGTTTTCTGGTGACGGGGATACCGCCGCCGCCATAGTCGAACGTGCCGATAAGGCCCTGTATCAGGCAAAGAGCCAAGGCCGTAACAGGGTGATTTCCAGCAATGATCACGATGAGTTCAGTTAAGTGTTCTTGGTTTGGTCATCAAATCTCGATATTATTCCTTTTTCCTCTTTAACCTCACTGACCTGAAAACGGATAGCTATATATTTCTATGACAACTCATACATAATCGTTTCACTGAAGAACGGCGCAAATAGTGGCTATGAGGAAGTAACGCGGCTTTTCCCTTGTCGTGGTAAAAGTGGCAGGTAATGCAGCTTATTTGTCCTTTATTGTCCAACACCAGGTCGTTGGGAACAGTCATGCTGGGCGTCATGTTAATAGGATGAATGTAGCCGTTTTTTGTTTCAGAATCGTCCTTGCAGGGATAGTTTTTATGGCATGTCTGGCAAATTGAGGGGATATCACTGTAAAAGGACAGGGCAACTCTTTCAAGGGGCAGTTTGATGTGACAGTCAAGACAGCGGATTTCAGCGTCGTCATGGGGTGTTTTTGAAGCTGCCAGGCCATTGTGAGGCAAGAGAAGCAGAAGAGTGAAAAGGTAAAGAAATTGCTTCATAGCTTCAGCAACTCCAACTCTTGTTTTATTGTTTTCAGACGACTATGACATTCTTCTGTAAGGGTAGTGCTGTCCTGTTTATCTCCCTCACCAACCCTGCTGAGATTTTCGCTGTTGATTTGTATGACCTGAATTTTTGTTCTCAATGCTGTTCTCATTTTATCAAGTGTATGGGCAAAGTCCTGAAACTCCTCATTTTTCCTTAAGGCAACAGTGTCTCTCAGGTTTCCTTCTTTGATTTTCAGAATAGCTCCTTTTAATTTGATCAACGGGTGTTCAATTCTTGAAAATATTTTAATAAGTGTGTAGCTGAATAATAAGATAACCACAATGACAGCAATGCCTGTGGTTAATACCATTTCCTCGAAAAGCAGGTCGGCCAGGGTTGTTTCGGGTAACCTCATGGTATACATGGTCTTCTCGAGTTTTGTTTGGGAAAGAAAGACAAAAATGAAAACTGCTGCAATGGCCGAAATCAGGGAGGAGAGTGCAAAAGCGGCCATGAATTTAGACTGGGTCTTTTTGTCGATAAAGTAGTTTCTGCGTTTATAATGTCGTTGTGTCATGATTATCTCCTGATAAAGAGGGCAAACACGAATTTCGATATTCGAATTTATGTATTCTTGGTACTGGATCCATGAAGTTTTTTACGATTCCATTACATCATATGACAGGAAAAACAGAGCGCACTGCGCCTGTCGCTCATAACCAGGTGATCTTGGCCCTGGCTATAAGGATTGTGGCAGGAGCCACATCCGATTTGACCATCAAAAAAGTTAATCCGTTTATCGACTTCACTGATGGGGCGTAAATCTGTTTTTCGACCTGATCTCAATCGAGCCTGCTCATAATGAATGCCGATAGGATGTTTTTTGCCAAGTGTTGGTCCGGAAAAACTGCTGCTGTGATCCCAGTTGCCCGTATTTATTGGGACTGAAGATCCCTGGGTGCCATCGTGACAGCTGAGACAGTTTTTTGATATGGCGTCGAGGGGGCCGGTCAGCCCACTTTCGGAAGCAGTGTGACTTGCAGAGAAATGGGCCACAGCCAGAGTCGACGCATGGCTGTGGCCCATACTGCCATCACTGTGACAAATCACACAAAAAATACGCGGAAGCTCTTGCCGGCGCAGAAAGTTGGAGGACTTTTTGTAATCAGCATGAACATTATGGCAGGTATTGCAGGTTAATAATCCGTTGTTGGAGAGGGGCATATCCCTTGGGACAGTAACTTTCTCAGGTATTATATCAACAGGATGCATAAATCCACTTTCAAATATCTCCTTATGACAAGTTTTGCATGTCAAAGAGGAGCTTTTGACAGTCAAAAATTCCGGTGAATTTGGCTCCCCGGTGTGGCAGAGCTTGCATTGAGATTGAGAAAAATCATGGGGATTCGACCCGAGACAATATGCTATCAACGCAGCGAAAAGACTAAATAATAAACCCCATATAATGGTAGAATGTTTCATTGACAATATTGTTAGGATTGATTTTTTTTCAAAAAACATAATTTACATCCTAATGGGTACTTCCTGCGGGGACGTATCAATTGGCCAATGAAAATTTTTTAAAATCTGTGCTGATCTGCGGCGCCATTATAATTGGAATTGTTCGGTCAGTTGACGAATTTCCTTTGCCTTCTTTTTTATTTTGGAAAGGGTTTCCTCGCCTGTGTCCATCTTAGCAGTCAATGTTTCCAAGGTTTTAACTTCTTCTTTGATTTCTTGGAATTTGTTGTGATACACACTTACCAGTTCATTCAGTTCATCGGCCACAGGGTGTATGACATCTGTATCTCTTATGCCGGCCCTTTCATTCAGGTGGCCCTCTGTTACTTTTTTTACGAATTGGGTCAGCCGATAGAGGGGGCCTGTTATCCGGTGTGAATAGAGCATGGCCAGAATAAGAATGCCGATGATTATAAAGAGAAAGGTGATTCCGAAAATTGTCAAAGCCTTGTAGAGAATATCCTGTCTCAGGGCTGTGAGCATTTTGATACCTATAGCGTAGGTGGGGCCGATATTCTGTTGCATTGTGAAGTACAGGACGGCAAGGGTCGTTACAAAGCCTGTGATACAGAATATACTCAGGCCAAAGAGTACTCGGCTCTTGAACCAGGATTTGTGGGTGTAAATATTTCTCATTATTGTCACCTGTCAGGCCTGTCTGTTGTTGGAAAAATATCAAATAATAAAGAGGTAAGCGCAGACTTCGTGGAATGCTATTTTACAGTATTTTCGTTTAGCTGAGCGAACCCTGGAAAAAGTAAAAAATCATAAAAGTATATATTAGGGCCTCTTGCAAAATGACGAATTAAATCCAAAGCTGTCATTCCCACGTAGGCGGGAATCTTTAACAGGTTGAATTTGCAATAATGGATTTCCGAAAAAAGCACTCGGGAATGACATATTGATCATTTTGCAAGAGTTGCATTATTTTCAGTGTATATTTTTTTTAAATAAAACTACAAGAAAATATGACGCCATTAACTATGATTTCCAGCAATGATCACGATGAGCTAAGTTGAGTATAAGGACGAAAAGTTAGTACTTTTCTCAGCTTCGTTCTTGACTTGGTGCATACCCTTGCCAAATCAGAACTCAACGAAGTGTTAAGGTTAGTTTAACTGTGCGCCCCCTCCCTCCTTTCAAGTCCCCTGCGTTAAATCACCCAACCAACCTCTCAATCAACCATTTTATTTAGTGGTCACATCCGTCTTCGCATATTGTTCTTATGATAATAAGCCTGCAACATACTGTTATTAAACACAATAGAGAATTACAATAGCACCTGTCGTCTTTTCGGATCAATCCTTGCATGTTTTTTCTTATGGTTATTTGATGCAAGCAAATGACATATGACACAGACTAAACCTGTCGGGAGTTAGGCATGGTAAGCTATGAGTCTTTATGAGACAGCTTGAATTTTAAAAATCGGTCAGTTTGCTTGATGGGAAATTGCTACCTCAAACTAATATAGATGAAGACGAATAATCCAGACTGGAATTCGGTATTCATGATATGCGAAAAGTCGTTATCTTTTGTCAGCGGAGCGATAGAAATGATGTATAAAATTCCTGAAGAGATTATGAAAAGCACAAAACAGTGCCGCCATAAACACGGCTGCTTATCCTCGTGTGCGATTTTTCCTCAATGTATGGCTATAGGTAAAAAAAGGGGTGATGGAATAGTGGTGAAGGAAAAACCCTATTGTTTAGGAAATTGTTTGTATCGTTCTGATATTACAGAACAGGGCATGAATGAATTATCTCTCTGCTTATGTCCTGTTTCTGTGGAGATTTCTAAAATGAATGGAATGTGAAGTGTCGTGGTTCATATTATTATTATCAATCACCCCAATTCAGAAAATCTGAATATCTATATTATGTTTGGAAACATCTCTCTCTCCTCACTTCAAAACCAACACAGTAAAAACGTCCTCTGCATGACGACAGACAGACAATATCTTTGCCGATGACGAAGAGTTGATGCTTTTCTCCGCATTCCTTTTTGAGTTGGTCACCGGGGCTCGATGTTTTTTCTACGCATGGCCTCTTTTACCTCACTGATCGGAACCTCCTGCCGATGGAAGATGCCGGCCGCGAGCGCCACCTCCACATCGGTCTTCTGGAAGATATCGACAAAATGCTGGACCGACACCGTGATGCTGCCGACGGTTGAACAGGCAGCTTGAAATCAAGCAAAGATTCCACTTAAAAAAGGTGAAATACTGTTCCAACGATCGGAGTCACTTCTCTGAACCAAGGCCTGGAGATACTAAAGCGGAAGAGGTGTTAAATACCAGGGGCAATATATGGAATTTGCCCCTGGTATTTATAACGGATAATAAAAATATCAGAATGCTACTCTGACGCCGGCATAAATGTTGTGGCTTGAATATTCCATGGTCGAGGTACCAAACTCTGGGTCTGAAGTCGCAAAGTAACGATATTTAACGTCGATGCTAACTTTTTCGTTTACGGCATAACTAACACCGGCGCCAACCTGATAGGCAAAAACCGTGTCGTCATCACTTGAGCCTATAGGGAGACCAAAGAGAGTTACGTCACTCATATTAACTTTTGCTATTCCAATACCACCGCCAATGAATGGGGTGAATGCGCTTTTATTCTTGAAATCATAGTAGCCATTTAACAATAAGGCCAGGCTTGATGTGTCACCATTTATATCCAAGCCAACACCTAATATTTTCATTTTATCCATATCATTTTTCTGATATGCAACCTCGGCCTCAAGTCTAACATTGTTACTTAGGCCATATCCTATGGCACCAGCAAGGGCTAAGCCACTGTTTGATTCGACAGTCAAGGTTGCACCTGGACTGTCAGAAAAAGTCACATCAGAATTATTGGGAATTGCAAGACCTAAATTACCGCTCACATATAGGCCTTCGGCGCTGTATGCCACGGAAGAGATAGAAAGTAGTGTTGCACAACAAGCAATAGCTAAAATAATTTTTTTCATTTTTCCCCCCCTTACTTTAGATTAATTTTTTTTGTGATTCTGAATATATCTAAACATTTATGGCTTGTTCGGTAAAGTCTCGCGTTGTTTGCACCTCCTTCTTTTGATGTCTGGAGATTTATTTTTACCGTCTGACAGTGTATTGAAGAATCTTACGAATATTTGTGATAGGCTGATTCGGTCGAATGCTTCCATTTGACCAGAACGCACGAAGTCTTTTCTTAGCTGATATAATACAGTTGCATATACTCAAAAAAAAAGCAATGCCCTGGAAAATTTTGGGAATTAATATCCCACCCTCCTATAGTTTTCCTCTTTTGCAGTTTTTCAGCGGCTATACGTTATTGAATGAAGAGAAGAGGCGGACGCCAGGTTCTTTGAGTATATTGATGATGCCGGAGTAGCACGATCTCATCCTGACCGGTATCTGACGGAACGAAAAAGCACCTAGCTCAAATAGAGCTAAGTGCTTTATTTTATTTGTAGTCCAGGCGTGATCCAATCAGCAGTCTACGGATTAGAAGGATGTTGGATATTTTCTTCTTAAAATCCATCAACACTGCGGACTGCTTAGTCCGAAACTTTCAACTTAAATACGAATGAACTTAAAATTCACCGGGTCTCGATATTATTCCTGCGCATGGCCTCTTTGACCTCACTGACCGGGACCTCCTGACGATGGAAGATGCCGGCAGCGAGCGCCGCCTCCACATCGGTCTCCAGGAAGACATCGACAAAATGCTGGGCCGACCCCGCACCTGATGAGGCGATCACCGGAATGGAGACCGCCCCCCGCACCTGTCTGATCAGTTCATGATCAAAACCGCTGTTGGTTCCATCCCTGTCAATGCAGTTGAGGAGGATCTCGCCTGCCCCCAGCAGTTCGCACGTGCTGGTCAATTGTACTGCATCAATATCGCGTCCCTCTCTGCCGCCTTTGACGGTGCACTGGTACCAGCAGTACCTCTCTCCCTGTGGCCCGGGGATTGCGGTCTGGATGGTGGTGTGGGTGGTATCTTCCGGGGCATGGACATAGACCCGCCGGGGATCAACGGAGATGACCACGGCTTGGGCGCCATAAACAAAAGAGATCTGTTCAATAGCGCTTTTGCCGCTCCGCTTGCCTGCCTGCAGGTATTCCTCCACAGCGTACACGGCGTCACTGCCGATGGAGATCTTGTCGGCCCCGGAGCGGAAATATTCAGCGGCCACATCGAGCGGGGAATAATGTTTGCCGGTTGAATCAGTGAATTCACGGATACCGCCGCCGATGGTCAGCGGCACAAAGACGTTCTCCGAGGTGCGCCGCAGGACCTCAAGCATGGGTTGATCCTGCATGGGAAAATCCCGGAAGCCGGTGATGTTGAGGAAGGTGATCTCGTCGGCACCCTCTTCATAGTAGCGGCGGGCGAGTTCAATCGGCTTGCCCAGGTTGCGCACCTCACCTTCATTGCGCACATCGTATTGGTCGCCTTTGGTCACCACCAGATCGCCTGAATCGTTGGTGCGCACATCCAGGCAGGCAATGATTCGTTTGGCAATATGTGTTTTTTCAGTGGTAACAGGCAGGGCAGGGCGTACTGTGATCGATTCCCGGCCTTGGGAGTCAAGATAATTCTTGAGGATGCCCAGCCCGGCCTCGCCGCTTTTCTCGGGATGGAACTGAAAGGCGGTGACGTTCCCTTTTTCGACGCCACTGACAAAGGATTCGCCGTAATCGGTGGTGGCAAGCAGCCAGTCCGGGCCGACATCAGCGATTGATGCCCGGTAGGAATGGACAAAATAGAGCTTCTGGTCATGATAGTCCTTGAGGATAGGAGATTCCTTGTGAAGAACAATCCCGTTCCAGCCAATCTGGGGCACAGAGAGATCGCGGGTGGTGAACCGTTTGACCTGGCCGGGCAGGATGGCGAGCCCGGCCACGCCCGGTGATTCCTCGCTGCCTGCAAACAAGGCCTGCAGGGCGACACAGATGCCAAGAAAGGGTTTGTTGAGGCGGATCCGCTCAATGAGAGGTTCCACCAGGCCGTCTTTTTGCAGGCGTTGCATGACCGAGCCGAAGCTGCCAACCCCTGGGAAGATCAGTTTTTCGGCAGTAAGGATATCCTGCGGGCCCTGGACGTCACGAACCGTATAGCCCAAGCGGGCAATGGCGTTTCTGACGCTGCGGACATTGCCGGCGCCGTAATCAAGGAGTGTTATCATGGTAAGCCCTTATCCCTTCGTTCCTATCTTTGTGTAGTATTTGCCATGGGCACAGCCCCGGCACAGCAGATTGCCGTCCTGTTCGACATCGCGGCAATCCTGGACCCAGTCGCCACAGGACTGACACTGGATGCGCTTGAGAGGACGTCCCGGCATATCCTGTTCAGGGATCGTTACGGTTACCTCTTCGACAGTGAAGAGTTCCTCCTGGGGCATGATCCGGTAGGCGTCGAGTTGCCGCGCGTATTTGTTCTCGATCTCAGGGCAATATTTTTTTGAGAGCTCCCGCGACTCTTCACGGGCAACAATCCGTACCGCCTTGCCGGTGTCCAGATTGACAAAGGTGGCGGCCATGATCCCGTAATCGACCCAGCGCATGGAGCGTTTACCCAGGCTGCAGCCGGTGACGGACTGGATGGCATCGGTGGCGCAGCGATCAATCTCAACCAGGACGTAGAGTTTCTTCCGGTCCAGTCCCTTGGGGTCTTGAATACCGATGGCCTCCAGGCCGATCATCGACATCCGCACCCCGATCACCTGACCGGCGCAGATATGACCATGAATCTTGGTTGATATCTCAAGTAACGCCTCAAATGATTCCATTTACATTTCTCCCCGTGATTCATTGGTGAAACAACCATGTGAAAGTGTTTACTTTACTTCTGCACAGTTCCGGTGTCAACCACTGGATGTTGGCGACACCTGCGTTTTTTTCTGGTTGTCATATCAAAAAAAATCTGGTTATATGGCTCGAATCTCAGCGCCTGACGGTCTTGTCATGCAAGACAGTCAGGCGCTATATCATCGTTATTTCATATCTTTGGAGAGTCGTTTTGACACACAGATTGCCCCACGTCTGAGCAATACCCCGGCACACGCCGGCCGTCCCGGTTCGGGATGGACGATATTGCGGCTCTCCTGCCTCCCATGAACGGTCTCAGGCGCTAACCAGGTAGTTTTCCCCTCCTTGTTCGCTGACGTTGTTTGCGGTTGCTTGTAGAGAGCCGCGGCAGATCCGGAAATGTTTTTCCGGTATAACGTACAGCAAAGGAGGAGCTATGCACGCTTCTATTTCCACTCCCTCCGCTTTAAAAACGGTCGGTGCGGTTCTGGTGGTGGGTGGCGGGGTGGCCGGAGTCCAGGCCGCACTTGATCTCACTGAACTCGGCCTCAAGGTCTATCTCGTCGAAAAATCCGGCGCCATCGGCGGAGTCATGGCCCGGCTGGACAAGACCTTTCCCACCAACGACTGCTCGCTTTGTATCCTCGCCCCCAAGCTGGTTGAGGCGGGCCGCGATCCCAATATCGAGATCCTGACCAAGTCGGAACTGCTCTCGTTAGACGGCACCCCCGGCAGCTTTACCGCCAGGATCAGAAAAGAGCCGCGGTACATCGACGAGGAAGTCTGCACCGGCTGCGGCCAGTGTACCCTCTATTGCCTCAAGCAGATCGGCGATGACTACAACGAGAATCTCGGGATCTCCAACGCCGCCCACATCGATTACGCCCAGGCCGTGCCCACCAGCTATTATATTGATGCCAAGTCCTGCCTTATGCTCAACTACCAGACCTGCGGCCTCTGCGCCTTGGCCTGCCAGGCCAAGGCCATCCGTTTCGACCAGAAGGAAGAGATCCTTGAGCTGGCGGTCGGTTCCGTCATCCTGGCGCCGGGCCTGGGCCGGATCAGCAAGGAGGTGCTGGGCCGCTATGGCTGGGGCAGGTTCGCCGATGTGCTCAGCGCCTTCGAGCACGAGCGGTTGATGTGTGCCTCCGGCCCCACGGGCGGCGCGATTCTCCGCCCCTCAGACCACAAGCACCCCCGAAAAATCGCCTTTCTCCAGTGCATCGGCTCCCGCGACCAGACCTGCGGCAACAACTACTGTTCCTCGGTCTGCTGCATGTACGCCATCAAGCAGGCGACCCTGGCCCGTGAGCATGACCCCAGCGCCGAGATCACCCTCTTTTACATGGATATCCGCACCCACGGCAAGGGCTTTGACGCCGCCCGCGAGCGGGCCACCGCCGAAAACAACTTCCGGGTAATCTACGCCCGGCCGCCCAAGGTGGAGGATGTCTTTGACGGCGGCCTGCTGCTCACCTGGGCCACCGAGGACGGGAAACATCACTACGAGAAGTTTGATCTGGTCGTCCTCTCCCAGGGGATTGAGTCGCCGGACGATGCCGAGCAGCTTGGCCAGGCCGCAGGCATTGATCTGAACAGCTACCTCTTTGCCCGGACGGATACCTACGCGCCGCTTGTCACCAGCCGCCCCGGCGTCTATGTGATCGGTGCCTTCCAGGGGCCAAAAGATATCCCGGATTCGGTCACCCAGGCGGGCGGGGCGGCGGCCCTTTGTTCAGGGCAACTGGTCGCGGCCCGCGGCACGGCGATGACCAAGGCGGTCTTTCCCGAAGAGCGCGACATCTCCAAGGAAGAGCCCCGTATCGGCGTCTTTGTCTGCCATTGCGGCATCAATGTCGCCGGTGTCGTCGATGTGCGGGCGGTGCGCGATTATGCCCGAGACCTGCCCGGCGTGGTTTATGCCACCGATAACCTCTATTCCTGCTCCCAGGACACCCAGCAACATCTGGTCAATATCATCCGCGAACACCGGCTCAACCGGATCGTCGTCTCCGCCTGCACCCCGCGCACCCATGAACCGCTCTTCCAGGCCACCCTGCGGGATGCGGGCCTGAACCGCGCCCTGTTTGAGATGGCCAATATCCGCGATCAATGTTCCTGGGTCCATATGCACGAGCCCGAGGCGGCCACCGCCAAGGCCAAGGATCTGGTGCGCATGGCCGTGGCCAAGGCGGCCCATCTCACCGCCCTGCCGGAACAACGGCTGCCGGTAACGCCCTCGGCTCTCGTCATTGGCGGCGGCCTGGCCGGTATGACCGCGGCGCTGACCATTGCCGAACAGGGATTTCCAACGACCCTGGTCGAGCAGAGGGATACCCTCGGCGGTCAGGCTATGTTGCTCACTGCCGACCGTTTTGGCCGCAATCCGCGCCAGGCCGTAGCGGATCTGGCCCACAAGGTGAAAACCCATCCGTTGATCAGTGTGCGCACTAAGGCAACAGTGGCCAGTGTCTCCGGCTATGTGGGCAACTTCACCACCACAGTCGCCACAACAACCGCCGAGAAGGCGGGCAGCGAGGTGGTCAATCACGGGGTCATGGTGATCGCCACCGGCGGCAGGCCCTATGAACCCAAGCAATATCTGTACGGCGAGTCTGGGCGGGTGCTAACCCAGCTGGAACTGGAACAGCGGCTGAAATCCGGCCGTCCGCTCTCCACCAAGATGAAACAGGTGGTGATGATCCAGTGCGTGGGTTCGCGAGGTGCTGATCTGGCCTACTGCAGCCGGGTCTGCTGCGGCCAGGCCCTGAAGAACGCCCTGCGCCTCAAGGCCATGAACCCGGAGCTGACCATCTTTATCTATTACCGCGACATGCGGGCCTACGGCTTCCTGGAGGACGATTACCGCCAGGCCCGTGAGTTGGGTGTGATCTTCATCCGCTATGCCCCGGAGAATCCGCCCAGGGTCAGCCAGGGACGCAGCAAGTCAAGCCCGCTGAAGGTGGTGGGTTACGATCCGCTGCTGGGCGAAGAGGTGGAGCTGGATACCGATCTGTTGGTGCTATCAGTGGGTATTGTCCCGGAAGATCCCTCGCTCCTATCCCGGATGCTCAAGGTACCGGTGACCGCCGATAAATTCTATCTGGAGGCCCACGTCAAACTGCGGCCGGTGGATATGGCGGTGGACGGGATCTTTGTCTGCGGCCTGGCCCATGCCCCCAAATCGATGGACGAGACCATTGCCCAGGCCCAGGCCGCAGCCGGTCGGGCCTGCCAGCCTCTGGCCAAGGGTTCGATCTCGCCTGAGCCCATCGTTTCCCATGTCGATGCCGAGCTCTGTATCGGCTGTGGGGCTTGCGAAACCTTCTGCCCCTACAAGGCCATCACCATCGACAAGGAGGTCAAGCCCCGCAAGGCCCATACCCTGACCGCTTCCTGCAAGGGCTGCGGGGTGTGCGCCGCCCGCTGTCCGACCATGGCTATCGACATGGGGCGCTTCACCTTGGACGGTATCCGGGCGCAGATCGCGGCCTTTGGCAGAGAAATAGGTGTTTAGACTGAAGGCCGAAGACTGAAGGTTAAAGAACAAAGGCTGAAATGCTACCGAAACTGACGTGTCATATGTTTTGCAGTGCTCTTCCTTCAGTCTTCAGCCTATACACCTTTATTTTTACAACAAGGAAAAAATCATGAATAAACCCTACCAACCGAAGATCTTAGGCTTTTTATGCAACTGGTGCTGTTACACCGCCGCCGATTCAGCAGGCGTGGGCCGCTACCAGTACCCGCCGAACCTGCGGGTCATTCGCATGATGTGCAGCGGCAGGCTTGATCCATCCTTTCCCCTGGAAGGACTGGCCCAAGGGGCGGACGCCATCTTTGTCGGCGGCTGTCATCCGGGTGAGTGCCACTATCAGGATGGCAACTACCATGCCCTGGTCACCGCCGCCCTGGTGCATGAGACCCTGGCCCGGCTGAAGATAAACAGCCAGCGTTTCCTTATTGAATGGGCATCGGCAGCCGAAGGACCGAATTTTGTCAAGATCATCACCCGGTTTACGGAACAGGCCGCAACCTTGGGGCCACTGGGAAAAAGCGAAGGCATCGACCCAACGTTGTTGCGCGAAAAACTGGCCATGGCGGCAGCAACGGCCAAAGATCGCAAGGTCAGAATGAGCCTGATCAGCGCCTCCAAGGAGATGATGAAGGGGGCAGATTTCTCGCGCTCAACCATTGCCGGGCTGGTGCATGACAAGTGCGATAAGGTTTTGACCGAACTGATTGGAGAGTCTGCCCTATGAGCAGCACCACAGAATGACTGGATTACTAAAATTTACAACGGGAAGGGTTTAATGGAGAATTCTTTCTGCAATGAATTGATGGGTACAGCCCCATCACAACAAAAAAAGGAGAACACCATGCTTCAAGTAACGGAATCAGCAATTGAAAACCTCAAGGAGTATCTGGCAAAAAACGACATCAACTCGGCCGTCCGGGTGGTCATGCAGAGCAGTTGCTCCGGCACCAGTCTGGGGCTTGGGCTGGATGATAAAAAGGACTCCGACAAGGTGTTTGAAAATGACGGGGTTACCTTTCTGGTTGATGACGCGATATTTGCCACCACCGGCGCCATTATGGTCGACTACATCAAGCCTTCCTGCGGCTGCGGTGGCGGGAGTGGCAGCGGTGGTTTTTCCGTAACTTCGGAGAAAAAACTGGGCCGTGGCGGTTCCTGCTCTACCGGTTCTTGTTCGAGTGGATCCTGCGGTTGTTGAAAAAGAGCCTTGGTCATCAGGCCGGGGCTTTTGCCTGTTTCCTCAATGTATCCGAATCCAATGGGGGGCGACGGTGACCAGTTTACCGATACGTCTGGATCGTCGTTCCCCATCTTGCCCCATGAGAGGCTCAACATTATGAATCGACTCCATGACTTTGCCGGTGAAGCCATCGGCACCTGTATACTGGTCTTTTTCGGCTGTGGTTCGGTGGCTGCCGCTGTCCTGTTTTCCGCCCATTCCGGACTTTTTCAGGTGGCGGCCATCTGGGGCATCGGAGTCACCCTGGCAATTTACGCCACCCGGCATCTCTCCTGCGCGCATCTCAATCCCGCGGTCAGTCTGGCCATGGTCATCGGGCGGCGCATGGCTCCGGCCAAACTCCCGGCCTATCTGGGCGGCCAGTTTGCCGGGGCCTTTCTGGCGGCCTGCCTGCTCTATCTCCTCTTCGGACCCTCCATTGCCGCCTATGAAAGCGTTCACGGTATTGTGCGCGGCACTCCCGAATCGGTGCGAACCGCCATGCTCTTTGGTGAGTTTTATCCCAACCCCGGCGCTGGCGCAGTCGCTATGGTTAGCAGCATGAATGCCTTTGGTGCCGAAGCGGTGGGCACCTTCATTCTGGTATTCCTCATCTTTTCCCTGACCGAGGGTTGCAACGTCGGTCGGCCGGATGAAGCCCTGGCCCCACTGTTCATCGGCCTCACCGTCACCGTCATTATCTGTATCCTGGCGCCGCTTACTCAGGCCGGACTCAATCCGGCGCGCGACCTTTCGCCCCGGTTGTTTGCTTGGCTGGCGGGCTGGAGACAGGCCGCCATGCCCGATGCCGGGTACGGCTTCTTGACCGTTTATGTGCTGGGGCCGCTCACGGGTGGCTCCCTGGCCTCGCTTTTCTTCACCTCCTGCATTCAGCCCCTGATGAACAAGAAAAACCAGACTGGCTGCGGCTGCCAAAAATAGTAGGCCGCCCCAAAAAACAACCATGCAATCGCCTCCGGCAACCGCACCATCCCTTTCGGTCCTTTTGACTGTATAAGTTCAACACCGGACAGTGCCGGCACCTCCTGCGGTTGTTGACTTGGCTCCATACAAAGAGAAGAAAGCGAAAACTATGAACGTAATAAGGCACATTAAAACAAAGACCTGTCGAATGACGTGTAGCCTATGCCGGAACAGCCGGACAGTACAACATCCCAGCCCTGCTAAATAATATGATCATGAAAATAATCTCATTGGAGATCCATCACACCCGCTTATTTACTAAACGTTTGGCCTACATGGCCAAGGCCGGAAAAATCGAACGCATTGTCGCCGACCGGGCAAGGCAGATTATTGCTGATCTGCAGATAAACCCCCGACATGAGGAGGCGGAATGCAAACGCACCCACAGCGGGGAACTGCGTCTGAATGATTGCCGCAAGTATGACCTTTCCTGCGGCTTCCGGCTCGTCGCCCTGAAAAGGGGAAGGCGGTTGATCTTCACCTATATCGGCAGCCACGACGACTGTCAGCGCTGGATAGAAAACAACCGTGACTATCAGGATTATATTGAAGTTACACAAGTTCCTCTGATTAGTGGTGTGGAAGATAGCCGGCAATCAGAGGCGGTCATCGTGACAGAACTGGATAATGATGAATATGAAGAACGGCTGATGGAAGAAATTGATGAAAGAGTGTTACGCGAAATTTTCTCAGGACTTTGTAACAATGGCTGATCGAGCCAGGCCAGCGGAAAATGGCAGCGGTGGTGCGGAGCTGAGAGTCAAGACCCAAATTGGCCATAATGAAGAGAGAAATTCTCTCTGATATAGTAACCCTCATCCCGTCCTTTAAACTCACTCCCACCAAAGGTATGGGCGTGATGAATTTCTTTGCACCAGGCTTAAAACTCCATCCCTTTCTGCGCCTTGACTCCGTTCTGGAAGGGATGCTTGATTTCCCGCATCTCGGTGACCAGATCGGCGAGTTCGATCATGGCCTCAGAGGCATAGCGGCCGGTGATGGCGATATGCATGGCAGCCGGTTTGTCGCGGAGAACGGCAAGGATCTCCTCTTCGTCAATGATCTGGTAATGGGACAGATAGGTGAGCTCGTCGAGGACAACGAGCTCATGCCTGTTCTCCCGGATGGTTTGAACAGTGAACTCCCAGGCCTCACGGGCTGCGGCCTTGTCTTTTTCCAGGTCATCGGACTTCCAGGTAAAACCCCGGCCCATCACATGAAAGTCAAGCAGGGGCTTGAACCGCGTGGCGGCCACAAGTTCGCCGTACTGCCAGCTTCCCTTGATAAACTGGATGATACAGACCCGATGTTCGTGGCCCAGAGCCCGGAAGGCCAGACCCAGCGCCGCTGTGGTTTTGCCTTTGCCGTTGCCGGTGAAGACGGCGATCAGTCCTGTGGTGGATTCCTTACCCTTTGGCGGTACGGCTACCATGGCTGAACTCCTTGTCATAGAGTTTGGATACGGCCGCAAGCGGCAGATCAGCAAAGACCCGGCCCACGCAGATGATTGCGGTCTTGCAGATCCCGGCCTCGCGGATCCTGGCGGCGATATCGGCAAGCGTTCCCATGACGATCCGTTCATTGTACCAGGTTGCCTTTTCCACCACAGCCACCGGAGTATCTTGAGGATAGCCGCCGGCCAGCAGCTCAAGGACCACAGTCTCAATCATCGATACGGAAAGAAAGATGAGCATGGTGGTCTGATGGGTGGCCAGGAGTCGTAATTTTTCAAGATCGGGTACCGGAGTCCTGCCCTCCTGCCGGGTGATGATGACCGTCTGGGCTATTTCCGGCAGGGTCAGTTCCGCCTTCAAGGCGGCGGCAGTGCCAAAGGCGGAGCTGACTCCCGGCACCACAATGTATGGAATTTCGAGGGCGTCCAGCCTCTGCATCTGCTCTTTAATGGCCCCGAAGATGGAAGGGTCGCCAGTGTGCAGGCGGACCACCGATTGACCATTGCGCCAGGCAGTTGCCATGGTCTCAATGATCTCTTCCAGATTCATCGTCGCGGAATCATGAATTTCGGCCTGGCATCCGGTAAGGATTGCCGGATTGACCAGACTGCCGGCATAGACGATACAATCGGCATGATCAAGCAGTCGTCTGCCCTTCACGGTTATCAGCTCCACGTCTCCTGGCCCTGCCCCGACAAAGGCAACCGGTTGCCGATGGGACTCATTCATCTGTTTTCTCCTGGTCGATTTTCTGGCCGACAATAATGGTAATGGGGTGCAAGGTCTGACTGCCCTGATCTGGATAGCAGCGCCGCACGACCTTGATCTCGCTGAGGGTGACTTTCAGTCCATTCTCATGGAGGTATTGTGGGGCCTCCTGCGTCGTTTTTTCGAGAACTGCATTGACAACCATCCTGCCCCCCGGAGTTAGTCTCTCTGCCGCATGGTCAATAATGGCAAGGATCTGCCCGCCGCTGCCGCCGATAAAGACCCGATCCGGGGCCGGCAGAGCTGCCAGTGCGTCAGGGGCGCTGCCATGGAGTACCTGCAGATTCCAGGTCTGGAATTGTTCGCGGTTTTTCTGGATGTTTTCAACCTGTTCATCTTCCCGTTCCACGGCAAAGACCTGAAGTTCAGGGAAAAGACGGGCCGCCTCCAGGCCTACCGAACCGGAGCCGGCGCCCACGTCCCAGAGCACCCCCTGTCGTGGCAGCCGCAGGGCATGCAGGCTTGCGGCCCGTACCTCATTTTTGGTAATCAGTCCTCGACTGTGGGTGATCTCATCTTCCGACAGGCCAAAGCAGGGAACCATGGGTGACCGCGAGGCTTTTGTCTTCATCAGGATCATGACATTGAGGGGGCCAAAGCCCTGTTTGGCAATCTCGGAGAGGGTGCCGGTGTGTAAGCGTTCATCAATCATTCCTATGTTTTCCGCCACGTGCAGAATATACTCGGCATCGATCCCGCTGCCGCATTCAGTCAGTAATGATCCGGCAATCCGGTCAGGACTGGAGTGTTGATCGGTAAAAAGGAAGACCTTATCATGGGTCAGGATGGAGGCGGCAAGGTTTTTTGTCTCGCGTCCATGCAGGGAGAGGAATCCGGCGTCATCCCAGGGGATCTTGAAGCGGGCAAAAGCGAGTTGCATGGAGGAGAGCGCCGGACGGATTACGATCCGGGCAGGGTTAAAGAAATGGAGCAGGGTGCGGCCAATCCCAAAAAAAAGCGGATCGCCGCTGGCCAGAACCACCACATCGCCATGTGTCAATTCCCGGGCCGCTTGTTCCAAGGCATCCTGCACCGGGGTAATGGGGATCAGGCGTACTGCTGAAAGATCGTCAAGGAGTGGGGCAAGCAATGTCCGATGCCGTTTGGAGAGAACCAGCGCCCGGCAACTGCGGATGAGATCAATGATTGATGGATCAGAAAACACCCCGGAGCTCTCCACTCCAATGAGATGCACGACTGTTTGTTTTGCTGTTTGGTTCATTTGGAGAGGTTCCCCGCCACCGATTCAACAATCTGTCTGGAACTGTGCACAAGATAGACCGTGACGGGCAGACCGGACACCTCCTGGCAATAATCACGGGCCGCGCAGCAGACCTTCCTGACAGTGTCATGGGCGTCCATAGCGATCAGCCGTTCATAGATCTCGCGCGCGGTATTGGATCCGGCAAGTCTGTTCAGGACAGCAGGCGCAGTCCCCAAGGTCGCCAGAAAAGAGATGGCATTGTCAACTTCGAGGGCGCCATGACGGACATGGGTCTGGGGGATGCGCATGGCCGCTTTCAGCACCTTGGCCCACATGGCCGCCAGATGGATGGCGGTAAAGCCATGTAATCTGGCATCTTTCAGTGAAAAATGGAGGTAATCGCCCATCATTACATAGGCTTCATCGGGCAGCAGGAGATGCTTCTGTACTGCAAGTTCTGAGGTCCTGCCGGTGGAGAGAACTATTTCTTTCACCCCTGCTTCATGGGCAACATTCATTGAGGCGCTGATGGTGGCAGTCCAGGCCTCAGCCGAAATGGGCCTGACGATTCCGGTCGTCCCCAGGATGGAAAGACCGCCAACAATCCCCAGTCGGTGGTTCAGGGTCTTTTCAGCCAGTTCCGCACCGTTGGGAATGGAGAGGGTGACGGCCACGGATCTGTCGGCGGTAATGGCAGACAGGGAAAGGGCCTCAGTCACTGCCTCCCGGATCATCTTCCGCGGGACCGGATTCACCGCGGGCTCACCCACGGGAATGGCAAGTCCGGGTTTGGTTACGGTGCCAATACCTTTGCCGCCGTAAATGCTTATCTGCTCATCTTGTTGTCTGTCCTGCGGGACAAATCTGACTTCAGCCTCGATTCGTGCCCCGTTGGTCACATCCGGGTCATCGCCTGCATCCTTGATCACGGCGGCAAGGGTTGTGGTGTGAGCTGGATCAGACCACCGGCAGGCGCAGAGTTGAAAAGAGACTCGCGTTCCATCGGGGAAGGGGATGTCAACCTGATCCTGAGCCTGTTCCCTGATCAGCATGAGGGTCGCCGCCTTGGCGGCGGCAGCGGCGCAGGCCCCGGTAGTGTATCCTGACCGTAATTTTTTCATCCACGAAAGCTCATTGCATGTTAATCATAAAAAAAAGCCGCACAGTAAATTACTGTACGGCTTTTCAATCCAACATCAATCTACTCTATCTCGTTGAACGGTCAAGCCGTCCAGCTGTGAAAAATATTAACCCTTCACGTCTGACAGTTTTCTGAATAAAGGCTATATACTCAACAAAGAAACAAGAACAATTGATTGTGGGTGGTCTAGTTGATAGCTTCGGAAAGTTTGGATCCAGCCTTAAATTTGGCAATATTCTTCGCAGGAATCTTGATAGCTTTTCCAGATTGGGGATTCCGGCCAGTACGGGCTTCACGTTTATATACGGAAAAAGTGCCAAAACCGACAAGTGTTACCTTGTCACCTTTCTTCAATGCCTCGGCAACGGCGGCAAGGGTTCCATTCAATGCTTTCTCTGCTGCGGCTTTACTGATGTCGGCGGCACCTGCAATACTTTCAACTAATTCCTTCTTGTTCATGGATCCCTCCCGGAAAAATAATTCTTTAGTTTACAGGGGCAGACAGTGTCGTTCCCCTTCCTCCCACAATACTTGATAGTGGTTTAATAGAAGCGAATTGAATTGTCAAAAGAAAAAGAACTCTTTTCTCTAATCTTTTTAATAACCATTGACCTTCTTACACTCCTTTAAAATCAAGCTGTGACGTTTCACATACGTAAAAGAGCATAATTGAATCGAAGGTACGAATCAAGGAAAAATGATGTTGCTCCAAAAAAATAACTTTTTCAGATTCCTTTAAACATTGTCTCGCCCTTTTGAGTCAAGAAAAACATTGCTAAAACCAATAGTTGCAAGGTGTTTAGTGATTTCAAGACGTGAAGATTCTGCAAGAAAGCGCTCAAGGTCATGGGTCATAACCTGAACCTCAACCGTGTCTTGCCCAGGTCTTACCCGGCACCCGATAAAACCCTTTTTCTGGAGAAACTCTTCCGCTTGCGCTATATGCCCCAGAAGGATACTGGTGATTTGTTGATGAACCGGTATGCGAGTGGCGAGACAGGAATTTGAAGGTTGATTCCAGTTTGTCAGTCCCAGTTTTCCGGCCAGAGAGCGGATATCTTTTTTGTCGAGACCGGCCTGGGCCAGCGGTGTTTCCACGGAAAGCTCCTGGATGGCCAGCAATCCCGGCCGATGCTCTTGCAGGTCATCGGTGTTGGTGCCATCCAGCAGGCAAGCGAAGCGAGATGAAGATTCCGGGGTGGTGGAATGGACATCTTGTCTCATCGTTGCGAGCAAGGCCCCGTAGATCCTTTTTTTACAGAAATAGCAGCGTTGTTCCGAGTTGACCACAAATTCGGGCCAATGCAATGGTTGTACCGGCACGATCTGGTAAGAACAATGGATGCCATTTTCCGGGGCGGTTACCAGTTTTTTCGTCTTGAGCAGATCGTGTTCAGGAATAAGACAGGAAACCGCTTGCAGGGCAGTCACCTTCTCTGGCCCCAGGGTATCGCAGGCCACCCGCAGGAGTAGGGTGGAATCGACGCCACCGGAAAAGGCAATGGCAACTTTTCCGGTGGCCTGCAGTAGTTCTTGTAATCTGGCTAGTTTATTTTTCAGAGCCCTGTTCACCCGTGCTCATCATGTCCGCGTCAGGCAACAACTGGGCCGGCTGGTTGAGCAGAAACTTGCGATCCCTGATCCAGCCCTTGAGGGTCTCCGCGATCTCCCTGGCCTTGACCATACTGGAGAGCGGGGCGGTGGGCACCTGTTTGCCGTTCACCTCAATTGAGCCCGATTTGAGCTGGGCGTAACTGACCTCACCGTAGTTGCGGGCAATGCCATTGGAGTAATCATAGCCATAGTCAATGACCTGGGTGAAGATCTCGGCGTCAGAGACCCCGGTGTAGGCCGCCATCTTGCTGTTGAGGATGGGGATGGGGATTCCCAGACCAACGGCCATTGTATTGCCATAGCCGAGGATGGAGACCCCGCGCAGCCATTTGGCGGACATCTGCTTCAGGTCGCCCTGCACCATGATTGTGCCGGCCGGCTTGCGTGGCACGCCGCCTTCGGTGCGCGGGACATTGGGATTATGCTGGGTCCCGTGCCAGGTGACATAACCGATCCCGCCGCCAAGGAAGATGCGGGTTCCCATCCCGATCGTCTGGTAATGGGGATCATTGAGCAGGGGACTCAGTTCCCCGGCGCTGCAGTAATTGGCATTACGACAATGGGGCTTGAGCATGCCCATATAGGTGTGAACGGTCTTGTCCGAGAGGTTGACCGCGCAGTTATAATTCTGGTAGGCGTTTCGCGGATTACACAATAAGGCATAGGGGAGATCGGCCAGAGTCACTTCCTTTTGCATTTTGCGGCCCAGATAGCAGTCCGTTCCATAGCCCTTGGCCTCAAGAAAGACCTTTCGTCCGGCCACCAGATCTTCAATTACATGGCCGCCGCCGTAACGAAATTCGCCGGGATAGACCTTGTTGAGCGGGTCATCCTCTGCCGGTTCCGTTGCCCCGATATAGGCATCGACCGCCGCCAGGCCGGCATAGGCTGGAACCTTGTTCAGCCAGACCTGTGAGGCCTTAATAGTCGGGGTCATCTGGCCGAAATTAAAAAAGGCGCCGGACGAGCACATGGGGGAGAAGGTGCCGGTGGTCACCACATCGACCTCGCGTGCGGCCTGCTCCGGTCCCTTGGCCCGAACGATGTCCACCATCTCTTCGGCGGTTACCACTACGGCCTCACCCGATTTGATCCTGGCGTTAATCTCTTCATAGGTCTTTTGGATATTGCTCATATCTGGTCGCTCTCAAGGAAATGGGTGCTTGCTGCTTGTCGATTATAAAGATAATTTTTGATCTTATCGCACACCTTGGTCTTATATCAACCTTTTTACAGCTTGACATACTTTTTTCTTTCACCTAAATTCTTTCACCTGTATTTAAGTTTCTACTTAAGATATTCAATATTATTGAACTCATCAATACTAACCCCGGTAAACGGGATAATTACCTTCACGAAATTCGTTTCAAAAAACAAGAAACGAATTTCTAAGGTACTAAACAGGAAAGAGCATGGCAACTGAAAAGAAACCGGATATTGCCCAGGTGCGGGAACAGATTGACGCGATTGATAATCAGATAGTCTCTCTTCTCAAGGAGCGGATCGGTCATGCCAGGGAGATCGGTAGGTTGAAAAACGAGAGCAACCGGGCCAAATGGGACCCTTTGCGGGAACGGCAGATCTATGAGCGGCTGACAGCGATGAACAACGGTGTCTTTCCTGAGACCGCCCTGCGATCCATCTTTAATGAGATCATCACCAGTTGCCGCCTTTCCCAGAAAAAAATCGCCGTCGCCTATCTTGGGCCCGAGGCCACCTTCAGTCATCTGGCCGGAGTGAAGTACTTTGGCCACTCCGCGACCTTTGAGCCCATGGAGTCCATTGACGATGTTTTCTCCGAGGTGGAGAAGAACCGGACGCACTACGGCATTGTCCCGGTGGAAAATTCGATCGAGGGCTCGATCTTTAACACCCTTGACTCGTTTATGAAGTACAAGGTCAAGATCTGTGGCGAGGTGCTGCTCGAAATCAGCCATAACCTGGTCTGCCATTCGGGTAACATTGAGGATATCCAGACCGTGGCTTCCCATCCCCAGCCCCTGGCCCAATGCCGTGAATGGCTGCGTAAACACCTGCCGCAGATACCGATCCAGCCGGTTTTCTCTACCGGGGTCGCCGCCCAGATGGCTGCCAACAACCCAAATATCGGGGCCATTGCCTCTTCTCTTGCCATCAAGACCTATGATCTGCAGGTGGTGGTGAAGGGGATTGAGGATTACCGGGGCAACACCACCCGCTTCCTGGTCATTGGTGACCATTCGCCCTCGCCCAGCGGCACTGACCGCACCTCGCTGCTTTTGGGGCTCATGGATCGGCCTGGGGCCCTGAATGAGGTGCTGACGGTGCTTTCAGAGGAAGATATCAATCTGGCCAAGATCGAGTCGCGTCCGATCAAGGGTAAGCAGTGGAAGTATCTGTTTTTCCTTGATATGATGGGTCATGTGGAAGATGAGAAGATCAAGCGGGCTTGTGACCGCCTGCGGGAGATCTGTTCCTACTTTGAATGGCTGGGATCGTACCCCTGCTTTGAAAGCTTAGGAGCCGTTACGGAATAACCATTATTGTCTTGATCATTACGTTACAGCTCCTTGTATGCCATTCTTGCCATTATTAGATGGCATAACTATTTTGCTCTAATGGCTTAGCCGCCGATGCGTGACATCTGGCCCTGACAGTTGACCTGATCATTCCCGGCCAGGTCATCCTGCAGGGTATGGCCTTTGGGCTTATTGAGGATGGTCTGCTGGATTGCCGCCTGGATATCGCTGTCGGTGCCGCCCTGGCGCACTAATGCCTTCAGGTCGGTTTCATGGTTGTGCAGCAGGCAGGCCCGCAGCCTTCCCTCGGAGGTCAGGCGCAGCCGGTTGCACTGGTCGCAGAAGTGGTGGCTGATGGGGCTGATAAAACCAATCCGGCCGCTTTTTCCATCCGCTGTCGTCAGTTGATAGACTCGGGCCGGTCCTTCCATCCGTGAACCGGCAACCGGCTCCAGGGTTCCCAGGGTCGAGAATATTTCTTTGAGCTCACCGGCGGAAATAAACCGCGACCTGTCCCAGCTTTCCTTATTGCCGATGGGCATAAATTCGATGAATCGCACCTGCATCGGCCGTTGCGTTGCCAGTCTGGCGAAATCGGCAAACTCATCATCATTGATCCCCTTCATGGCCACCATGTTGAGTTTGACATTGAACCCCAGATCGCAGGCCGTCTGGATTCCCTGCCAGACCTGATCGAAGAGGTCTGCCCCGGTGATGGCTTTAAACCGTTCGGGCTGCATGGAGTCGAGCGAGATATTCAGGTTTCTGATCCCGGCGCTGTACAACTCCGCCGCCTTTTCGTGGAGCAGGACGCCGTTGGTGGTCAGGCGGATATCCTCCAGCCCCTTGATTCCGGCCAGACTGTGGATAAAATCCATGATCCCGTTTCTGACCAGCGGCTCGCCGCCGGTCAGGCGCAGTTTGTTCATGCCCATGCCGACGGCAATCCCGACGATCCGCAGCATCTCCTCATAACTGAGCAGATCGGCGCATTTCACGAGAGAGGATGCATTTATTCCCTGCTGGGGCATGCAGTAAAGACAACGCAGGTTGCAGCGATCAGTGATGGAGAGACGGAGATAGGAGATGGTCCGGGAATATTGATCGACAAGTTGTGCCGAAGCTTGACCTTGGTCTCGCTTACCTGTTTGCATAGTTGCTGTTGCTGATGAATACATGATGTAAGGATTCCTGATCTGGGCGGACGTTGACTTTTTCTCCAAAAGGGATCATATATAAAAAGCTTTTATTACTCTGAATCTTCTGCTTCTGCCAAGAGATATTACAGTTATTTTTGAATGGCGGCTTCCTCTTTTTTCTCCAAAGGTTTTTCAAAGAATTCATACTATGCTCACCCTGGGAATAGAAACCTCATGTGACGATACAGCGGCGGCGGTGTTGAAAGACAGCGACACGCTGCTCGCAAGCGTGGTCAGCAGTCAGGATCAGATCCACACCCGTTTTGGCGGGGTGGTGCCGGAGCTCGCGTCCCGTCAACACCTTGAGTCTATCGTGCCTATCGTCACGGAGGCCCTGGACCGGGCCAGCGTGACACTCAAGGATATTGATCTGATCGCGGTGACCCAGGGGCCAGGCCTGATCGGTTCGCTGCTTGTTGGCTTTTCCTATGTCAAGGCCCTTTCCTATGTTACTAAAATTCCCTTTGTCGGCGTTGATCATATGGCCGGGCACCTGCTGGCAGTATTTCTGGAAGAGGACAAACCATCATTTCCTTATGTTGCCCTCATCGTCTCCGGCGGGACCAGCTCAATCTATCTCGCGCAGAGCCATACCTCCTTTTCGCTCCTGGGCAGAACCCGTGATGATGCCGCCGGCGAGGCCTTTGACAAGGTGGCGAAACTCCTGGGCCTGCCCTATCCGGGTGGTCCCAGGGTTTCTGAGGAGGCTAAGGCCGGCAACAGGGCCGCCATTAAATTCCCCAGGGCCTGGCTGGAAGAGGAATCGCTGGATTTCAGTTTTTCCGGCCTGAAGACCGCAGTGCTGAATCACTGCAATCAGGCCAAACAGTTAGGCAATCCCCTGCAACTTGCCGATATCTGCGCCTCATTTCAGGAGGCTATTGTCGATGTCCTGGTGGAGAAAACCATGCTGGCCGCAAGGAGGCACAATGTGCAGACGGTTGTTTTGGGTGGCGGGGTTTCAGCCAATCCCCGGCTTCGCGAATCGATGTCCGGCCGCTGTCAGCAGGAGGGGAAGGCCTTCTTTGTCCCCCGTCCCTCTTTCTGTACCGATAATGGGGCGATGATTGCCATGGCCGGTTTTTATTACTCTCAAGGATCAGCGCCAGGCTCTTATGAACAGGATGTGTACTCCCGTTCTCAACTTTAAAAAAATAGACGAGCAGATGAATCCGAAACGAAGTGCCAGATATTATTATTTGAAATTCATGCGGTTAAAGGGGGATCCCCAATCCCTGGCCCTGGGTACGGCCATCGGCATTTTTATTGGCATCACTCCCACCATGCCTTTGCATACTATTGTTATTATCCCGGTTACGTTAGTGACCAGAAGCTCGACCATTGCGGCCTTGCTGGGAAGTCTTCTCGTCTGTAATCCAATAACGTATGTGCCCCAGTATTATCTTGCCACCATTATCGGCAATGCCTTGACGCCGTATGAGCTTACCTGGAGCCGCATCAAGGGAGTGCTTGATATCCTGCTGCAACATCCGGGGTTTCAGAAATCCATCGAGGCCCTTGTCGGGCTTGGCTATGAGGCGGCAATTGTCCTGGTTGTCGGGGGTACAGTCCTGGCGCTTCCCTGTGCTCTTGCCAGTTATTTTCTCTCGTTGCGTTTCTTTATAAAAATCAGGCAGAAACGTGGGCAGAAGCATCTCTTGAATTGATTGGCGCCAGAGCGGTTTGATGGTGCGGTCAGTTTCTCTTATGGCAGAAAAGACAGCGATATTTGGGGGGGTGGCCTTGGGGAAGGGGATACTCTCCTCCCGGGGCATGACATTCCATGCAGAATTTTTCCGCCTCTTTTTTCTTCATGTCCTGGAAGCGGCTGTGGTTCGCATCTTTTGGCAGTTTTTTTGTGGTCTCTTTCGGGGCGTTGAAGAGGAAAAAGAGAATAGCGGCGCCGACGAGGACAAAGGCGATATTCAGAAAGAGTGTCTTGTTCTTTTTATGAGGGGTTGCCATGGCTTTCGTTCTGAGTGCTGAAAAGTTAATGAGTGAAATGGCATTGTTGTCAGACCGCCATCTCCAGTTTGCTGAATTTGATTAAACCATATCGCAGCCCCAAAGTCACGACTTCTCCGGCAATGACGTTGAAGGTGGGGCTCGCTCCAGTCCAGTCTGCCATGCGGCTGTGCAGGCGGTGCTTGCGGAGCAGGCCTGCCATTACCGCAGTGCTGTGCTCAGGATCAAGGATGGTGCGGGCTGCCTCTTCCCCGGAGATGATGGCCGGGTAGATACCCTCGCCGGTCAACCCCGAGGCCAGACCTGCGGCATCGCCAATGAGAAAGATCCTGCCAAATTTCCAGCCCTGGTAATCATAGTTGATATATTCGGCCCTCGCCTGTTCTTTTTCAAGAGAAAATCCGCAGGTCTTGGCCCAGGCAATCAGACCTTTTTTTAACTGCTGGGCAGGCATTACGGATCTCGGGACATAGGCACCAATGGAGACGGTATTGCCATGGGGGAAGATCCAGCCATAGCCGTTCCTGAAAAACCGGCTGTTCAGGTGCCACTCCATCTTCTGCAGATCGCCGTTGATCTGATAGTTGATGCCGATGCCCATCTTGTTGCTCGTAAGTCCCAGATGTCTGCGTACCAGCGAGTTTGAGCCGTCTGCCCCCACTAGATAATCAAAGCTGATTTCCTGCTTTTTTCTGCTGTTTTTCTCCTCAATAATCAGGGTCTGCCCTTTGATCCCCTTGACCTGCCAGCCGGTCATGATCTCGGCCCCGGCTGCAATGGCCTGTTGCGCCATATCATTGCCGAGTTTCACCCGATTGACCGTGGCAATGATCGGTGTCGGCTCTTCAATGCGCACCTTCTGGAGGCGGGTGATGATGTGCTGTACCGGAAAGGACTTTTCGGCAAGATCTTGCGGTACCCGGCTGATCAGCCCGCCCCAGGTGATCCCACCGGCACACACCTTGGCCCCGATGGTCTCATGCCGTTCAATGATCAGGGTCTGAATGCCGTGATCAGCAAGCATCCTGGCGCAGGCCAGACCGCCGGGCCCCGCGCCGATAATGACCGTATGAAAATGCATGGCTATTCGACGTCCAGATCTATAGGGACGGATTTGCGCAGATGCAGCGGTTCCACTCTCTTGGCCCGCAGTCGGATGTTAAGCATCTCCACAAAGACTGAAAAGGCCATGGCGAAGTAGATATAGCCCTTGGGAATATGGAAGGTGAAGCCTTCACCGATCAGGGCCATGCCCACTAGCAGCAGAAAACTTAAGGCGAGGACCTTGACGGTGGGATGTTTCTCCACAAAGTCGGAGATGGCGCCGGCCAGAAAGAGCATCACCCCCACTGCCATAACAATGGCGGCGACCATGATTGCCAGTTGGTTGGAAAGTCCGACTGCGGTAATCACCGAGTCCAGCGAAAAGACGATATCCAGGATCATGATCTGGACGATGGTGGGCCAGAAAGAGGCGAATTTTTTATGGCTGGACTGTCCCTCAAGGGTATCTCCCTCCAGACTTTCATGGATTTCCATGGTGCTTTTGGCAAGCAGGAACAGGCCGCCGCCGATCAGGATCAGGTCGCGGCCGGAGATTCCGTGCCCAAACAGGGTGACAAAGGGATGGGTCAGGCGCATGATCAGGGTTATGGAAAAAAGAAGGCCGATCCGGGTGAGCATGGCCATGGCCAGACCGATGGTTCTGCCCCTAGCTTGCTGGCCTTTGGGAAGATGGCCGACCAGAATGGCAAGGAAGATGATATTGTCGACCCCGAGGACAATCTCGAGCGCGGTCAGGGTGACAAGGGCCATCCAGGTTTCAGGGGAAGCAAGCCATTCCATGTATTTATCCTTGAGGTGTAATTATGGTTTTTGCCTTGATCTGAACCAGAAGCCGGTCCAGTTGATTGGCAAAAGATTGTCGATTCCTCTGGCTCAGGGGCGCCGGGCCCCCGGTGTCGATGCCGGACTCCCGCAGTTCAGTCATGAAGTCCCGGGCCGAGAGCCGTTCGGCGATATTTTCTTCCTGCAGCATCTCGCCCCGTTGGTTGAGCACCAGAGCTCCCTTGCCAACTGCTGCCGAGGCCAGGGGGATATCATCAGTGATAACCAGATCGCCGGGCTGCACCAGGGCAATGATCCGGGCGTCCGCCGCATTGAGTCCAGGGCTGACCTGAATCCTTTTGATATGGAGGGATTCAGGAACCGTCAGCGGACGATCCGCCACCAGGGTCATCCGGGTCCCAGTCCTCTCCGCGGCCCGGTACAGGATCTCCTTGATGATTCCGGGGCAGGAATCGGCGTCAACCAGAATATGCATGTATATGGTTCCTGACAAGATGGGTTGATGAGTGTTGCCACTGTTACCGGAGGAGAAAGGGGGAGGGGATCAATAAAATGAACATTGCGGTTTGTGGCCATTTCCTCCCAGTTGAGCTCTTCTATCCGCTGATCTTCCCGTATCCAGGCGCAACTGATATGCAGATGAGCGGGGACAATGGTTGGTAATCATAGAGGGTTTTTCCCAAAAGATCACGATGAAAATAAACCAGACGTCCCCAGCACCTTGAGCTAGCCCACCGGCTGTCCACTATCCGCAACGCTGACGAGACCCTCGTCTTTCGCCAGGGCCGTATCGTCGAGCGCGGCAGCTTCGAGCAGTTGGCTCGTGGCGACGGCCTGTTCGCCCACTGGTGGCGGTGCAGTAATGGCTGACGGTGTGAGGGCTAATACACCAGCGGTAGGCGGGTCCACTGGCCCGGCGCGCCGGGAAAGTCCCAGACCTGCCAGGCGAGCAGGCGCCAGGCATCGCCGCCAACGGAAAGAACTTCCCCCGTGTCGGCGAGGTCATGGGGCCGTGGCGGCCGCCACACAGCATGGCCTGTGATCTCGCCACTCTCGTTTGCCCAGTTACATCGCAGGCACTCGCCAGTCTCAGCGTCCCAGATGCGGATGGTGTTGTCCTCTGCCCCTGAGACAATGCGTTTTCCCGTGCTGTCAAAGGCCACGCTGGAGACCGAGCCTTCATGTCCCTTGAGGATGGCGAGGCATTCACTGGAGTCGGCGTCCCAGATGCGGATGGTGTTGTCTCTTGCCCCTGAGACGATGCGTTGGCCCGTGCTGTCAAAGGCCACGCTGTTGACCCAGTGTTCATGCCCTTTAAGGATGGCGAGGCATTCACCGGAGCCGGCGTCCCAGATGCGGATGGTGTTGTCCCATGCCCCTGAGGCGATGCGTTTTCCCGTGCTGTCAAAGGCCACGCTGGTGACCGGGCTTTCATGTCCCTTGAGGATGGCAAGGCATTCACCGGAGTCGGCGTCCCAGATGCGGATGGTGTTGTCCCATGCCCCTGAGGCGATGCGTTTTTCCGTGCTGTCAAAGACCACACTGGTGACCGAGCCTTCATGTCCCTTGAGGATGGCAAGGCATTCACCTGAGCCGGCGTCCCAGATGCGGATGGTGTTGTCCCATGCCCCTGAGACGATGCGTTGGCCCGTGCTGTCAAAGGCCACGCTGTTGACCCAGTGTTCATGCCC